>NZ_CP026363.1:4822500-5122500 GCF_004117055.1 Brevibacillus agri
TCCTCCCTGCCCTGGGTTGAACTTATGGATTCTACACGATTTGTTCGTTTCCTGCTTGTCAACAGACAAAACCTTTGTATGCTATACTGTAATGTAGGAGGAATGATGATGAAAAAAACTGAACGCCTGAGCAAAATCAAACGCATGCGCACATGGGGCAACTGGAGCATGGTGATCGGCATTTTGCTGATGTATACAGGGTACGCTTTTTTCGGGGGATATCTGGACTTTATACCTTTCCTTGGCAACCTGTTAAAAGGCTCTCACATCTTCATGACGCTGCTTTTAATCATCGGCTTTATTTTGACGATGGGCAGCACTGTGTTGTTCATGATTTCCGGCATGGTTTCTACCTCTGCTCCCCAGGTGGAATGTCCTTCGTGCCAAAAAGTAACGAAGATGCTTGGAAAAGAAGATGCCTGTATGTTTTGCGGACAGCCATTGCGCTTGGAAGACGGACAGCCTCAGCAAAACCAGACATGATTGGTGCCTCGACCTTGCGATACACAATAAGCCACCTGCACAATCCCGTCTTACGGGCAGCAGGTGGCTTCTTTTTTTACTGAGCCGTTATGGCGCTTTTCAAGCCTTCTTCGATGGCCGGCCAAATCTCCGGCTCTTCAAATCCGCGCCGCCACGAAGCGACTCCGGCCAGATCGTACTTTTTGACCAGCTCGATCCGCTTTTTCATGGAAGAGACATCCTCCAGCCACATCTTGTAGACATTCCCGTCTTTCGGATCGCGATATTCCACGTATTGTTGGCCGGATGCTTCGTCGAGAACAGGCGTAAGCTTTCGCTCCTGCACCCATTCTTGCGCCCTTGGCATGGACAGCGCTTTGGAGCTTACCTTGATTGTGCCGTCAGCCTGCTTGGCTTCCGTCCACAGTCTCGTGTAAAAAGGAACGCCCAGCAGCAGCTTTTCGTTTGGCACTTCCTCGAGCACGCCTTGCAAGCCTGCTTCCACCCAAGGCAGCGAAGCGACCGAGCCTGCTTTTGGACTCGCCGCCCAATGCTCATCGTATGTCATGACAGCCATGTAGTCGACCACCTGGGCCAATGCCTTGCGATCAAAAAACATCGACCACGTCTTCGCATTGGACTTGATGGTGACATCAATGGAAACGGTCAGCCCTTGCTGGTGCAAATACGGCGTCAGCTCGCGAACAAACTGGACGAGCCGCTCCTTGTCTTCGTAGTACACATTTTCAAAGTCGATGTTGATGCCGTCCAGATCGTACAGGTGCGCGTAGTGAATGAGCTGGGCGATCAGCTTGTCTCGTTTGTCGTAGCTGCCGAGCACCGCTTGGGTCCAGTCCGGATTGAAGCCGTTCGTGACCAGCCCCCACACCTGATAGCCGCGCTTGTGCGCCCATTTCACATACGCCGGGTCAGCCCTGTTCAAAAGCGTCCCTTCTGCATCCTTCAGCTCAAACCAGGTGGGCGAGACGACATTGACGCCAGGCAACGCCCCGATTTGGGCGACGTTCGGATTTTTATTGACAACATGCTCCCAGACCATGTTTACCTTTTCGCCATTCGGCTTCCACGCAGCTTGCCCCTCGGAAGAAGTGG
Organism: Brevibacillus agri; assembly: GCF_004117055.1. NCBI lineage: Bacteria > Bacillati > Bacillota > Bacilli > Caryophanales > Paenibacillaceae > Brevibacillus > Brevibacillus agri. The sequence continues at coordinate 4,824,076 of NZ_CP026363.1, forward strand.
CGTGCTGCAAGGTGACCTTCCGCTTGCTCGCCATCTCCAGGCTTTTCTCCGGGAGAAAGCCCGCGATTCCGGAAGCGGTCAACACGCGGTAGTAGCCTTCCTGCTGGCCGAGCACATCGACCAGTTCTCCGGCAGATAGCTCGGCAACGATCGGAGTGCGGTGCGAAGCGCCAACGCGAACGGGTTGTTTTTCCTCGTCGCTGACGACTTTTGCCTGCCCGATTTCGTACCCTTCCTGCTCCACCGTGAGGACGCCTGTATCCGCTTTGCGCTCAAAAGCAAAAGGATACAGCTTTTCCAATGGATCAAGCGGCACGTAGCGAGTCCCGCCCACTTCCTTGACCGGCACCTGCAAATTGACCGGCTGCTTGTTCAGATGGGCGACTACTTCGCCGCTCTCCATCCTGAGCACTTTGTCCTTCGTCGTCACGATCACCGACTTGGTAGGCTCATCCCAAAAGATCGCCGGATCAATCTTTTCCTTGATAAAGTCAAAAGGCAGCAAGATTTGCTCCGCCTCCAGCAAATACGAAGCATCCGCCCGCTGTCCTTCGTAGACGATGACTGCTTTGTCGCCGTCGTACGGCTGGACGTGCTCGGTCGAAGCGCGCAGCACGAAAAACCAGTATATGCTGCCGAAAATTGCAAGCAAGAAAAGCATCAGCGCAAAAAGCCTGCGCATTGCCCTTCTCCGTCTACGCCTGGGGCGAGGTGCCATTCCAAGCTGCATGTTCATGGCCTGTTCCTCCTCCCAGCCAAATAAGCCCGCACGCGGACCAGATTGTATGCATTCGTCATTCGTCTGTCAATTCGATCATAACGTGGCTTCAAACGATTCACAACCTTTTGTCTACTGGAAAAAACGAGAGACAAGCCCCGCTCTCCCCCAAAAAAAGACGTTTGAACAGTCAAAACGTTACACCTTTCAACAGAAAAACACCTTCTATCTCAACTTGCTAAGCTTTCGTTGAGACAAAAGGTGTTCGTCCGTACAGCTTCATTTTAGTGGGCGCTCTTTTGACAGGACTCGCAGATGCCATATACTTCCATACGATGTCCGGTAACTTTAAACCCGATGTCTTTTGCGGCAGCTTCTTCCGCCTCCCGCAAATACGGGAAATGGAAGTCCCGGATCGCCCCGCAATTGGAACAGATCGCGTGGTAATGATCTTCCTCCACATTGGCATCGAAGCGACTGGACGCGTCCCCGTAGGTAAGCTCAATCACCAGGCCCGCATCTTTAAAAACCCGCAGGTTATTGTAAATCGTTGCGACGCTCATGTTCGGGAATTTACCTTCGAGAGCTTTGTATATTTCGTCAGCCGTCGGGTGAGTCATCGTCTCCAGCAGGTACGTTAAAATGGCATGGCGCTGAGGTGTCATCCGAACCCCGGTGTTTTTGAGGATTTCTACAGCTTTTTCCACACGCTGTGTCATAATTGTCACACCCCACAGTCTTTCGCAAGACAAAAGATCAGTCAATCCTGTTTGTCATTGATTAGAATTACTTTAAATAAGTGTACGTCTATTCGGCGAAAACTGTCAATATCCATTACGCGGAATTGAGGAGAAAGAACTGGAAATCGAGCTTCCCTCAAGAAATGCTTGGCTCCTTTTTCGCTTTGGGCTTCGCTTTCGGCTTGGCGGCTTGTTTGCCAGCTTGCTTCGCAGGCGCCTTTTTCTCTGCTTTTTTGGCCTCCGTCAGAGCGTATTTGCACATGGATTGCAGCGGACATTGATCGCACTTCGGATTGCGCGCCGCACAGATTCTTCTGCCGTGCCAGATCAGCCAATGGTGGGCATCCGACCACTTTTCGCGCGGGATGCGCTTCATCAGTTGGCGCTCCACTTCGTCTACGTTGTCGCTTTTGGCAAGACCGAGGCGGTTCGCCACGCGGAACACGTGAGTATCGACCGCAATAGCCGGGACGCCAAACGCATTGGAGAGAACGACATTGGCCGTCTTCCTCCCTACGCCCGGCAACGCTTCCAGCTCGGCATGCGTTTGCGGCACCTCCCCGTTGTACTTTTCAAACAAGATTCTACAGGCCTCCAAAATGTTTTTGCTCTTATTTTTATACAAGCCCAGCCCTTTTATATGCTCTTCCATTTCTTCCTGGGTGAGATGCAGGTAGTGCTCCGGCCGGTTCAGCTCTTTAAACATCGGCTCGGTAATCTCGTTCACCCGCTTATCCGTGCACTGTGCCGAAAGAATGGTCGCGATCAACAGCTCAAACGGGGTTGTATAGTTCAATTCGCAGTGGGCATCCGGGTACATTTGCTGAAGCGTATCCAAAATGTCTGCGACGGGTACTTTGCGTTGTGCCATAAATATATCCCCCTTTTTCCTACATTATACCGATCTTGATCGGCTCGGCAATCGTCGCAAGCAATAGCACGATGCCGCTGTGCTGATGTAAAATGGGCTTGGAAAGATTTAACGGGGGGCGATACGCATGAAGGTTTTCCTGACGGGAGCTACCGGATTTGTCGGCAAAGGCGTGTTGGAGCGGCTGATTGCCGAAGGTCACGATGCCGTTTGCTTGACGCGGCCAGGCTCAAAAGACAAGCTGCACCACGGGCAGGCCGGGCCGGGAAGCGTCTCTCTGGCAGCAGGAGACATATTGGACGTCGAATCGCTGAAAAGCGCCATGGCAGGCTGCGAGGCGGTCATTCACCTGGTCGGAATCATTCGCGAGCAGCCGGGCAAAGGGATTACGTTTCCCAAAATTCACGTCGAGGGCACGAAAAACGTCGTGGAGGCAGCGAAGCAGGCGGGCGTAAAGCGCTTCGTCCACATGAGCGCCCTCGGTTCCAGAGCAAACGCGACAAGCGCCTACCACCGCACAAAGTACGAAGCCGAGCAGCTCGTGATCGCAAGCGGAATCCCGTACGTCATTTTTCAGCCATCGGTCATCTTCGGTCCGGGCGACGAGTTCGTCAACATGCTCGCGGATCTGGTGCGCATGCCTGTCACTCCTGTTATCGGCGACGGCTCCTATCCTTTGCAGCCCGTAGCGCGGAAAACGGTAGCGGATGTGTTTGTCCAGGCATTGAGCCTGCCCGCTGCGACGAATCAAATCTATGAAACGGGCGGGCCTGATCCGATCTCCTACGGAGAAATACTCGATGCCATCGGCGAGGCAATCGGCAAAAAGCGGGTTCGCAAAGTGCACATCCCGCTCGCCTTCATGAAGCCTGTCGTCAACATGCTGGAGGGCTTCTCGTTTTTTCCGATCACCAACACGCAACTGACCATGCTGCTCGAAGGCAATGCCTGCCGCGACGGCCAGCGGCTGTACGACACTTTTCCTACTGAAAAAATCGCGTTTCGCCCAGGAATCTCTACTTACCTCCGATAGATAGTATTGGCTCAAGCAAAAGGGGCCTGTCCCCAACCAAACGCATGAATCCAGCCAACAGCCAGATGTTTTCACACAAAAAAGGGGCGTCTCCAAGCCGGACAGTCGACTTATGGGACAACCCCTTTTTGCTTATTCATGCAGCGTTTTTTCCACGGAGCCTGTCTCTTTGTTTACGTGACGGGCGACGACGAAAAGATAGTCGGACAATCGGTTGAGATATTTGACGACTGCCGGATTTACCTGCTCTTGCTGCGCCACATGGACGGCTTTGCGCTCGGCGCGTCTGACAACCGTGCGGGCAATATGGAAGGCAGCGGCAGCGGGATGGCCGCCCGGCAAAATGAAGTTGGTGAGCATCGGCAGCCCTGCGTCCAGCTTGTCGATTTGCTCCTCCAGAAACGTCACATCCTCTTCGCCGATCGGCCAACCTACTTTTTTCCCTTCCGGTGTGGCAAGCTCCGCGCCTACATGGAACAGCTTGGTTTGAATGATGTGAAACACATCCTGCAACTCCTGCCACGCCTCCGTTGCGGGCAACAGGGACAGGGCCAGCCCGATTTGCGAGTTGGCCTCGTCGCACGTGCCGTATGCCTCGACGCGATCCGCGAACTTCGGCACGCGCACGCCCGCCACCAGTGAAGTCTCGCCTTTATCCCCTGATTTCGTGTAAATCTTCATCCGTATCCCCCGCCTTTTTTCTTTGTCTGGAAAGTCTGGAAAGGTGCTACACCGACTCGCAAACGACAATCAATTCCGTGCTGCTCGCATCAAAAGGCGCTTTGGCAAAGTTGCCGTACCGCCTGGTCACCTTCAGCCCGTTCAGGCGCAAAAGGTGGTGAAGCTCGGTCGGAAAAATATAGCGCAGCACAAAGCGTCCATTCACTCGTTCAACCACAGTGCCGCGCGCATCTGTGCGCTCGTACATGCGGGTCACTTCGCACAGTTGCTGGAAGTGGTCGTAGCGGGTGTAATCCCACATCAACACTTCTCCCCCGGACGGCAGTGGATACGTTCCGCGCAGCGACATCTTTTCATTTTCTTCGTAAAAATGATTGATTTTGGGCACAAACACGTTCATCGCAAGCTTTCCGCCAGGTGCCAGATGCTTGCGAATACAGCCGAGCGCCTTCATCTGCTCCTGAATGTGCAACAGGTGCAAAAACGAGCGGAACGGGATCATGATGAGTGAAAAAGTCTCGCCAAGATCGAAGCTGCGCATGTCTCCCTGAAGCAGCGTAAGCCCTGTGGTCACGCCTTGCTCTTGTGCCTTTTCCTGCGCGCGCGCCAGCATCTCCTGTGACAAGTCAATGCCCGTCACCTCGATCCCGGCCTGGGCGACCGGAATCGCGATTCTCCCGGTGCCGCAAGCAAGATCGAGCACTTTGCCGCCAGCCTGCTTCGCTTCTTCCAGGTAAAAATCGACGTCGCCCGCAACGCCGCGCTGCGTCAAATCGTAGTAATCGGCCCATTGATACATATTGCTCATGCCGTCCTCCTATGCTTGCATTTCCTCGGAAGCCAGGTAAGCCATGATGAGCTTCGCCGTATTTTCCAGCGCTTCTTTGTGCGTGCGCTCATGGGAGTGGGAGGCGTCCACGCCAGGGCCGATCAGCCCGTGGACGATGTCGTACCCTGACCGCAACGCCGCGCTCGCGTCTGAGTTGTAATACGAGTAAATGTCTACCGCGTAGTTCAAGCCGTTTTCTTTGGCCAGTCGGGTCAAATGGCTGCGCAAACCGTAGTGGTACGGCCCGGAGGAATCCTTCGCGCAAATGGAGACGCAGTATTCGTCTGTCGTCTGGCCGTCGCCGATCGCGCCCATATCCACCGCCAAATACTCCACGACGTTTGCCGGAATGCTGGAATTGCCGCCATAGCCGATCTCTTCGTTGTTGCTGATAAAAAAGTGCGTGGTGTATGGCAGTTGCTGCCCGGATTCGCGAAGCTCCTTCAGCACGCCGAGCAAAATGGCGACGCTCGCCTTGTCATCAATGTGCCGGGACTTGATGAAGCCGCTGTCGGTGACGGTCACGCGCGGGTCGAAGGAGACAAAATCCCCGACGGAAATGCCCAGCTCCTGCACCTGCTCCCTGTTTGTCACTTTTTCGTCCAGGCGCACTTCCATGTTGACGTCTGTTCTTTCCGCCTTGCCTGCATCGCGGCCGTACACGTGGACGGAAGCCTTCGAGGACAAAATCGTTCCGGTGACGAGGCGGCCGCTCGCGGTTTCCACCGTGCAATGCTCCCCTTCAATTGCATTGAACTCAAAGCCGCCGATCAAAGTCAGCTTCAAACGGCCGTTGCTTTTGATTTCCTTGACCATCGCGCCAAGCGTATCGACGTGCGCTGTCAGCAGGCGCGCCTTGTCGTCACGCGCTCCCGGCACAGTCGCTACAATCGCGCCTTTGTTCGTCCGCTTGTACTCGACGCCGAGCTGTTCCAGCTCCTGCGCTACCCACGCCATGACTTTGGCTGTGTTGCCGGACGGACTCGGGATGTTCGCCAATTGGCAAAAGGATTGAACCACATACTCTGTAGACACACTCATGAAATGCTCCTCCTCTATGTATCAACTCTGCCTGTCAGCCTTGCAGCTCTTCCTTGATGAATTGAAGCACTTCCTGTACGTGCCCTTTCACCTTTACTTTTGGCCAGACCTTTGCGATGTTTCCTTCCTTGTCGATCACAAAGGTCGTCCGCTCGATCCCCATGTACTCGCGGCCGTACATTTTTTTCAGCACCCACACTCCGTACGCTTCTGCCACCTCGTGCTCCGGGTCTGCCAACAGCGGAAACGGCAGCTCGTGCTTGGCAATAAACTTGTCGTGCGATTTGACTGAATCCGGGCTGATCCCGAGTACAACTGTATTCAGCTCAGCGAACTGCGGATGGTAGTCCCGGAAATCACACGCCTCTGTCGTGCAGCCTGGCGTCATGTCCTTCGGATAAAAATAAAGCACAACATTTTTCCCGCGGAATTGGGAAAGTGAAATCGTCTGATCCTGATTGGCCTGCAATGTAAATAACGGCGCGGCTTGTCCGCTTGCGATCATGCTCATCCCTCCGTAAAAATCACTTGTCTCATTTTACCACAAGCTTACAGGCACTTCATCCGCATATACGTTGCGCTTTCAATCAGAAAACGATAGAATTAATTAAGAAAAATAAAAAAATGGCCTAGTCAGTTGGATGGTGAGAATTGGCATGAAAGAGTTTTTTGAAGTAACCGATCCAGAAGCGCTTAAATCCCTTGCCATAGCAGAACGGGTTAAGATTTTAGAACTCTTCGAGGATTTGGAGCCGCGTACGGCCAAACAAATCGCTACGGAACTAGGCGAAAATGCTGCACGTCTTCACTACCACGTGAAGGAGCTCGTGCGTGTTGGTTTGCTCGAACAGGTGGATACCCGCGTCAAAGGTTCCATCGTTGAGAAATATTACGAGCCAGTCGCCAAGGTGATTCAGGTTAAGCTTCAGCTTATGATTGAGGAAAACGCACAGCAATTGAGTGACGTCATGTTCACTCCGTTTCGCACGACAGAAAAGGATCTCATGAGGACACTCAACCGCTTCGTGGCAAGCGATCAGGATGTTCGCAAGGAATACCAGAACACGTTTGCTTTTAACCTGACTGAATTTTATTTGAGCCAGGAAGAACGCAACCAACTGGTCGACGACATCAGCGATCTTTTGCAGAAGTACAAAGGCTTTAAAAACGAGCCGGGACGCCGCAAATTCAAGTTTTTCGACGTTCTGTTCCCGTTGACGCCTGCTGACCCGACTGACGATTCGGAAGAACCGTTTGAGGATGCAGACGATCAGGACAAGCCTCTGTAAAAAGCAGAGAACCACACCAGGAAAACCATCAAGAAAGATGGTTTTTCTTTGTTTTTCAGCCCAAAAGGAGGGTGGATGATGCGCACCATTCTGTTTGATTTTGACGGAACCGTCGCCGATACGCTCCCGCTCATCTTCACGGCTTTTCGCTCGACTTTTCAGCGCTTTTTGCAGGAGCATTACACAGACGAGCAAATCGTCGCGCTGTTCGGGCCGACGGAGACAGGCATTTTGCAAAACAGGCTGCCCGCACACGAGCATGCCGCGGCACTGGATCATTTTTTTGCCATCTACACGAGCGAGCATGCCCGGGTGCAAAACCCCGGGGAAATCGCCCGCATGCTGGAGCAGTTGCACGCGGCTGGAGTCCAGATGGGAATCGTCACGGGAAAAGGACGGAGAAGCGCAGATATTTCCTTGCGCGAGTGGGGACTGGAAACGTATTTTTCCGTCGTGATTACAGGCGATGACGTGAGCCAGCCAAAGCCGCACCCGGAAGGCATTTTTACTGCGCTGAAAGAGCTTGGCTCAACGGCCGGGGAGACGATTTTTGTAGGCGACAGCGATGCCGACATCGTGGCCGGGCGTGCGGCAGGGCTTACGACGGTCGGGGTCGATTGGCTGCCCGTCACGCAAAAGGCCGGAAGCTTCGATCCGGAGCCGGACTACCGCTTTTCCGACGCACAGGTTTTTGCCGACTGGGTGCTCGGCCGCTAAGTTTTTCGCACAGGCAAAAAGGGAGTGCCCTCTTTTTCACGCGAGGGGCACTCCCTTGTTTTCGGTTCAAGCGTATGCGTTACCAGAACCGCCTAGTACGCCCGCCCGAACCAGACCGTATGCTTCGCCTCTTTGCCGCAGCAAATGCAGGCTGCTTTTTGGGCAGGCGGATCGAACGGAATGTTGCGGGAGGTAAATTTGGTTTCTTCCTTGACCTTGGCTTCGCAAGCGTCGTCTCCGCACCAGCCGGCCAGCACCCAGCCGCTTGGGCGGTTCTCGCTTTCGCAGTTGGCGATGTGCGCAGCCAACTGCTCCATCGTGTCGACGTCGAGATGAGAATTAGCTTCCCGGAAGGCCAGCGCTTTTTGGAACATGTTTTGCTGGATGTCTTCGAGCAGCTTCGCAATCGTCTGGGCAATTCCCGCCAGCGGCACGGTCACTTTTTCGCCCGTATCGCGGCGGGCCAGGATCGCCTGACCGTTTTCCACATCGCGCGGCCCAAGCTCCAGGCGCAGCGGCACCCCGCGCATTTCCCATTCGTTGAACTTCCAGCCCGGCGTCTCTTCACGCAAGTCGGCACGCACGCGAACCCCTGCCGCTTTGATCTCGTCGAAAAGCGGATCGAACGCCTCCATCACTTTTTCCCGCAGCTTCATCGGACCTACCGGAATCATGATGACTTGCGTAGGCGCCATCCGTGGCGGCAGCGCCAGGCCGCGGTCGTCGCCGTGCACCATGATCATCGAGCCGATGAGCCGCGTCGAGCTGCCCCACGAGGTCGTATGCACGTACTTGAACTGATTGTCGCGGTCCAAAAACTTGATCTCGAAGCCGCGCGCAAACTTGTCGCCCAAATAGTGCGAGGTGCCCGCCTGCACGGCTTTTCCGTCCTTCATCATCGCTTCGATCGAGTACGTGTCAACCGCACCCGCGAAGCGCTCGCTCGGCGTCTTTTGCCCTTTCCATACCGGAATCGCCAGCTCCTGCTCGACTACTTCGCGATAAATTTCGAGCATCTGCATCGTTTCCTGGCGCGCCTCTTCTTCTGTCGCATGGGCGGTGTGGCCTTCCTGCCAGAGAAATTCCGATGTGCGCAAAAACGGCATCGTGCGCTTTTCCCAGCGGAACACGTTGGCCCACTGGTTAATCAGGATCGGCAAGTCGCGGTAGCTCTGAATCCACTGGCTGTACATGTGGCCGATGATCGTCTCCGAGGTCGGGCGCAGGGCGAGCTTTTCCTCCAACTGTTCGCCGCCCGCTTCGGTCACCCATGGCAGTTCTGGGTTGAAGCCCTCGATGTGCTCTTTTTCTTTTTGGAAAAACGACTCGGGAATCAGCATCGGGAAGTAGGCATTGCGATGTCCGGTTTCCTTGAACCGTTTGTCCATCGCCTCCTGAATCCGTTCCCACAGCTCGAAGCCGTCGGGCTTGAAGACGATGCAGCCGCGCACCGGGGTGTAGTCCATCAAGTCCGCCTTTTTGATCGCATCAATGTACCAGCGCGAAAAATCTTCCGACTGCGGTGTAATTTCTTTTACAAACGCTTTGTCCTCTTTCATCCTTCTACGCTCCTTTTTTCTTCGCATGAAATGCAAAAAATCCCCCATCCCAAAAGGGACGGAGGATTGACTTCCGCGGTACCACCCTGATTGACCATGGCTTGTGCCACAGTCCTCTTTTCCAACCCGATAACGGCGGGGCGACCGGACCAGCTCGTCGCTGGCGGCTTCAGGATGGGGTGCAGGTATGCCTCGTATCAGCCTTCCAGACTAGGGCCGACTCTCTGGAACAAGGGAAATAGCTGCGGGTCCTTTCATAGCCTTTTCACAAAAACGGTTCGTTTAAGAACATATCTTAGCAAGTCGAAAGGCCGATGTCAATTTGTGGTACGCAGGGCCAGGCGAGCGCCCAGCTTGGCGTAAACAGGATAGGCGACCAAGGCGAGCACGACGCCTTTGAAAATGTTGAACGGCACAATGCCGACCAAGACGAGGGACCAGACGCTCGTCGCATTGAACATCGCGAGCAGTTCTGCCATCGGCATATGGTAGAGCACAGCGTAAGCCGGGAGCAGGACGTATGCGTTGGCGACAGCCATGACGACCGTCATCAGCAATGTCCCGAGCGCAAGCCCTGTCAGAAAACCTTTTTTGCCCTGGCCGCTGCGTTGCAGCAGGATAGCCGGCAAAATGAAGCTGGCGCCGGCAATCACATTGGCAATCTCGCCGATCAAGAGTCCGTCTGCATTTTTAAACAGAAAGTGCAATGTATTTTTCAAAACTTCGATGATGATTCCGGCCACCGGACCGTACATAAGCCCGCCGATCAACGCTGGCAGCGTGCTGAAATCAAGCTTCAGAAAGCTCGGCATCAGCGGAACGGGAACCTCCAAAAATTGCAGGATAAAGGCAACGGCGGCCAGCATCGGAATCGTCACGATCCGCTGGGTTGCTCTGCGCGAAGAATGCAAGGCTGTTTCTTTCATGTGTACCATCTCCTCTTTGTTCTCCTTCTTTGAGGAATGGCAACAGTGGTCGTGCCACACGTGTTGCTACTCATACGCTTTGCCTGCGGAAACGCAAAAATACCCTGAGAAAGATTCTCAGGGCAGATTACAGGCGTATGACAAAGCATGTGCAGGAAACAGGTTCGCGAAACAAAAGGTGCTGATTTTGCATGCCCCTTTTGCAGCTTTTCCCGTTTGCACAGGCAAACAAGCACGTGCAGAAAACGTACTGTCGTCATCCTTCTCCCATCCAGACTGTACTGTCGGCTCTGGAATCTCACCAGATCCTGCACTCCGTCGCTTGCTGACAAGCTGGGGAGGCTCGCGGGCTTAACGTGCTCGTGACACGATCACCGCCGGTCGGGAATTGCACCCTGCCCCGAAGGATTTGTGTAGTTGTCTATTGCATATTATACTGCGCTTTTTTGATTTGACAATAGAGGAAACGGCTAAATCGACAATTTTTTATTGTTTTCCGATGAATTTAATAGGATATGCTCCTGGTCGCTTTGATCGGGTTGGTAGTTACCTTGACCAAAAAGAAATAGACCGCCCTTGAGTCCCAATTCCAGCGGTCTATTCTTCCAGAAATTTTGAGCCGAACCCCTTGAGGGAAGCTTCCATTGTACAGACCGCTCCGGTTGCCGCCGGACGGTCTTTTTTTCGCTTGTTACCTCTAATGTTATCATAACGAGCCGCAAATAAAAATATACATTCGGCTCCTCCAGCATCGAATCAGGCCGCGACTGCTACGAACCCGCTCCCCGATATTTGCTGACCCCCCAGTTCCACACAAACAGGCCGAGGCCAAAGAAAACGACAGCCACGAGCGGAGTAAACGCCGCGTAGGTGTACCAGACTTCTTTGCGCAAAAAGTAGGCAGCCGGGTAGACGCCGACGAAGGCAAACGGCAGTACATAGGTCAGCACGAAGCGGATCGCTTTGTTGTACACATCCACCGGATAGCGGCCGTACTGCTGAATGTTGTAGATCATCGGGGCGATTCCCGTCCGCGAATCAGAGAAAAAGCTGACCGCCGCAATCGCTGTGTACACGCCGCCGTAGATGAGAGCGCCGCTCACGACCAGCCCGATGAAGATCAGCGGGTCGTACCAGTAAAACGACAGGTCGAGCTGGATCGCCGCATAGCCCATAATAATCAGGCCCGTGATGATGCCGAAAATGCGGTCCGGCGCGATGGATTCCAGACAAACCTGCGCCAGATTGTGAATCGGCCTGGTCAGGATGCGATCCATTTCGCCCCGGATAATGTAGCGCTCGTTGAAGTCCCAAAAGCCGAAAAACATCGAGAACAGCGCATACGGCACCAAAAAGAACCCGTAAATGAAAATGATTTCGTCCCGCGTCCAGTCTTTCATCATCGGGACGTGCGTGAACACGACGATGATGAACACGAGGTTAATCAACTCGGAAACGAGGTTGGACACAAGCTCCCCGAGAAAGTCAGCCCGATAGGCAAGCCTCGTTTTGAAATACTGGCCCAGGTAGTCGGCAAAAATGCCGATAATATGTTTCACGTTTTGCATCGTCTACCCTCCTTGCACGACCAGCCGATTTCGGGCCATACGCCACAAAACCAGGATGGGGACCAGAATGACAACCATCCAGATCGCCTGAAAGCCGATCAATTCCCAGGCCCGTCCAGGGGTAATCGCTCCGGTGAAAATCAGACTCGGATAGTAGTTGACGGCCTGAAACGGCAGAAAGCCCATGACGGTCTGCGCCCAGCCCGGAAAAAAGCTGATCGGCAGCACGAGGCCGGACATCAGATCGACGACGACCCGCTTCGCCCGCATCATCCCGTCGTTGCGGAACAGGAAAAACGTGAACAGACCCGTCAGCAGGTTAATCTGCGTATTAATGAGAAAAGCGAACATCAGACTGAGCAGGTACAGCCCCCAGCCGGTCGCGGTCGCCGGGAAGTGAAAGGGAATAATCAGGCTGATGAGAAAAATCCCCGGCCCGGCGAAAAACAGAAAGCGGAAAATCCCTTCCCCGAACGCCTGCGCCGTTTTCACCGACAAGTAGTTGTAGGGACGGATCATTTCGATGGCGACCTTGCCCTCGCGAACGTCCTGGGCGATCTCCGTGTCAATGTTGTTAAAGTAAAAAGCGCGCGACATCCAGGCGATCGCCACGTAGGAGGTCATCTGCTCGACCGATAGCCCGCCAAGCTGCTGCTGGTCGCCGTAGATGGCGCCCCACAAAAAGTAGTAGGCCCCGATGTTGATCGCGTAAATGATGATGCCGCTGTAGTAGTTCACCCGGTAGGCGAGCATGGTCAAAAACCGCATGCGGATCAGTTCCATGTAGAGCCTATGCATGGTCCCGCACCTCTGTATCTACCTGGTAAATGTTGCGGACGATGTCCTCTGTGCTCGTCTCCATAATTTTCACGTCGCTGACCTCGAACGACGACATAACCGTGGACAGGACGAACGGCAGCATTTCCTGGCTTTGCGGCACCTTGACGCTCAGGGTGAAGTCGTTTTCCTGCGTGACTTCGCACGGCATTTCGCCGAGTGTCTGGCGCAGTTCGGCTGCGGAGGTGCGCTTTTTCATCTGGAAGGAAATCTCTGTGCCATTGCCCCACTTTTCCTTCAGGTCGCTGAGCAGGCCGTCGAAGATCAGCTTGCCTTTGTCCATGACCAGCACCCGTTTACAGAGCGCCTCGATGTCGGAAACGTCGTGCGTGGTCAGCAGGATGGTCATGTTTTCCGTCTCGTTCAGATTGCGCAAAAACTCGCGGATTTTTTGCTTCACCAGCACGTCCAGCCCGACTGTCGGCTCGTCGAGGAACAACAGCCGCGGCTTGTGGATCAAGGAAGCCGCTACCTCGCAGCGCATCCGCTGGCCGAGGCTCAGCTTGCGCACCGGCTGGCTGACGAACGGGCTGATTTCCAGCTCCTCGATCAAGCGCGCGAGCCACTTTTCGCCCTCTGTCTCGTCGACCTTGTAGACGCTTTTTAGCAGGCGAAACGACTCCAACGGGGACAAATCCCACCAAAGCTGTGAGCGCTGCCCGAAGACGACGCCGATGGAGCGCACGTATTCCTCGCGCTGTTTGAACGGGACGTAGCCGTTGATGACGATCTCGCCGTCGCTCGGGGTCAAAATGCCCGTCAGCATCTTGATGGTCGTCGATTTCCCGGCGCCGTTTTCCCCGATCAGGGCGAACATCTCGCCCTCTTCCACGGTGAAAGAAAGGTCATTCACCGCTTTGACTGTCTTGTACTCGCGGCTGAACAAGTCACGAAAAGCACCCCCGAGGCCGGATCTGGCCTGGTGGATGCGGAACTCCTTTTGCAAATGCTTCACTTGGATCATGGAAAACCGTCCTTTTTGGCTTGCTTCAAATAACAACTGTTAGTGTATACGAGCATGTGAAAATGTGCAAAAGGCAAACTGTAGCAAACTATCAGCGCAAAAACAGGACAATCCCTGTCTTGTCGTCCGACTTTTTGAAGCGGGGGTAGCGAATGCATTCCGGGTCGCTGTTTTCCAGCGCAATCAGTTCATCTGCATAGCGCTGCAGTCCTTTGCGGAAGATCGGCAGCGCCGTTTCCTCCCAGCCTGGCTCGTCACCGCCAAAAGCAGCCGGCATGAAAAGTCCATCGGTTGCCAGCACCAGCGCTTTTACCCCCGCCCGGTTAACCCGTCCATACTCCACAAAATCCGCGCAGGCGGGATCGCCGTTCAAAACACCGTAGCCTCCTGGTTCATTCGCCTGGTAGCGGTTATGAATCAGGATCTCCATACATCGCTCGCGCAACTCGACGCGGGTGGACAGCCCCTCGCGAATCCCTGCTTCCCAGCTTGCCAGTGCCTGTTGCTCCAGCAAGCGGACTTGCGGGTAGGTCAGCGGCCGCACCGCATCGTCCTCGTAGACGGCAAAAATCATACAGTCTCCGCTCTGGGCGTATTCGAGGCAGTTGTCTTTCAAGCGGACGACCGCGCACGCCGCTCCCCACAGCGCTTCTTTTTTCGCCAGATCGACGCCGCCTTCGCGCATCTGCTCGCGCAATTGCTCGTTTACGCGCGCCAGGTAATCGGGCAAAACCGCATCGTGGGGCATCGCCTCAAGCTGCCTTTTCACCAACTCTGCCGCAATCGCTCCTCCGGTTTGCCCGGCCCGGTTTTCGTACGGAACCAGCGACGACACGCCGTCAATCACCGCGTACACCTGCCCGGTCTGGGAAATCACATAGGCGTCCTCATTGGTATTGCCGCTTCCTTTAATGGAGATGCACTCAAGTTTCATGGTGAACTACCGCCTTTTATGTGTAGTGATTTGCTTGAAAATTGTATCATTTTTCCTTTTTTCCAGCTATAGCTCCCCATCCATATTCAGGTGTCTTTGGCTGTGTTAAGATAATGAAGGACTTTTTCGAAAAGAAAAGAGGGAAAAACGCATGAAACGTGAACGATCCGCGCTGCTGCACGAACAAGCCATGGATGTCATTCTCGGTGGGGTAAACAGCCCTTCCCGTTCTTTCAAGGCCGTAGGCGGGGGAGCGCCCGTGACGATGGAGCGTGCCCAGGGCGCGTATTTCTGGGACGTGGACGGCAACCGATATATTGACTATTTGGCGGCGTATGGCCCGATCATTACAGGCCACGCCCATCCGCATGTAACCAAAGCGATCTGCGAAGCGGCGGCGAACGGCACGCTGTACGGGACGCCGACTCCGTGGGAAGTAACTTTTGCCAACATGATCCGCGAAGCGATCCCGTCGATGGAGCGCATCCGCTTCAACAACTCCGGTACGGAATCCGTCATGACGTGCATTCGCGTGGCTCGTGCCTACACCGGACGCGTGAAAATCATCAAATTCGCGGGCTGCTACCACGGGCACTCCGATCTCGTGCTCGTCGCGGCAGGCTCTGGACCTTCCACGCTGGGCATCCCGGACAGCGCCGGCATTCCGCAAAGCATCGCCAACGAAGTGATTACCGTTCCGTTCAACGACATCGGCGCGTTTGCCGAAGCGATGAGCAAGTGGGGTAGCGAAACAGCGTGCGTGCTGGTCGAGCCGATCGTCGGCAACTTCGGTATCGTCACGCCGGAGCCAGGCTTTTTGGAAGAAGTAAACCGCATCGCGCACGAAGCAGGTGCGCTCGTTGTGTACGACGAGGTTATTACCGCATTCCGCTTCTGCTACGGCGGGGCGCAAAACTTGCTGGGTGTAACACCTGACCTGACCGCGCTCGGAAAAATCATCGGCGGCGGCTTGCCGATTGGCGCGTATGGCGGACGCCGCGATATTATGGAGCAGGTCGCGCCGCTCGGTCCAGCCTACCAGGCAGGGACAATGGCGGGCAATCCCGCTTCCATCCGCGCCGGAATCGCTTGCCTGGAAGTGCTGAAGCAGCCTGGCGTGTACGATGAGTTCGAGCGACTCGGTGCGCTTTTGGAAAAAGGCATTCGCGACGCGGCGAGCAAGCACGGCGTCACCATTCAGCTCAACCGCGTCAAAGGAGCTATGGCGGTTTACTTTACGGACGAGCCAGTCCGCGACTACGATGCCGCGCAAAAAGCCGATGGCGAGCTGTTCGCCCGCTTCTTCCGCCTCCTTTTGGACGAAGGCATCTGCCTCGCGCCTTCCAAATACGAGGCGTGGTTCATCACCACCGCTCACACGGAGGACGACATCCGGGAAACGATTGCGGCTGTCGACCGCGCCTTCGCCCAGTTGAACGCGTAGCTTGGCGAAAAATGTGTGCGCCTGACGGCAAGACAAGCATTGCCAAGCCCGCTCCCCTGCTTTTTGGAGATACTAACGACTGCACGAGAGTATCATCGCGAGGAGGCGATCTAGGTGTCAAAAGGCGAAAAGACGTACCCGCAAGCTCCGGAAAAGACGCTGGATTCCAAAGCGAGCAGCAAGATGCTCGAAATCGTCGGCTTCCAAAATCCGCGCAAGACCGAGCATCACAAAACGCAAAACCACGATCGCTAGGCGTGCCAGGCAGACACATTCCCGCCTGAGGATGTGTCTGCTTTTTTTATGCTTTTGCCCGTTTGGTCCAGCACATATAAGTCGACGATGATATTGTCAAGATTGGTCAGAGATTGTACAATAAAAATAGTGAAACTGCCATGACACTTATTCGTATACATGGATATGGGACAAAATGTGTAAGGAACTGCTATTGTGCATATTTCGTAGATAAAAACGAGGAGTGAGTGCTCAATGTTTTTTCACCCGATGGATTTTCTGATTCTCATTGCATTCGGACTGTCGCTCTGGGCTCAATTCCGCGTAAAGGGAACCTTTAACAAGTACGCGGAGGTCCCTACTTCCTCCGGCCTTACCGGGGCGGAAGCGGCGCGGCGGATGCTCGATGCAAACGGCTTGACCAACGTTCCGGTCGAACATATTCCGGGCACGCTGACCGACCACTACGATCCGATGTCCCGTGTGGTTCGCCTGTCTGATCCTGTCTACTTCGGCAACTCCATCGCATCGTTGTCCGTTGCTTGTCACGAAGTCGGCCATGCCATCCAGCACAAAGTATCGTATCCGATGCTGGTAGCGCGCCACCGCATTTTCCCGGTGGTCAACCTGGTATCCGGTGTTGCGCCGCTCTTGCTGCTCGCTGGCTTCTTTTTCAAAATGACGGGTCTGCTATTGATCGGGATTATTTTCTTCTCCGGCGCTGTTGCCTTCCAGCTCATCACGCTGCCAGTCGAGTTTAACGCGAGCAGCCGTGCCAAAGAGCTGATGCTGAAAATGGGCTTCATCCGCAACGAGGAAGAACGCGGAGCGAGCAAGGTGCTCGGCGCCGCCGCTCTGACCTACGTGGCAGCCGCTCTGATCTCTGTTCTCGAGCTTGCCAAGTACATCATGATCTTCAGAAGCTCCGACGACTAATCGCAGGTACAAAAAAACGTTTACTACGACAGACACAAGGTACAGCCTCTTCCACAGCGGGAGGCTGTACCTTTTTATGTGGACTTGCGTTACAATGGGACGGGAGGTTTTGTACATGCGCATCGGGATTATCGGATTAGGAAGTATGGGGCAAATGCTTGTGAAGTCGTTTTGCAAAAGCGAAGCGATCCAGCCGGAAAACGTGCTCGTCTTCAACCGGACGCAAGCAAAGGCAGACAAGCTGCAAGCGGAATACGGCGTGACCGTCGCGGCGACCGCGCAAGCGCTATGCGAGCAGGCGGAGCTGATTTTCCTCTGCACGAAGCCGCTCGACGTCTTGCCTGTTTTACGCGGGCTGTCGGTTGCTGCCGACAAGCATATCGTCTCGGTCGCTGCCGGGGTCAGTATCGCGGATGTGGAAACCGTCCACGCCGGGCCAGTCAGCAAAGTGATTCCGACCGTCACTTCCTCGGAGCTGCACGGGGTATCGCTGCTGACAAACAGCGGCAAAGTGAGCGCCGAACAGCGCGAGCATCTGCTTACTCTGCTGTCTGCCATCGGCACGGTACAGGTGGTTACCGATGCCGAAATCGAGACGGCGACGATTTTGAGCAGCAGTGCGCCGGGACTGATCGCGGGGATTCTCGATTCTTTCGCCCAGGCGGCTGTTCGCAAAACGCCGGAGCTGGGGATTGAGGCAGCCCGCAGCATCCTCGTGGAGACGATGCTGGGAACGGCTTTGCTTTTGAAAAACGAACAGCTTGGCTTCGACCAACTGATCGAGCGCGTCGCTACCAAAGGCGGAATTACCGAGGAAGGGCTGCGCGTCCTCGACAAAACCTTGCCGGGCGGCTTTGACGAGCTGTTTGCCATGACATCGTCCAAGCACGCCGCGCTGAAGGAGCTTGTACAAAAACAGGTCGGAGAACACAGCGACGAAAAGGAGTAATCAGACATGATCGTAGGTTGGATTGGCTTGGGCAATATGGGCGTACCGATGGCGGGCAATCTGCTGGCGGCAGGCTATGACGTGAGCGTCTGGAACCGCACCCCGGACAAGGCGGCTCCGCTGGTCGCCCTCGGTGCGAAGCAGGTGGCGTCCCTGCCCCGGCTCGTAGAGGAATGCGACGTACTGTTTACGATGGTCAGCGACGACGAGGCGGTAAAAGCGATCTACACGGGAGCAGACGGCGTGCTGTCCGCGCGTGTATCCGGCAAGCTGGCGATTGACATGAGCACGATTGCGCCGGAGACGTCCCGTTTTCTGGCGGAGCAGGCGAAAAAAGCCGGGCTGCGTTTTCTCGACGCCCCGGTCTCAGGCAGTGTCGGTCCGGCTAAAGAAGCTCAGCTCGTCATCATGGTTGGCGGCGAAAAAGCGGACTACGACGAAGCGAAGCCGCTCTTGGACAAGCTCGGCAAGGCCGCCATTTACCTGGGACCAAACGGCGCAGGCACCTCTGCCAAGCTGGCGATCAATCTCCTGCTCGGCATCACCGTTCAGGGCGTCTCGGAAACGCTGCTGTTCGCCCGCTCGCTCGGGATTGAGACGGAGCAAATGCTGGAGATTATTTCGCAAAGCGCTGTAGGCACTCCGCTGATTCGCGGTAAAGCGGCCTCGATTCTCGCAGACGACTATCCTGCGGCTTTTGCCTTGAAGCATATGGCCAAAGACCTGCGCCTGGCCCGCGAGGCTGGCGTGTCTACGCCGCTGGCGGAATCGGCGCAGGCAACCTATCGTCAAGCGCTGGAGGAAGGGCTGGGCGAGCTGGATCTGATGGCGATTCTGCGTCATCTGCAAGGCCCTTCCCTTACCAAATAGCCAAGCAAACGAAAAAACCGGAGTCGCTCCGGTCTTTTTTGTACAGATAAGAATTTGTAAGATTCTTATCCACTAAGGCTACGCCAAAGACTTGGCGCAGCCACGTTTTCTAACATCCAGCCGCTACAGCCTGGCCTTCAGCCATGCGTTGAGTTGTTGGGCCTCGGCCACGGCCCGCGCGTCTGCGAGCACATCCCCCGGCTTGTTGCCTTCACCAATGATGTAGCCCGCATATGGCATCTCGACAAAGGAAAAGACGTACTGGAACTGCAGAATCAGCGGCAGCCCTTTCAGCCGCGGCTGGTCGCCGCCCGTCGCGATGACGTAGGCTTGTTTTTGTCCGAGCGATTCCTTGAACGCATAGCGTTCGTCGCGCAAACTTTGCGACCAGCGATCGACGTAGTTTTTCATATGGCCGGACATGCCGTACCAGTAAATCGGCGTGGCGAAAATCAAAAAGTCATGGGCGAGCACCGCTTCCGTGACCTCGTCGTAGTCGTCTGCCACCGCCGTAAAGCCGCCTTCCGCATGCCGCTGATCGTGAATCGGGAGAATGTTTTTTCCCGCAGGCGAATGCTGGTGTGTTCGATCATTGTAGCAAAAAACCCTCCAGCTTTCGCCAGAGGGTATCGCCTTTTAAAAAGTTTGCCCCTGCTCCTGCTCACCTGCATGCGCGGGCCACTTTTGCCACAGCCGCCATGCCAAGCCAACTGCCACCGCCAGCAACAGACCAGAGAGCAAATAAACGGCACGCGTGCCGAGCCACTGGGCCAAAGCTCCCATCACCAGCGAGGACAGCCCGAAAACAAGCGCGTCGAGCGTGCCTTTTGCAGACAAGACGTAAGGCAATGCCGCTTGCTCTGTCTCCTGCTGCAAAATCGTCTGCTTGCTCACCAGCGCAATCTCCAGAAACGGACCAAGCGCAAAGGAAAACAGCAAAGCCGCCAAAGGGTAAGGCGTGCTGCCAAACAGCAAGGTCATGAGCGCGGAACCGCTAACTCCCGCCACCAGCCAGCGCGGCAACTGCCGGTTCATCCGCCCGGCGTACTTCAAAAGCAAAGTGCCGCCGATGATCGAGCCAAGCAGGTAGCCCGCATTGATGTATCCCCACCACTCTTCGCCCTGCCCCAGCACTTCCAGGACATAAGGCAACAAAATCGCCGCGATCCAGACTGCGCCCGCGATGCCCATGACGACATCCAGCGCCACCAGTTGCCGCAGTAGCGGCACATTGCGGATCGTTTTCCAGCCCGTAAGCCAATCTCCCTGCGGCTGCTGGGGAGAGACACGCAAGCCCGCTTCGCCTTCGGCATTAGCCAGCTTGGGCTTGACTCCCAGCATGGCGAGCGTTGCCAAGACGTAGGCGGCCACTGTGCCCCAGAGAACGGTGCTCGCTCCCAGCCAGGCCACGAGCAAGCCCCCTGCCGCCCATCCGGCAAAATGAACCGTCTGATCGGAAGTCGCGAGCAGGCCGTTTGCTCGCATCAGCTCTTGGCGGAGCACAAGCTGCGGCACCAGCGCATTGCGCGCCGGGTTTGCCCAGCCGTCCATGAAGGCGATCATCGCCCCGAGACTGTAGAGCAGCCAGAGCCATTGCGTCCCCGTCTCCCTGTCCACGCAAACAGCCGCTGCCGCAAGCAATGCCGTTTTCAGCGCTTGCGACAAGACGAGCATGCGCGAAAGCGTCCATCTGCGAAAAAAGAGCGGCGCGGTCAAGCCGCTGACAGACTGCGCCGACAAAATCACTACGGGCACAAACGCCGTGTACATCACCGAGCCGGACGCCGCGTAGATGACCGAAATGAACGCCACAATGTAAAAAACATCCCCCAGATTGGCCAATGTCTGACCCGCCCAGAGGCAAACGAATCGTCTATGCCACACGATGCACAACCTCCTGTCGGTTCAGGACCGTTCCCGACGTCCTGACGGAATATGCAATTATTCCTGCCGACTTTTCATCACAATGGAGGTGCACCTCTTTTCGTCAACTATGTTTTATTCTATTCCAGATTCTGTAGACTGTACAGATTTGTTGCGGAAAAAGCTGTAGTACACCCAGCCCGCGTTGATGAACAAAAAAGCGCTCGTCATGAAAAACACGCCGTTGATGCTCACGTACCCGGCCATAAAGCCGCCGATCATCGGCCCGAGCATGCTCCCGATGCTGACGAAGCTGTTGTTGTAGCCGTAGACGCGGCTGACCATATGCGCAGGGGTTGCGCGGCGCAGCAGCGCGTTGACAGAAGGCAGCAAGCCGCCGAGCGACAGCCCGAGCAAAAAGCGCAGGACCACCAGTTGCCACACCGTCCAGACCAGCCCTTGCGGAATGAACAGGAAGGCCGCCGCGAGCAAGGCGAACAACAGCACTTTTTGCGAGCCGAACCGATCTCCCAGCCGTCCCAACTGCGGAGAAGCGAACACGTTGGCAATCCCCATCGCCGCCTGGACAATTCCCGCCCACAGCGCTACCTTCGCCCCTTCCGAGCTGACCAACTGCGAGATGTAGATCGGCAAGACAGGCACGATGCTGAACAGCGCAAACTGGATCATCACGGTTACAAAAAAGAGCGCCGGCAGCTCTTTGGACGAAAAGATCATCTGAAAATCTTCCTTCAGGCTGGAGCGGTCCTTTTTTTCTGGTGGAACAAACGTCTCTTTTACCGTAAACGTAATGACCAAAGTAGCGAGCAAAAGCAGGCTGCCTGTCACCACGAAGATCATCCGAAAGCCGATCTGATTCGCCAGCACACCGCCAAAAAGCGGTCCCATGATCGTGCCCGCCGTAATAAACGATTGCAGTAACCCCTGCGCCCAGCCGATCCGTTCTTTCGGCACAGACGAAGCTACGAGCGCCGTGCTGGCCGGAATGATCCCGCCCACAAGCCCGTTAATCAGCCGCAGCGCCAAAAGCTGCCACAAGCTTCCGGCAAAGCCCGTCAGCGCAACCGTGATCGACATGAAGTAGCCGGAGCGCAAAATCATGATCTTGCGCCCGTGCTTGTCAGCCAGATTGCCCCAGATCGGGGACACCAGCCCTGCGGTCAAAAAGTTGGCCCCAAAAATGATCCCCGCCCACGCCGTTACCTGGTGCGGATCGTCAATTCCGAAGTCTTGCTGAATGTAGAGCGGCAAAAACGGCATAATCATGCTCATAGCGACCATGACGACAAACAGCGATCCACATAGCACGTATAAATTGCGTCGCCATATCTCCATCTAACTCCCTCCATTCCCCCCTGGTCAATCAATCACTTTGCGCCTGTCTCAGACGCTGTTCCAAAATCCTGGACGCTCCACAGGCTATGGTACACTCCTTTTTGCGCAAGCAGCTCCTCGTGCTTGCCTTGCTCGACAATTTGCCCCTCGCGCATGACCACGATCTTGTCCGCATGCGTGATCGTAGACAGGCGATGCGCCACGATCAGCGTCGTCCGGCCTTTGGTCAGGCGAGCCAGCGACTCCTGAATCATGTGCTCCGACTCCAGATCAAGGGCAGAGGTCGCCTCGTCCAAAATGAGAATGCCCGGATTGCGCAAGAAAACCCGCGCGATGGCAATTCGCTGCTTTTGACCCCCGGACAGCTTCACGCCGCGCTCGCCCAGCTCGGTGTCGTAGCCTTGGGGCAGCTCGCTGATAAAATCATGCGCGTTGGCCGCGCGCGCCGCTTCCTCGACAGCCTGCTGATCCGCCGCCGGATTCCCCATCAGGATATTGATTTTGGCAGATTCACTAAACAAAATATTATCCTGCTGCACCAAGCCGATATGATGGCGCAAGTTTTGCTGCTTCAGCTCGCGAATGTCGATGCCATCTATCGTAATCCGCCCTTCTGTCACATCCCAAAAACGCGGCAACAGGCTAATCAGAGACGATTTTCCGCCGCCGGACATCCCGACGATCGCCACGGTCTCGCCTGGTTTAATTGTCAGGTTCACGTCCTGCAAAACGAGCGGCCCGTCTTCCCGGTAGCGGAACGAAACGTGCTCAAAGCGAATTTCTCCCCGGATGCGCCCCGTCGCAGGATCAACAGGCAGCTCGCTCGCGTGGGGACTGTCCACGATGTCGTAGGACTCGTCGAGAAACTCGAACATCCGGTCCATCGAGGCGATCGCTTGCGTCAAAACGGTGCTGGAGTTGACCAGACGCCGCAACGGCGTGTACAGACGCTCCAAATAGGCGTAAAACGCCACCAGCGTCCCTACGCTCATGCTGCCGCCGATCACCTGGTAGCCCGCGTAGGCGATGACGAACAGCGGCGCGATATCGGTGACCGTATTGACGACGGAAAACGTTCGCGCGTTCCAGCGCGTATGCTCCAGCGCCTTGTCCAGAAACTGGTTGTTTTCCTTGGCAAATCCTTTGCTCTCGTGGCTCTCCAGCGCAAAGCTGCGGATCAGCGCCATGCCGTTCACGCGCTCGTACAAGTATCCTTGCAGCCGGGCCAGCGCGGCAGAGCGCTCCCTCGTCAACTGGCGCAGTTTTTTGTAAAAGTATTTGACGGAAAAACTGTACAGCGGAAAGACGACGATGGCGACAAGCGTCAGCTCGACGTCCATGGAAAACATAATCAACAGCGTCAGGCCGATCGTAATCAGATCGAGCCACAAATTCATCAGGCCCGTCTCCACAAAGCTTTTCGTGGACTCCACGTCGTTAATGACCCGGGAAATGACCTCGCCCGTCTTCGTGTTGTTGTAGTAGCGCATCGAGAGCCGCTGCAAATGGGCATAAAGCTGATTGCGAATGTCAAACAAAATTTTGCTGGACACCCACTGCGCGTAATATTGGCGAATGTACTCGACAGGCGCACGCACCACCGTAAACACCAAAAACGCGGCGAGCATCAGCCAGAACAGTTGCGTCAGCTTTTCCTCGCGGGGAATCGGGCTTGGCAGCAGATCGTCAATCACGTATTTGATGAGAAGCGGCAGAGCAAGCGGAATGGAAAATTTGATGATGCCTATGAATATGGTCCCCAATATTTGTTTCCAATAGGGCATGACATATGCCAAATAGCGGCGTATGCTCAACCAGCATACCTCCCTTACATAGAAACTTGGCTGTGCCCGATTCGTTCAGGCACAGCCAAATTTGCACGTATGTGATCGTGCTTCGCCTTTTTCAAGTTTAGGACAGTACAAGGAAATCCCTCCCCCGGATTTACGGGAAAGGGATTATTCCTCATCGTCTCGCACTAAAAGATACCGCTCGTACCAGCGTTGAACAAAGCCGTTCTGAAAAGGGCCGCGGCGCGCGCTTACCCAGTCCAGCACTTCTCGCAGCGCTGTCTGTACTTTTTCCACGACAAACGGAGGGTAGTTCATCTGTTTGCTGTGCAACAGAAACTCCTCTTCATCGAGAATCGAATACGTCATGTCGGGAAACACCTTTACATCGAGATCATAGTCTATGTAGCTAAGAAGCTGACCCTTCATGCTGAAGGGCGAACCAATGTTGCAGTAATAGTAGATGCCGTCGTCGCGAATCATAGCAATGGTATTGAACCACTGGCCCCGACCAAAAGTACAAATGGCCGGCTCACGCGTGCGCCACTCCCGCCCGTCTGCTTCTGTCACCTTGACCCGATCGTTTCCCCCAATCACCACCGCATCACTGGTGTGAATCAGCGTGGATTTGTCCCATATGCGGTGCAGCGAATGATCGTGTTTATAGCTTTCAATGCGGATATTGGAGCCCGGAGTTGGTGACATGACTCTCCCCTTTCTTCTCTTCTCTATTTGAATGGGGACAAGCCTCCTTTAGGAAGAGAGCTTTTTGGAAAGCGTAACAAATTTTTGTACTTCGTAGCCAAGCGAAAGGTAAAACGGAAGGACTTCCGGATTCGCCTGATTGACCATAATCAGGACGTTGTTGACGCCTCGTTGTTTGAAGCGCTTTTCGATGGCAGACACGAGTTCGCGGCCAATGCCGGAACCTTGCATCTCGGGGAGAACAGCCAGCCGGTAAAAATAGGCGCGCGCTCCGTCGATCGTGCCGACCACGACCCCAACAACTCTGCCGTCTTTTTCCGCAACCATAACCAAATCGCTGTCCCATGCCAACTGTTGGGCCAAATCGTTCAACGACTCCGTGTCCGATTGGTCCAAACCCGTCTGTTGCCAGATACTTGTGATAGCCGAATAGTCACCGAGCCGAAACGGACGAATCAGCATACGTTGCCTCCTTCGTAACCTTCTTCCTCTATTGTACAACACATGGACAACTTTGTCTTGTGTAGTGAGACGTCAAAGTCGCCAACTCCTGGTCACCGCAAAAGCACAAACTAGGTCAAAAGGGAAATGCCGCCGTCGACAATCAAGGTTTGTCCGCGCACCATCCAGGCCTTGTCCGAAACCAAAAACATCACGGCATTCGCCAGGTCTTCCGGCTCTACAATCCGCCCTGCCGGCGTGCGTTGCGCGGAGCTGCCGAGCAGTTCTTCGCGATTCGGGAAGTGCTTGAGCGCATCGGTGTCCACAGCGCCGCCGGAAACTGCATTGACAACGATATTGTGCGGTGCCAGCTCGACAGCCAGGTAGCGCGTGATCGCTTCTACAGCCGCTTTGGATACGCCAACCGCCGTGTAGTTGTCCAGCACGCGGATGGAGCCAAGGCTGGAGAGGCTGACGATCTTCCCGCCATTGCCGCCTTTAATCATTAGTTTTGCCGCTTCTTGCGCACAGAACAACAGCGCTTTGCTGTTAATTTCCATCGTCCAGTCCCAATGGCTCTCTTCCAGTTCCATCAACGGGCGCAAAACGCCGGAAGCCGCGTTGTTGATCAACACGTCCAGACGACCAAATTCCTGGTCGATCTCCGCGAACAGTTCCTTGATTTTCGCTACGTCACCTACGTTTGCTTTGACCAGGTGCACGCGCGCTCCTTTTGCTTCCAGCTCAGCAGCCGCTTCGCGCGCTGCGGAACGGTTGCGCAAATAGTTCAAGACCAGATCGTAGCCCTGTTCGGCCAACTGCAGCGCAATCGCCTTACCGATGCCGCGCGTCCCGCCAGTCACCAATGCCACTTTTTTTGTCGTATTCATAAAAGCAATGCCCCCTACTCACCAACTATTAACAGCAGGTACTAATAAGTCAAAATCACTTTTTCATTATACAACTCCACTCCTGCTTTTGCTACCGCGAGCAAAAATCTCCTCTGACTAAAGCCATGCCGCAAACAGCCATACTAAACACGCCAAAAGCCAGCCGAGCGGCTACAGACAAAGGAGGAACGAAGCGATGTACATAGGACGCGACTTGTCCGAGTTGACCATGGTCCCGCTGGCACAGTGGGAACTCAACGAGCTGTTGCACTACCACGATTCGTTTTCGCAGCTCGCCCCTTATTTGAGTGCAGAGGGCGCTTCGCTGCATGTAAAAGTGATTCGCGAGCTGGAATCACGCGGTCCGGTCGGCGGCGACAGCGGAGGCTGGGATCATGCTTCCAAGCCGATTTACGACTGATCGCACTTCGCAAAAAAAACCGGCTGCCAAACAGACGAGGCTGTCTGCTGCACCGGGTTTTTGCTTTTAAATCTTGAATTTGCCGATCTGCTCCTGGAGATCTTCTGCCAATCGCTCCAGTGACATTGCGGAGGACGCGATCTCTTCCATGGAAGCGAGCTGCTCCTCTGCTGCTGCGGATACGCTCTGCGTGCCGTCCGAAGCTTTCAAGGTCACATCGGAAATATGGTTGATTAGCTCGACGACCAACTGGGTCTGCTCGGAAATATCTTGCGAAGCCTGGGAGACTCGGCCAATTTTCAGCGCCACATCATCGACCGCAGACTGGATTTGCTCAAACGAACGCCCAGCCTCGTACACTTTGTCAATCCCTTCCGTCACTTCCCGCTTGCTCTTTTCCATGACGTCAACGGCATTGTCTGTCTCCTGCTGGATCGCCGCAATCAAATGGCTGATCTGCTCGGCCGACGCCGATGACTGCTCGGCCAGCTTTCGCACCTCGTCTGCTACTACCGCAAATCCGCGGCCGGACTCGCCCGCCCGCGCCGCTTCGATGGCTGCGTTCAACGCGAGCAAATTGGTCTGGCTAGCAATGGCGGTAATGACATCGACAATTTTGCCGATTTCTTGCGAGCGCACTCCGAGATTGTCCACGACTTTTGCCAGACTCAGGATTGATTCGCTGGAGGCGGTCATTTGCTGCACTGCCGATTGGACGGAGCGGTTTCCTTCCGCCGCAACGGTTGCAGTCTGCTTTGCCGTGTCGGACACTTCCGCCGTGTAGTTGGCGATTTGGCTGATCCGCTGCGACATTTGCTCGACGGCTGCGGTACTCTTTTGCGTATGCGATACTTGCTGCTCTGTGCCTGTCGCCATGTCCTGCATCGTCGTCGCGATCTGCTCGGTCGCCTTGCTCGTCTGGTCTGCGCTTGCCGAGAGTTCCTCTGCGGATGCCGCCAGTTGCTGGACAGAATCGTTTACGGAGTAAAGCAAGGAACGGAGCGATTCAGCCATATGGTTGAATGTTTTCGCCAGCACGCCCAACTCGTCGTCGCTTTTGACTTCCACCTGCTGGGTCACGTCGCCCTGGCTCATTTTTTCCGCCGCATCTGTCAACTGTTGCAGCGGACGCAGCAACGAGCGCAAAATGCTGTACACGATTCCCGCTCCAATGACGATCGTAATCGCGACGACCAGCAATGTTCTGTAAAAGATCGGGCTGGCCGCAACCTCTGCTTCGGTGCGGTACATGACGCCCATCAGTTTCCAGCCTGTTTGCTCGTTGGTGACAAAAGTCGCCTTCGCGTCATTTCCTTCATCCGTAAAGCCAAACTTCCCTTCGGTTTGGGCGTAAAGGTCTTCCACCCACGGCTGTGTCGCGTCAGCGCCTGGCGTTCCGGTCGGATGGATGAGCAGCTTGCGGTTTGCATCGAAAATAGACATGTATCCTTTGCTGCCGATTTTCGCTTGTTTCACGGTTTCGTTGAGCGCGGTCAACTGAATGTCGATTCCAAGCACGCCCGAACGGTCAGACAAAGCTTTGGCCAAACCTACAACTACATTCCCTGTAATTGCATCAATGTACGGGTCCGTAATGATCGTCTTGTCAGGCTCGGCCATTGCCGCCTGGTACCAGGGGCGTTTGCGCGGATCGTAATCGGCAGACAGCTTGGCGTCTGTCGCTGTCAGCATCTTGCCATTTTCCTCGCCGATGTAGACCTCGCCAATGTCCGGATGCAGTTTGTGGAAGGTTTGCAGCTTTTTACGGGCAGAGCTTCTCATCTGCTCCGTCAGTTCTTCTTTCCCGATCTCGGAAGCGATCAGCTCCAAATCGCGGGATTGCGCCTCCAGTGTACGGTCCAACAGCTCGTCCACCAAGCGAACGTTCTCGGCGGCCGTCATCAACAGTTGTTCCTCCAGCCGATCCTTGGCACTCTGATAAGAGAGCAAACCAAGAGTGAGCACGGGAACAATCAAGATGAGGGAGAACGAAGCAATCAGCTTGGCTCGAACGGTCAATCTTGGCATTTTCATCCGACTTCATCACCTTTTCGCATAGTCTCGTTGTCTGATATACTTACCCGCTATATCAAGCTGGCTAAACCAATAATCGCACATCCTTTTACTTTTTATTATATTTTATTATTTTCAGAATTAACTTTCTTCAGAATTTAGGTAAAAAGTGCTTTACAACAAGAAAAAAATGCCATATTCTAAGGTTACGTTTTACGACACTACTACTCGAAGGAAGGAGGCTGCAACATGATGACTGTACTCGCTTTTGCACCTGCATTCACTGATCGTCTAATCGTTGCCAAAACTGCATATAACAGCGCCTCCTGGACCGGCGAATTGTAGATGGATTCGTATCTTCAGCATTCTCATTCGTCAATTACCAGACCATGGGCGTTGTAGCTTGTGGTCTTTCGTTTGCTTTGTGACGCCAAGAGACCGCAGGCATTAGCCCGTGGTCTTTTTCTTGGCGACAACCATCCATTTTCTTCCATATTGAGAGGAGGTGATTTGACATGGTACTGAACTTCTTGCTGTTCACTGTCAAGATCGAGCGCAAACAAGTGAAACCCGAAGAGCGCATGGCCGCTTACGCCCGCGCCCGCTATCTGGAGGAACGCGCCGAGGCGCACGCTTTTGAAGCCGCACAATTTGTTAGCCGCATCTAATTTTTGGTTTTGCATTTTACATTGGGAGGGATTTTGTATGAAAAACAGACAAAGACGTCAGATGATGAGATTTACAGGAGTCAAAGCGATAGACGGCGGCTGACTGCACTACACACCAGGGATGGGAGGTGGACCTTCATGTACATTCCAATGATTTTCTTCACCATTATTATTGAGAAGCGGAAATTGACCCCTGAGCAGCGCGAAACACGGTATTTGCAGCAAAAAGCGATCGCTGAGTGGGAAGAGCGGAAGCATCAGATTGCGATGCAGTTTCCGGAATTTCTCTACCGATAAGACAAACAAGCACATTCAGGAAGATCATGCCCGTTACGGCGTGATCTTCTTTTTTTGCCGATTGGCGACACAGGCGTGACGGACAGACCGCGCAGCAGCCACAACTGCAACAACGAAAAAAGCTGCCGAGAGAACCCTCGACAGCTTTTTGCCAGTGAGCAGCTTATTTGCTTTTTTGCCCGAGCAGCTCGCGGATTTTGTGGTGGGCCATCGGGAACGTGTACGCATCCAGCTCGCTCCAGGCGGCAAAACGCGCATGGCCCGGCAACTCGCCCCCCTCGATCCAGTCACAGGACCAGACCTGCATGTTCCACTGCAAATGGGAAAAAACGTGCTGCACCGCGCCGAGCGGCTCCAGAACCTCGATGTCGATTCCGAATCGTTCGCTGATTCCACGCGCGAGCGCCTCTCTTTTGGCGGCATCCTTTTGCTGCTCCGTCTCCACCATGGGAAACTCCCACATGCCTGCCAACAGCCCTTGATCGGGGCGTTTGTTAATCAGCACCTTGCCGTCGCGTTCGATGATCGCCACTTGCAGATCGACAGGGCGTGGCGGTTTCGCTTTGCCCTTGATCGGCAACTCCTCCTGCACACCCTCCTGCCGCGCCATACAGTAATCAAACACCGGACAGGTCAGGCACTGCGGCGTGCGCGGCAGGCAGACCATCGCCCCCAGCTCCATCAGCGCCTGGTTAAAATCGCCTGCCCGGCCTTCCGGGATCACCTGGCGCACGAGATGCTCGATCTTGATGCGGGTAGCGGGCTTCGCGATGTCATCCGTCAAGTACAGCAGCCGGGAAAAAACGCGCATGACGTTCCCGTCGACAGCAGGCTCCGGCTTTTCGTAGGCAATGCTTAAAATCGCCCCCGCCGTGTACGGCCCTACGCCTTTCAAAGTGGCGATCTCCTCCGGCGTGTCCGGCACGACTCCTCCGTAGCGGGCCGTCACCTCGCGCGCTGCCGCCTGCAGATTGCGAGCGCGGGAATAGTAGCCAAGTCCTTCCCATGCTTTTAACACTTCGTCTTCTGGTGCATTTGCCAAATCGACAACCGTCGGAAATTTTTCCATGAAATTCGCATAATAAGGCTTAACGGTCTCTACTCTTGTCTGCTGCAGCATGATTTCCGACACCCACACCCGATACGGATCGCGGTTGATCCGCCACGGCAGATCCCGCTTTTGCGAGTCGTACCAGGCAAGCAAATCGTGCGAAAAGCCGAAGACGTGAAATTCCTCCGGGAGAGTGTACCGCAAGCCGGTTTCTTTTTTCCTTGCCATTTCTTCGTCGTCTGCTCCTTCTATTGTGGTAACGCGGCTGGACGAAACGCCCAAACGTGCAGCTTGTCCGCTCCGCCCGCTACACAGTCGCAAAACGCGCGGTCTGCCAAGCGGTGTGCCTTGATCTGTTCGTATTCGTGCACAGTCTCAACTTCAAAGGCTTCGACAAACAAGCCCGGCTGATCCAGTCCTTCCATACAGCGGTACTGGCGCGCGCCCAACGCCTCCATGCTCTCAGCCATGGATGCGAGCAGCCGCAGAGCCTGATCGCGTTTTTCCGATTGCAGCTTGTATTCGATAAACACGGTTAGCATGCGACATGTCCCTCCTTGATCTATTCATCATACCCTTTTTGCAAAAGCGGGAACAAGCTCACAATTTTTTTCAGCGGAGGAGGGAATTATGTCGCCTCACACGCTATAATAAACAATAACAACAGCCTGGAAGGAAAGGAGGAAGACAACGATTCCATGGATACTGCCACACACTTTGCCATGGGCTTCGGATTGGCCGGGCTCGCCTACCTCGATCCTGTCGTAGCTTCTTCTCCCTCGCTTGCGGCTGCCGTTATGATCGGCACGGTCATCGGTTCGCAAGCACCCGATCTGGATGGGTTGGTCCGCCTCCGCGGCACGGCTGCCTATATACGCAACCATCGGGGCGTTTCTCACTCTGTACCGGCCTTGTTTTTATGGACAGGAGCCATTTTTGGGCTCATTCAGGCATTGATGCCACAGACCTCCTGGCTGCATCTGCTGGGCTGGATCTTTCTGGCCGTCTGCCTGCACGTCTTCGTCGATTTGTTCAATTCCTATGGCACAAAGGGCTTGTATCCGTTTCGCGACAAATGGGTCGCCCTCAACGCCATTTTCATTTTTGACCCGTTCATTTTTGCCGCTCATCTCGTCGGCTTCATGCTCTGGGCAGCGGGCGCTCACCCCGGGCGAAGCTTTCTCTTGATTTACCTCGTGATCGCCGTATACTACTACTGGCGCTGCCAGGTGCAAAAGCGGACTACAGAGCTTGTTCGCGCGCGCATCGGCAAGCCTGGCATGTACACGATCATCCCTACCCTTTCCTGGACGCACTGGACGTTTGTCGCCAAAACCGAGCAGCACTGGTACGTGGGCGAAGTGCACTCCGGCGACGTGGCGATTTTGGACACTTTCTCCATCAAGCCTGAAAACGAAGTGATCGCCGCTGCCAAAAAAAGCTTCAAGGTCCAGTCCTTCCTCGCCTTCACGCACCACGTTCACGTAGAAACGAAGGAACGCCCCTTCGGCTACGAGGTAAAATGGATTGACCTGCGCTACCGCTCCCGTTTTCAAGGAAAAAGCCACTACATGTTCGTCGCCGTTGTCCATCTCGACTACGAATTGAATATCCGGGACTCCTTCGTCGGCTGGATTCACCGCGGAGAGGAACAGCTCGCCAAAAAGCTCGACTCCAAGCGCCAGCTCGGGTAGCCCGCAAGACAAGACCGCCAACCGCTCTTTTGGGAAAAGGGCGGTTTTTTTGCATCTGACCTGCTCAACTTGATGAAAATTGCACCTTTTTCCCAAGTCAAAAACCGACTACGATCAGGCTACACCCAAAAAACGTTGAGCTGTCAGACGGGAGGACTTTACATGATACCGATTCGCTATTCCAAACGCACGATTACGGACCAGGAACAGATCGCACAGTTTTTGCAGCAGGCCAAGGTCGGCCATCTCGGGCTGTCCAATGAGCGCGAGCCGTATGTGTTGCCGCTCAATTTCGCCTGGTGGAACGGCTGTATTTACTTTCACGGCGCGGACTCCGGTCGCAAGGTCGAGATGATAAACGCCAACAGCCGGGTATGCTTCAGCGTCTGCGAAGAGTACGGCACGATTGCCTCGCCTGTGCCTGCCCATGTGGATACGGCGTACATGAGCGTCTTTTTGGCGGGGACGATTGAACGCGTGCAGGAGCCATCCGAAATGCGCGAGGCGATGCAGGCGCTGCTGGACAAATACGTGCCGGGCTACTTTTCCGAGCCGCTGCCTTTGCAACATGTGCTCAAATACCGCTCGTCCGTGGGCAGCGCGACCGCCATCTTCCGCATCACGCCGGAGACGCTTACAGCCAAGGGCAATCCGCTGGCCGAAGAAAAGCAATTTTATCCGGGGCGAAAAGTGGAGATGGACGTGTAGCACGGCTGAAAGCATAAGCAAAGCAAAACGACACGCCCCTTTTCGTGGGAACGTGTCGTTTTCGCTTCGGTGGTCACCTGACAAGCCAGACGCCTGCTTTAGCGGTTGTACGGAGCAGACATGCCTGTAGTAATCGCGAGCCGGTTCCAGCTATTGATCGTGTTGATCGCCATAATCAGCGCGACGTACTGGCTCTCGTCAAAATGCTTTCGCACTTGCTCGTAGAGGGCATCGGAAACGCCATTTTGCGCGATCTGCGTCACCGCCTCGGTCAAGGCCAGAACCGCACGTTCCGCATCGGTATAGACAGCGGCCTCGCGCCAGGCGTTCAGCAGGTAAATGCGCTGCTCCGTCTCGCCGAGCTTGCGCGCATCCTGCGTATGCATATCCAGACAAAAGGCGCAGCCGTTGATTTGCGAAGCGCGAATTTTAATCAGCTCGACCAGCTTCTTGTCGAGCCCGCTCTCGTTCACGAATTTTTCAAGCTGCAGCATGGCTTGGTACGCCTGGGGGTTGGCTTGGTGGTAGTTGAATCTCGCTTGCATGTTCATCTTCCCTCTCCACTCGAATTTGACCTTTCAGTCTCAAAGACGAGCGACCTCCCCCGTTTGTGACCGATTGCCGCCATTTATTTTTTGCAGATGCGCCAATTTGTCCGGATTGACGATCAGGTACATCCGTTCGATCCGGTCTTCCTGCTGGTTCAGACTGATCTGTACGATCATTTTCAGCTCGCCTTGCGAAAAGACCGCGATGCCATCCTGCCCATTGATGGAGCGAATTTCCATCGCGGAATGATTCGCCCATCTCGGCCAGATGCCCAGCCAGAACGACGCCACCCGTCTGCCGGAAAAATCGGGCGCAGTGTGCACCAATAGCTTTTCACGTGCCGGATTTCGCTGAGGTCTGCCCCGGCCAGCGCCGCAAACGTTTCCTGTACGATGTCCTCTGCCGCAGAGCCCGTCATCCGGTAGGCGAGCGAAAACAGCAAGCCCTTGTACTCCATGTAAACTTGCTCGATGCTCGCACTCATTTATTCGGCATGACCAAACTGCCAGATCGTATGGCTCAGGCTGCCGTAGCGAAAGCTCATGTGCAGCCGCTGCGCCGCCCGCTCGTCGTCTGCTGCTCCCATCGCGTAAACGAGCGGCACAAAATGCTCGCTGCCGTAGACCGGGACCGCTTTTTCCGCATGCGGCGCAAGCTCGCGATAGCGCGCCAACTCATCGACCTTCCAGCCGGTCAGCGTCTGCTGCAGCCACTCTTCGAACTGCAAGGCCCAGTCGAAGGCGCCTTCCGACGTTTCGCGCATATTCAGGTAGGAAAAGTTGTGAATCGTGCCGCCAGAACCGACAATCAGCACGTCTTTTTGCCGCAGAGGGCTGAGCGCTTTCCCGATCGCGTACTGCTGCACAACCGTCAGATTCGGGTTGACGGACAGAGCCACGACAGGCACATCCGCTTGCGGGAATATATGGCGCAGCACGACCCAGTGGCCGTGGTCAAGCCCTCTTGTCGTGTTCAAGCCGACAGGCACGCCTGCGTCGCGCAGCAGTTGCACTGTCTCTTGCGCGATAGCTTCGTCGCCTTTTGCCGGGTACTGAATCTCATACAGCTCTTGCGGAAAGCCGCCAAAGTCGTGAATCGTCGGAAACGTCTCCATCGTCCCCACCATCTGGTCAAAAGCTTCCCAGTGAGCGGAAAACATCACGATCGCGCGCGGGCGGCGCGGCAGTTGGCTGGACAGTTGTTGCAACGCTTGTGTATAGGAATTGTTTTCAATCGCAAGCAGTGGAGCGCCATGTGCAACGAACAAAGATGGCATCATGAGAAACACTCTCCTCTATATTTTTAAAACCAGGTTACTTTTCGTAAGTATTATAACCGATCTTTGTTCGCCTGACTATCCTCTGGAAAAAATAAAGCACGGCCCGCCCGAGGCGCTGCGCTGATGCACTAACCCCTACGGCAGCATTGCGCTTTTTTTGACACGATAAAAAAGGCTTGTCGCCCATACAGATGCGACAAGCCCTTTATGATTGCTCAAAAACCAAGATTACTTCGCAGCAGCAAAGCGTTTGCTTACTTCATCCCAGTTTACTACGTTCCAGAACGCGCTGATGTAGTCAGGGCGTTTGTTTTGGTAGCGCAGGTAGTAAGCATGCTCCCAAACGTCCAGGCCGAGGATAGGTGTTTTGCCTTCCATGATCGGGCTGTCTTGGTTAGGAGTGGAGGTGATTGCCACTTTGCCGCCTTCAGCAGTCAGCCAAGCCCAGCCGGAACCGAAGCGAGTAGTTGCTGCTTTTGCAAATTCAGCCTTGAAGTTGTCGAAGCTGCCAAAAGCCGCGTTGATCGCGTCAGCCAGTTCGCCAGTTGGGGCGCCGCCGCCGTTCGGGCTGAGGATTTCCCAGAACAGAGTGTGGTTAGCATGTCCACCACCGTTGTTGCGAACAGCAGTGCGGATCGACTCAGGCAGAGCGTCCAGGTTGCTAATCAGCTCTTCCACGCTTTTTTGTTGCAGGTCAGGATGAGCTTCCAGAGCTGCGTTCAGGTTGTTCACATAAGTAGCATGGTGGCGTCCGTGGTGGATTTCCATGGTTTGCGCGTCGATATGAGGTTCCAGTGCGTCATGTGCGTAAGGCAATGCAGGAAGTTGATGTGCCATTGTAACATTCCTCCTCAAAATATGTATGGGTCAAGCTACGACCTTATTATACTGCAAGACAACTACTTTTACAACAAATCGGTATGCAAAGTATATTAATCTAGCAATTCTTTTTAAACATTTCCAACTTGCAATCAAAAAGGAGAGTGCTAGACTTGGTTTATTACATACTTAGAGAATCAGGTGATTTCAATGGAAATGGACTTACTCACGGTATTGTTTCTCGCATTCTTCGGATTTGTCGCCGCTTTCATCGACAGCACGGTCGGCGGCGGCGGTCTTATCTCCCTGCCTGCGCTGCTCGGTCTCGGCCTGCCTCCCTATCTGGCGCTCGGCACCAACAAGCTCGCAGGCACGATCTCTTCTGCGACCAGCTCCTTCACTTTTATCCGCTCGGGCAAATACGACAAGAAACTGATGTTCATTCTTTTCCCGGTTTCGCTCGTAGGCGCTTATTTCGGAGCAAAGACGGTGCTGTTCGTTCCCCAGGAGCTGTTGAAGGTGCTCGTCATCGTGATGATGGCGCTGATTTTTGTCTATACCTTGTTCAACAAACGGTTCGGGCAAGACTCCAACTACAAAGGGATGACCAAGTTTACCCTTGGCATCGGCATTCCTTTTACCTTTTTGATCGGATTTTACGACGGCTTCTTCGGACCGGGCACCGGTTCTTTTTTCGTTTTTTTGATGGTGCTGCTGTTCGGCTATGACTTCGTGATCGCGGCAGGAAACGGGCGGATTTTGAATCTGGCCAGCAACCTCTCTGCGCTGTTCGTCTTCTGTCTGGAGGGCAAGGTCATTTTCCTGACCGGGCTTGTCATGGGGATCGCCATGCTGCTCGGCGCGAGCATCGGCGCCAAGGTCGCTATCAAAACCGGGGTTCGCTACGTCCGGCCGCTGTTTTTGATCGTCTCGATCACCTTGATTACGAAAATGATCTACGAGCTGATTTTTACCCAATAAGCAAAACCGCTATCGAGGCATGCTCAAGAATGAGCGACCGCGGGCAGTTTCCTCCCGCAAGTTTAGCCGGATTGCCGTATGGCGATCCGGCTTTGTCATGCCAAAAATAAAAAGCCTGGCCAAAGCCAAGCTGCCCTACTCTTCTTTCCCTTTTCGTTGCTTCATGCGCAATATGATGCCGTCGATGAGAAGACCAATGCCCGCTCCGTAAAAAGGTGCTGCGAATCGGGTCCCTTCCCCCATCGGCAGATCTTTTAAATACACGACCAATACACCTGCAATAAAACCGATCATCGTGTAACGCAGACGGGTCGGTCCCATAACGACACCCCCTCCGCACTACTTCCCGAATTTATTTGGCATTTTCATATTTTTCATGGTACGGCTCATTTGTTTGAGCTGCTTTTGATTGAGGTTCATCCCCATAGAACGGGCCATGGCTTGCAGTTGTTTTTCGTCCATCTGCATGTTGGACATTTGTTTTTTCAAGTAATAAGTGCCTCCGGCAAAACCGCCCACGAGGCCGAGTAACAGTGTAACGATCGGGATTACCCAGTTGTACCAAGCCATCAATACATTACCATCCTCTTTGCGTAGTTACGAACTCTTTTATTGTACCATAGATGGGCATTCTGTACATTGCAACCCGCGAAATTGGTGAGACTGCCCCAAGCCATCTCGGCCATTCCAAGCATATCCTAATGGCAAGAGGTGATGCACAAATGGCTCCTATCCTGATTGTGGACGCCGGGCACGGTGGAGTCGATCCTGGCGGCGGCAACAACGCCCAGTTTCTCGAAAAAGATATGACTCTGCAAATTTCTTTGTATCAGTTCAATCGCTTCAAGGAACTGAACATTCCGGTCGCGATGACGCGAACAAACGATACTACGCTTTCCAGCGATGCACGGACGACTCTTGTGCGAAACAGCGGCGCGCGCTACTGCATATCCAACCATATCAACGCAGGTGGCGGCCGAGGCTCCGAGGTCATCTACTCGATCTATGGCTCCGCCGCCTTTCCCCGCATAATCCAGGAGGAGCTGGAAGCGGAGGGAATGCCCAATCGCCGGATTTTCACCCGGACGCTCCCGAACAATTCCAACCGGGACTACTACTACATGCACAGGGAAACCGGCAGCGTCGAAACCGTGATTATTGAGTACGGCTTCGCCGACAACCCGCTGGACGCCGACAAGCTCGCCAGGGATTGGAAACGGCTCGCCGAAGCGGTCGTCCGCGCTTTTTGCGAATACGCCAAGCTGCCTTACCGTCCTCCGGCCACACCAACCCCCGCTCCGACTCCAGCCCCTACTCCCGCTCCCACGCCGTCGCCAACGACTACTCCCAGCCCAGGAAACGGAGGTGGAGGAACGTTGCCAGATTGGAAACAGGAAGCAATCGACTGGATGTTTGACCAGGGTCTTTTGACCAACGAAGATTGGCGCAGCCAGGCTGACAAGCCTTTGCCGCTCTGGGCGGAGGCGATCATCTTGAAGCGCCTGTATGAGCTATTGAAAAAATAAGAAATGGAGGCAGTGTCCCGTGGGCTTCGATCTCGGCTTAATCATCGCCTTTGC
Organism: Brevibacillus agri; assembly: GCF_004117055.1. Lineage (NCBI taxonomy): Bacteria > Bacillati > Bacillota > Bacilli > Caryophanales > Paenibacillaceae > Brevibacillus > Brevibacillus agri. Next base: position 4,862,321 of record NZ_CP026363.1, read on the forward strand.
CCTGGCAGGCACCGCTACCTTGTCTGATGTGCTTCGCATCCCCAAAAAGCTGCGCAGTTGGGTAGCCGTTGTCTTGATTGTCGGGCTGTACATGGTCAACCAATGGCTGTACTCGCCGGGCTTTGACTGGAAAACAGCGCTGATGGAAGGCGTAACAGCGGGCTTGGCCAGTGTCGGTATTCACTCGTCCGCGAAGAATACGATCGAGCAAGTCAGCAACAGAAAAAACCAGAAAAACGATTCTCAATCCGCCGTATAGCGCGTCAGCGGCGTATCTGCCAGACCTGAATAATTTTTCTTGGCCGGCACACTCAACACCTCGTCCTCCGGAAAGCGATAGGCGGTCAGCATTCCGCCAAACACGCACCCTTGGTCGATGTTGATTGTGCCGTTTTTTCGTTTCGGCTCCGGGTGGGGATCGTGTCCCCAGACGATAATCGGGCTTGTCACTTTTCGTTCCTTGGCCCACTCCCGGCGAATCGGACGGCCATCAGGCCCGGTCCCGGCTACGTCCCCGTAACGGCAAAACGTATAGACAGCCGGCGATTCCATGCCGATGTAGTCATCCTTAATGCCTGCGTGCACGGCAACGGCTTCCAGCTTGTCATGGCGGCGAATCATCATGTGCGATGGCGAGGAGAACAAGAGGCGCCGACTCTGCTCCCGCAAAAGAGACGCTTTTTTCGGCCCGAACTCTTGCTGGTAGAGCCGCAGCTCCTCCTCCACCTTTTCATCGCCATGTGCCAGTGTAACAGGTCTTCCGTCCAGCCAGCGGGCGATTTTCCAGCCGTGATTGCTGTCGACCATCTCCGCCAGCCCGGCTGTGACGTGGAGGTGGAAAAATTGCAGCATCTTGATGGAGTACGGCCCGCGACTTGTAATGTCTCCGAGGGAAAGGAGCTTTCGGCCCTGGGGGTGACGATAGGTGCCGTCCTGGCTCCGTTCGTACCCCAGACGCTGGATCAATTCCATAAACTCGTCGTAACAGCCGTGAACATCTCCGATAATGTCCACGCCATTGTCCGCCGAAAGCACCTTGGAGCGTGTCTGAGGTTTGTGCCTCATAGCCCGTCCCCTCCTTTCCCAATCTGTTACTTACTATCTTTACCACATCCGCAAAAAAAACTCAAAAAAGCCCCTCATAACGAGAAGCATTTTCGCTTTTTTCACGCTGTTAGCCAAGATTATGCGTGTGCACGTAAATGGCCGCCTGTGTGCGGTCCTCGACATTCAGCTTGGCGAGGATATTGCTGACGTGCGTCTTTACCGTTTTGATCCCGATAATCAGCTCGTCGGCAATTTCCTGGTTGGACTTGCCCTGGCCGATCAGCTTTAAAACTTCAAGCTCGCGCGGGGTCAACTGCTCGTGCGGGTGCGATTCCTGTCCGTGCCGGAAACGGGCCATGATTTTTCCTGCCACTCGCGACTCCAGTACAGGCTCTCCTGCTGCAGCCGAGCGGATCGCCTTGGCGATTTCGGCCGCACGCGAAGTCTTGAGCAAGTAACTGAAGGCCCCCGCTTCGATGACCGGATATACTTTTTCGTCGTCGATAAAGCTGGTGAGGACGATGACTTTGCTCGCTGGACAAGCTTCACGAATGCGCCGGGTCGCTTCCACACCGCCAATGCCCTCCATGACCAGATCCATGAGCACGACATCCGGTCGCAGCTCTACCGCCATCCGCACTCCTTCTTCTCCGCTGCCCGCTTCTGCCACCACCTCGATATCATCCTCGGTTGACAAGTAAGCAGCCAGCCCCATCCGCACCATCTCATGATCGTCTACCAGTAATACGCGAATCACAGAAATTTCACCCTTCCCGTTCCGGCTGTGACATCAAGGGAATCCGCACCTCGATTTGCGTCCCCTTGCCGATCGCTGAATAAATCTCCATCGAGCCGCCTACCTCGGCCACCCGCTCCTGCATGCTGCGCAGGCCGTACGACGTCATTTTTTCTCCATCCGGATCAAAGCCGACGCCGTCATCGGTTACCCTGAGCCGCACCTGCTCCTGCAAGGTAAACAACTTGACCGCAATCTGGCTGGCTTTGGCGTGCCGCAGCGTATTGGACAACGACTCCTGCAAAATCCGGAACAGATGATCCTCAATGCCGCTCGGCAAGCCTTCGACGTCTTCAATCTCCCACGTCAGCTCCATCGTATTTTTACGTTCCAGTTCATCCAAAAGTTCCAAGATCGCTTCTTTCAGCGACTTGTTTTGCAGCGTGGCGGGGCGAAGATGCAAGAGCAATGCCCGCATCTCCGCCTGGGCGGCCGCTGCCATTTCTTCCACCAGCTCAATCTGCTGGGCGGCGCGCTGCGGATTTTTCTCCACCAGCCGCCGCATCGCTGCCGTCGTCATGGCGATCGCAAACAACTGCTGACTGACCGCATCGTGCAGTTCGCGTGCCAAGCGCTGCCGCTCCTCGGTGACGGCTGCCTGCTTGACCTGCTCTGCCAGGGCCGCATTGTGATTGGACAGACGCTGCAAGGACGCGACCTGCTCCTCCCACTGCGAGGCCAGCCGATTCAACTGCCAGCCCAGCTCGCCGACTTCATCGACGCCCAAATCCGGCACGCGGTAGGAGAGCATCCCCCGCCCGAGCTTCATGGCGGCTTCCCACAACACGCTGAGCCTTTTCTTGAGCAGGTTCCCGACGATGTAGGAGATAATCAGCGCCACCAGCACACCGACCGGAAGCGACACGACAAACGCCGCCAGTTGCACCAGCCCGTCAGGCTGCGCGGGCAAGGTCACTCCCAAATAATCTTCCATCCACAAAACGACCTTCGGATCGCCAATCAGGCTGTTGTACCAGCGATGAACCTCCGGCATATCTTTCCACACAAAATAGAGCCAAAAGAAACAAATAAACGAAACGACCACTGCACTTCCGGCAAGCAGGACGCCGTAGCGCACATATTGCCACTGAATACTCGCTAATCGCTGTCGACGCATCCGCCAGTACCTCCTAGATGTACTTGACTTTTATATCGCCGACGAGCAGCGAGATATGCACATTCACTTTTTGAGCCGCCTCTTCGTATTGATCGGAGCGAATCATGACGCTGCGGTTGATTCCGCCCTGACGGTGGCTCAGCACTTCCAGATCGCCCAGACTCAGCTCTGCGTTGACAGAAACCGGGAGATCGACGGGAACGTATATCGTGACATCCCCCACCCAGCCTTCCACAACCAGCACCGCTTCATCCTGCATCAGCACCGCGCGGGACAGGTCTATGACCACATCCCCGATCCCGTGCCACACATGCAGGGCGCTCAGTTCAAAACGTCCCGAGGTCAGATGGTAATCCCCGATCAGGGAGCTGCGAGAATCTTTGGGCAAAATCCGTTCACGGTAGGCAGATTCTCCCTCCTGCTCAGGCAGCTTGCCGCGTGAAGGCTTCCATTTGTTCAAGCTGTCCAGCCATTGGGCAGCTTCCTGGCGAATCCCGCTCGGCTGAGCCGTTTGACTCCCGCCGCCCATGGCGGAAGCTGGCGTCTCATCCGGAGCTGAAAACGGCGGAAGGGGCGGACGATTTCCTCTTTCTTTGGTCTTGCCGCGAATCAATCGAAAGCCAAAATAAATAAACAGGACAGGCACAGCGAGTTGGAACAAATCGTCCACGCCGATGCCAAACCACATATCCAGCGCGATAATGAATCCTAAACAAAACAGAATGCCGCCGCCAATCCGCTTGTTCTGTCCCCACAGGCGAACGCCGAAGTAGACGAGCACCATGGGCCACAGGTCAAACAGACCGAACGAAATAATATGCAAACTGTCTAATAAAAGGCCGATTCCTGTCAAAATAATCAGGACGCCGGCCAACATTGTGTGCAAGCGGGACAGTTTCACAAAAGTCTCCTCTCTTACGCCCCATGCCGATCTTTTTCACTTTGTCCGTTACGACATGTATAAATGAATGCAGGTGGGATATTCAGCAAGGTGAAGTCTGTCTCTACCAAGGAAAAACGCGCCTGCAGCTCAGCCTGGAGTTGTAGCGAATATTGGAATGTAATGAACAGACCGCCTGGTTTCAATACCTTTTGCACTTCGTCCAGGATCGCTGTTCGCAACTCTTGCGGAAAATTGGCAAACGGCAGGCCGGAAATAATGACATCTGCCTTGCCAAGCTCCAGCTCCTCCAAATATTGTCCGAGTCTCGTCGCTTCTTCCCTGACAGGAAGATCAGGAAAGCGTGATTGAAGGATGGATCGAAACTGGCTGTCACGCTCCACAAGCACATAGTCGGTATCAGGATTGATTTTTTGATAAATGGTTTGGGTAAAAGCGCCCGTGCCAGGTCCCAGCTCAAGAATGACATCTGTTGAAGCCCAATTGACGTGGCTCAACATTCGCTCACATAAATACCGAGAGCTGGGGATCACGCTGCCTACACGTCCAGGCTCAGCGATGAACCTTCGCAAAAAGACCATGAAGTCTGCCAAGAATCGTACCTCCTAGGGGAAAAGCAGCCTGCTATACAGGCTGCCTGATTGACACACTCTATTCTACAACCAATCCCCCAGTTCCTGTCCAATCAAGATTGTTCCGGCTGGGCGGACGCTGGTTTTTTCTCCTTCAACGACGCCTTGATGCTGGCAAGCTCCGCATCCAGATCGTCTTTTTCCAGGTCAGACAACGCGCTCTCCCAGGCGAGGTTCGTTTGGCGCCATTGGCCGCTCATTTGTGCCTCCGCCTCCATACGCATCACTTTTTCTTCCATACGAGCGAACCCGCGGCCTGCGGACTGATTGCCAATCCCTGCTACCGCATGATTCACCTGCTTTTGCGTGCGGGCTACTTGTGCCCGTGCCATCAGCGTGAATTTTTTTGCGCGCATTTTATAGAACTCTTCCTTCAGTTCGGCCAGCTTTTCACGCATTTGCGTAGCGGCCTCGGAAGCTGCCAAATAGAGTGTTTCGTACTCGGCTGCACGAGCTTCATACTGCTTTTTGTCCGCAAGAGCGCGGCGGGCAAGCTCGTCTTCCCCTTCTGTCAACGCGAGCTTTACTTGACGGTCGCGCTTTTCGATCAAAGCGTTCGCTTCGTCCAGTTGCTGGCGGAATTTCTTTTCCAATGCTACCTGGCGGGCGACAGCCACTTCGACCTGTCCGATTTCCACTTCCATATCCCGCATGTATTGATTCAGCATAACTACCGGATCTTCCATCGAATCCAGGGCGTCATTTACCGAAGCTACTGTCAGGTCACGCAAACGTTTGAAAATACTCATTTTCAATTCCTCCTCATCATATCACATCGTGTCATTTCATCCAAAAGCTCTCGCGACATGGCTGCTTATGGCTGGCGGCGGGTCATTTCTCTTTCCCACGCGTCCAGCGTGTCTTCTTTTAATACTTTTTGTGCCCACTGACGTTCCCAGGCTGGCGGCGCTTCTTTGGGGACATGGCCGGGGCGCAGTAAGCGATACCCCAGATAAATCACACCAATGGCCAGTAAGCCGTGAAACAGCAGATGGAGCTTGCCGATCAGCATCAGGAACCCGAACAGGAAGATCACGATTCCCCAAAAACGCGAACCGGATTGTCCCATGATTTTTCGAGCGCCGTACAGCATGATGATCGCCGGAATCAAAAGCCCGATCAGATCACCAAAGTCGATTCCTACTTGATCCAGGAGAACCAACCCGCCGATCAGCAAGAGAACTAGCCCGAGCAAAACCTTTCCAGACCGTTCACTCATTGCTCGCTTACCTCCTATCATCTTTTGCGTGTGTGGTGCTTGTTGAACCTTATGGCCTTATTGTAGCCCCCCGCATAGGCTCCCCATAACGGGCGTGCGGTTGGTTTTTCCCTCCGTCCTTGGACGGAGAGCATTTCCTGCCATAATCGGACGAGCCTGCTCCTGCCCTTTTCTCGACCCGGCACTTGCATTGTCGAAGCAAATCGTTACAGCATCAGACAAAATTTTGTGACAAAAAGGTGAACAAGCGGTTACAAAAGAGGGAAAACGGGAAAAGCGTAGAATCTTCGTAAAGTGCGTGTAAAAAAACATCGAAAATAGCCGAATTCCGCATGTCGGAAACGGGGGAACCAGTTTTTTGGGGTGAATGATTGCATGTTGGCAATCTAGGGCGTCCTTTCGACCGAACCCTTCAGCTAACTTCGTAGGCTCACGAAAGGAGCAGTTTCTTTTGCGCAAGGTGGTACTGTCTTTACTTATGGCCGGAATGCTGGCTATGGGAGCCGGCGCTGCACACGCGGCCGAGGGTGCAACGCTCGAAGACGTGGTCAGCGAACTGTATGGCGTCCCTTACAAATCATCCGGTACGTCCAAAAAGGGCTTTGACTGCTCCGGTTTCACACGCTACGTATTTGATGCGTTAGGTGTAGACCTGCCTCACAATTCTGCCGCCCAATACGAACTGGGGACAGAGGTTGCCAAGAAAGACTTGCAGCCTGGAGATCTTGTGTTCTTCAATACAAACGGACGAAGCATCTCACACGTAGGCATCTACATCGGGAACGGCACATTCGTGCATTCGGAATCTGGCCGCGGCGTCGTCAACACCAAGTTGAACGACCCGTACTACTGGAGCAAGCGTTATGTTGGCGCCAAGCGCATCAGCACACCTGTTCTGGAAGCGGCAGCTCCGAAAAAGGAAAACGCGGTGCAAGCTGCATCGTTGTCGGAAAATCAAGCACAAAAGAAGTAGTTCGGCAAAAAATAAGAGCCAGGGACATTGCGTCTCTGGCTTTTTCTGACGAAATTTAGGACCAGGTCTAAAGAGGTGCCCCTACCTATAAGTAAAGATGCATGAATGGACGGATACTTGCCCTTATCATGTGAAAGCATGTTATGATAGACAGGATTAGTTCTTTGTGCCATAGCACCTCATCCACCTATTAATAGAAGTAACTGGGGGTAATTCCGGTGAAAGATCACATTTTGATCGTTGATGACAACCAGGAGATTATTGAACTGCTTGAAGATATTTTGGAAAACGAAGGCTTCCAGGTTTCCTCGGCGGAAAATGGCGAGGATGCGCTTGCTCTTCTGAGCCAGGGCGAGCGGCCCAACCTCATTTTGCTCGATATCATGATGCCGAATATGAGCGGCTACGAGCTGTGCTCGCAAATTCGCCGCGAATGGGATTTGCCGATCCTGTTTCTCAGCGCGAAAAGCAAGGCGGTCGACAAAGTCGTCGGCTTCGAAATCGGCGCCGATGACTACATTACGAAGCCGTTTGACACCGAAGAGCTGCTGGCTCGCATCCGCGCTCATCTGCGACGCTACGAGCGCATTCGCAAGCATACCGAGGAGCAGCCGGAAAAAGAGACGCCCAGCTCCCCGATCACCGTCCTGAAGTTCAAGGACTTGGAGATCCACAAGGAAACGTACTCTGTCTACGTCAACGGCCAGAAGATTGAGCTGTCCACAAAAGAGTTTCAACTACTGACGTTCCTCGCCGAAAATGCCGGGATCGTGTTCACGCGGGAACAAATTTACGACCGCGTCTGGGGGTACGGCTACGGCTCCCTCAACACCGTGACGGTCCACATCAAAAACTTGCGCGAGAAGCTGGAAACAGAACGGCAATTCATCAAAACACAATGGGGGACAGGCTACGTATTCATCGGGGAGAAACTGTAGATGAGTCTTCGCAACAAGCTTTTTCTCTCCTTTATCGCCTTGATTACCCTCAACATCCTGCTGTTCAAATTCGTCTTCCAGGACATCATCATCGACCAGTTGAAAAACGACCGTCACAACCAGTACCAGGCGGAAAAGGATGCGGCAGAAAAGGTCCGGCTCAACCAACTACTGCGCTCCAGCAACTTCAAGGACCCGATCGAGCGCCAGGAACTGGAGAAGCAGTTGCCGGAAGACGTCATGTACCGGATGGTCGTGAAGGACGCGAGCGGCAACACGATTTACCACAGGCCGTCACAAGCCTACTCCTTGAAGCTGTCCCTCCCTTCCACCACGAAAAGCGACCTGAAAGTCGTGGCAGAGTACCATTTTCAGCAGGAGCCTCCCCGTGCGGGAGAGATCGTCGTCTACTTCTACACGGACGATTACGACATGATGGCTACAACCGGAGTCTCCATGATGCTCTGGTTTATTTACGGAAGCCTCGTCCTCGTCGGCCTGCTGCTGCTCGCCCTGTTCCTCCGCTGGATTTTGCGCCCGGTCAATGAGCTGGCCCGCGTCACGCAGGAAATTCGCGAGGGCAAACGGCTTGTGACGTTTACGTACCGCTCGCACGACGAGTTCGGACAGCTTTTTCGCTACTTTGGCGACATGGTCGACGAGCTGCGCTTTTCCGAAGAGAGACAGTCGGAAATGATCGCCTCCATCGCCCATGATTTTCGCACGCCGCTGACCACGATCAAAGGCTACGCCTCCTACATCGGCTCCGGGCGGGTCACGGACCTGACGCGGATTCAGAAGCAAATGGGCAAAATCGAAGTGAAGACGAGCGATCTGGAAAAGCTGCTGGACGAGTTGCAGGACTTCACGGTGCAAAGTACGGAGGTGCGGCTCAACATTAGCCGCATTCACGTGAAAGGATTTTTGAAAGGAATTATCGAGGACTATTTGGCGCGGGTAAAGGAAGCCGGCCTGACGTTTCAATGGAAGTTGCGCGTATCCAATGAGCTGCACATCGAAGCCGATGAAACAAAGCTGCGTCGCGTCATGGAAAACTTGCTGAACAACGCGATTCACTACAACAAGCCGAATGGCTCGATTTTGGTTACATGCGACCAGCGGGAAGGCCACGTGCTGTTTTCCGTCATAGACAAAGGGGAAGGAATCGCAGCCGAGGATTTGCCCAAAATCTTCAACAAGTTTTACCGCGCAGAGAAGTCCCGCAACCGCAACAACGGCGGCACAGGGCTTGGGCTGACCATCTGCCAGAGCATCGTGCGCCGCCACGGCGGAGAACTCACGGTAAACAGCGAACAGGGAATAGGAAGCAGCTTCTCCTTCACCATTCCCTTTTATCACAGTTAGTTTATATAGATTTATTAGCAGTTAATTTATTTTTTATATTTCTCTGCTAAAGTATTTCTTGTAAGCATGTTGCTTTCAGTGATAAATAACCCCCAGTTCGGTATCTGACACATCACGGCGAAACCGTAGTGCAAAGATGCCTCTTTTTTTTGCCTTACTCCCGCTTTTCCAGGCGCATCGGCAGGCCGTTTTTCGGACGCAGCGTAACGAGCGGCTCCGGCTCCACTACTTGACCAGGCTCTGCCAGCCGCAGGCGGTAGCGCTGCGCGATCGTCGCCAAAAGCAGGGCAGCTTCCATCAGAGCGAAGTTGTTCCCGATACAAACCCTCGGCCCTCCCCCGAACGGAAAATAGGCATACGTCGGGTTGCGTTTCAGCAGATCGCCCGCGAATCGCTCCGGAATAAACTCATCCGGCTTCTCGTAGTAGCGCTCCAGACGATGCATGACAAACTGGCTCATCATCAGCGTATCGCCAGGCTGATACGTGTGATCGCCAATCTGTACCTCTTCGACCACTTCCCGATTAATCGTCCAGGCAGCCGGATACAGGCGCAGCGTTTCCGAAACGATGAGGCTCGTGTAGGTAAGCTTAGGCAAATCGTCGACCGTAGGCAGCCTGCCGTCCAATACAGTCGCCAGTTCCTCGTGCAGCTTGGCCTCGACATGCGGATGAGTCGCCAGCAAATAAAAGATCCACGACATCGTATTGGCTGTCGTCTCGTGACCGGCAACGAAAATCGTCATGACCTCGTCTCTCACCTGCTCGTCTGTCATCCCCTGGCCGTCGTCCTCATCCCGCGCCGCAAGAAGCATCCCCAACAGATCGTCCTGTCTGTCGTCTTGGCTGTTTCGCCGTTCTTCGATCAAGGAATAAATCGTTTGATCCAGCGTTTCATTCGACTCCAGAAACTGTCGATTGCTTTTTGTCGGAACCGACAACGGAATGTCGATAAAGGAGGAAGCTTTGTTCGCCACATATTTCAGTCCGACGTCGATCGCATGTCCGATTTTGTCGGCGCCCTCCTTGATGCTTTTGCCAAACATCGTTTCCGTAATGATCGCCAGCGTCACCCGCATCATATCGTCGTGAATGTCGCGGACTTCCCCTGCTTTCCAGTCCTCCAACAGCTCGACAGCCTGGCGCACCATCGCCTGTCCGTAGCCGGCAATCCGCTCCCGGTGAAAAGCCGGCTGCATCAGTCTGCGCTGGCGCATGTGCTTCTTGCCTTCGCTGGTGAGAATCCCGTCGCCGACGACGGCTCTGGCGACCTGCAACCCTTTTCCTTTTTTGAAATGGTCTTGCTTGGTCACGAGCACTTCTTTGATCTGGTCGGGATTGGTCAGCAAATAGACATGCCTTTTCGGCCCAAAACGAAAGTGAACGACATCGCCATGCTCGGCAACAGCGTCGCGGATAAACTGCAGCGGGTCTTTGCGAAAAGCAAGCAAATTGCCGGAAATCGGCAAGCCGCGTGGGCCTGAGATTGTCACACCCATGGAAATCCCCCTCATGTGCTTCGATTGGATTACCGATAGTATCCGGCAAGAAAAGGAGTTTATGCGAAAAAAAAGCCACCTGAAAATTTCAGGTGGCGAAAAAGGCGTACCGTTGTTAGCGTGCGACAGGCTGCTCTGCGCGCAGCAGGCGAGAAGCGATCAAACGCTCCCGCACCTTGATGCCGATCAGCGCGGCGAGCACCGCTTTGATAACGCCTACGACCAAAAACGGCGTAGCGCCGAAGGCAATGGCTTTGTCCCACGGGATATCCAGCACGTATTTGAGCTGAACGCAACCGAAGGCGAGCGTCACGAACATGCCGATCACGTTGGCGACGACCGCATGCTTCAAGGTGAAGCCGAATTTTTCCAAATAAAGGCCCGTCACAAAGGCAGTGGCGATGAAGCCGAAAATGTACCCGCCTGTTTTGCCTGCCAATACTTGCAGCCCGCCGCTCGCTTCAGAAAAGACAGGCAAGCCGACCGCTCCAAGCAGCACGTAAATCAAAAGAGCGAGTGTACCGTAGCGGCTGCCCAGGATCGTCGCGGTCAAGCCTACCGCAAGCGTCTGTCCGGTGATCGGAATGAGCGGCAGCGGAATCGTCAACTGGGACAGCACAGCCGTGACAGCGGCAAAAATGGCGGACAACAAAAGCCATCTCAAACGTTCGTTTCTCATGCGTAATAGCCTCCAATGTTAACTAAAAATATAATAAGGTTAACAAAATGATAATACGCATGCTTGAAAATGTAAATCCCTATGTTTGATCGACGTAGTTTTGCAGACCGACCAGCGATTGAATCGTGTGCTCGATCAGCAGCCGCAGGTCGTCGATGTTGCCCTCGTCGATCTTGCGGTGAAAGTCCAGCGTCACGCGGTTTTCCCAACTTGGCGGCGGCCATTCGATCCGGTGCTCCGGCAGCTTCGCCGACAGCGTCTGGGTAATGTACGGGCGCTCTCCCCAAATGTCGTTGAGGATCGCCGTAATCTCTTTTGCGCTGTTCGGAATGTCGCCGGGCTTTTCAAGCTGCATGTAAAAATGAATGCAAATCGTGCAGCCGATATGCTCCACGAGCGGCGTTTCCAGTTGCTCCGCGGCTACGTCGCCCAGGCTCGTGCGCAGTTGCATTTGCGCCCGCACGCCCTGGTCACTTTCCGCGTACTCGGCCAGCTTGAAGTCGATCTGGAACAAGCGTTGGAACGTCGCCATATCCATGACGTCCGACCGATTGGTAATCGTGATCGCCCCGTCAAAATCGCGGTCGTACACCGCGCCTTCCAGCACCACTCTGATATTGTCAAATACCAGCGGATGAAACATGGGGTGCCCTCCTTTTGTTCTTACTGCCTGGACCTGTGTTACAGGCCCCGTTTGGTTTTCTGTCACTAGCATGCCTGCTTTTTTGCGCATTTGCAAGCAAGAACAGACTTCCCCATAGCGAAAAGCGCTCCGGGAGTGGTACCATGGGAGGGAACCAACGTCAGAGGTGACAAACATGTTTCTCATCGGAATTTTAGTCGTTGTTGCGATTTTCGGTGAAATTTTTCACCGCTTGAACCCGTGGAAAAAGCCCGAGCCGGCCTATGAGGAGCTGGTCGCGCAAATCAAGGAGGCGGACTGGTACAGAGAGCTTTCTCGCGACGAGGCATGCCGCCGCGTGCTGGAAAACGATCCGCACGTCCAAGCCTACTATGCCAGCACCTACGAAGCTCAGCGCTTGCTGACACAGGAGGGCTTCCAGCTCGGCCTGATCGACTACGTAAAGGAACAGGCCGCCAAGTCCCAGGCCAAACCGCATTGAATGGCAAAGTGCCGCTGCCAGACAAGCAGCGGCTTTTTTGTGGAAAAAGCTTCCGGCGCTTTTCATAAAAGTAGGAGAGAAGCGCATGCGGCACGGTTTGCCCAAATGAGAAAACTTAGGCTATTGGCGCAGCCCTGGGTGCACTGATACCGGATAAGAAGCTGATCGCACAAAAAAGGCATACCCTCTGGCTCCAGCCGTTCGGTACACCTGATCTATGCTGTATTCATCTGCTTACCGTTTTTGGTGGTAGTGCTTGTAGGCGTCGTAGGATGCCTGCTCCTGGCAAGTGAAGCATTCGTTCGCGTAAGACTCAGCCTGCTCGTTGATGGTCTGGCCGCAAGCTGCGCAACATTTTGCTTCGAGGTTTCGGAAAAACGTAGTGATTGGCGTCATGATTATAACCCCCCGTGTGTTGTTATCTGTATTGTATTACAACAGCACCTGTTTTATAAAAGTTTGTTATAATACATTACGCCACAATACCTTCTTCTCTCGCTCAAATGCTCCCGTTTGCTCCATTTTTCGCTGTATTCATACATTTTCGCAAATTCGGCATCTGTTGTAACACAATGTTCTTAAATCAACAGGTTAAACAAATACGGATCGTTGGTGATCTCGACATAGCGGATGCCGTGCTGCTTCATCCGGCTAATCAGCGGCTGGTAGTCCTCCTGGCACTTCATCTCGATGCCGACCAGCGCCGGGCCGTTTTCCTTGTTGTTTTTCTTCGTGTACTCAAAGCGCGTGATGTCGTCGTGCGGACCGAGCACCTTTTCCATGAACTCGCGCAAAGCCCCGGCGCGCTGCGGGAAATTGATGATGAAATAATGCTTCAAGCCTTCATGCAGCAAGGAGCGCTCCTTGATTTCCTGCATCCGGTCGATATCGTTGTTTCCGCCGCTAATGATGCAGACGACGTTTTTGCCCGCGATCTGCTCCTTGTAGTAGTCGAGCGCGGCAATCGACAAGGCCCCGGCAGGCTCGACCACGATCGCGCTGCTGTTGTACAGCTCCAGAATCGTCGTGCATACTTTGCCCTCTGGCACGAGCACGATATCGCTCAGCACCTCGCGGCAAATGCTCATCGTCAACTGTCCGACCTGTTTGACTGCCGCTCCATCCACGAACTTGTCGATCTCATCGAGCGTCACGACGTCGTCTCTCTCCAGCGCCGCTTTCATGGATGCCGCTCCCGCAGGCTCCACCCCGATGATTTGCGTATCCGGGCTGATGCCTTTTACATACGTGCCGACCCCTGCCGCCAGGCCGCCGCCGCCGATGCTCATGAAAACGAAGTCAGCAGGCTCCTCCAGATCGTTCATGATCTCCAGCCCCACCGTGCCTTGCCCTGCCACCACCAGCGGATCGTCGAACGGATGGACAAACGTCCGGTCTTCCTGTAGGCAATATTTCATCGCTTCTGCGAACGAGTCGTCAAAAGTGTCCCCGATCAGCACGACCTCCACATACGAGCCGCCGAACCGTTTGACCTGGGAAATTTTTTGGCGCGGGGTCGTCGTCGGCATGAAAATCGTGCCCTGGATTTGCAGATTCTGGCACGAGTACGCGACTCCTTGCGCGTGGTTACCCGCACTGGCGCATACTACTCCGCGCTCGCGCTCCTCTGCGGACAGGCTGCGCATGAAATGGTACGCTCCGCGAATTTTAAAGGAGCGGACGACCTGCAAATCTTCCCGCTTCAAATAGACGTTGCAGCCGTAGCGCTCGGACAGCACGTTGTTTTTTTGCAGCGGTGTCTTCTCCACTACGTCTTTCAATCCGTGGTTTGCCACCACAATTTCTTCCACTCTCACTGTATGCATGACTCTCTGGCCCCTCCCAAACGTTGGTTGTCTCTTTTTTTTCATAGAAAAAGCCTCCGCCTCGCCAGCAGCGCTTGGTTTGCGCACGGCTGGCTGAGGCGAAGGCATCGCGGTACCACTCAGCTTCTCTGTCTTCCTCACGAAAAACAGACTTGTAGAAGTTCCACGTGGGGAACTCCCGTCCGGTAACGGAGACGAATCCGTTGTCCTCTACTCACCGCCCGATTGCGGCGGCTTTCCAGAACACTGCTCCAAGGTGATTTTCAAAACAGGCTAGGCGGCCATTCTTTCAGCACGGGGAACGGCTCTCTGCACGCTGCTCTCTGTTCCTACTCTTCCTTTTCTACGCAACTGATAACGAACTATTCAAATTATTAGTTACAAATTATAATGCGACTCTGTTTTCTTGTCAAACAAAACCGCATCCTGCTTTGGATCGCGCACAAAAAAAGAGAGCTCACACCCGGGTGGCTCTCTCTTGCTTTATGCTATCGTCGGCTGTTACACCGCTTCGTAGATGGCTTCGTAGCGCTTGCCGATCTCTTCGTCGGTCAAACCGGCTTCACGCAGACGGCCGATCAGCGCATTTGCCCAAATCTCGGTGCGTTGCGCCATTTTCGCGTATTTTTTCGCTTCCTTCACTTTGCGCTTGGCGCGATCTTCGCCGTTCGATTTGAGGTTGTCGAGGATGAACAGCATGTGCATCGTATCTTCCTCGTTCAACTCTTTCCAGTTATCGTTCAGAAACGCGACTACTTTTTTGTAGTAGCCATCAAACTCTTCAAAGGAAATTTCGGTATCCATGTTGAGGTATTCTTTCATTTTGTCAAATAGCTCTTGCATCTAGCGTCACAACTCCCTCAGTATTCTCCGCACTATTATAACAAAAACAAGGCTGCACAGGAAGTTGCCATTATTTGTGAGCACAGCGCCCGGATGCGTGTGCACCCTCCCCATGCAACAAGTCTCGCAATCAACTATAATGAAAGGATACTGAATCGTCCTGAGGAGAACAAAGATGCCAACACACAAAAAGGAACAAGAGACAACGATACGCGTCGGCCAGCAAATGACGCTCACCATAAAAAGTCTGGGAATCAACGGCGAAGGGATCGGCTACTTCAAACGGAAGATCGTCTTCGTCGAAGGCGCTCTCCCCGGAGAGGTCGTGCATGCCGAAGTGACGGAAGCGCGGGAAAAGTACGCAACGGCCCGGCTGCTGCGCGTCGTGGAGAAGTCTTCCGCGCGCACAGTCCCGCCCTGTCCGGTCTACAAGGAATGCGGCGGCTGTAGCCTGCAACACATGGACTATGCGGCACAGCTTGCGAGCAAGCAGGAAATCGTCATCGAGTCTCTGCGCAAATACGCCCGCCTGTCCGATCCCCCCGTCGCCCCGACCATCGGGATGGACAACCCGTGGTCGTACCGCAACAAGGCGCAGTTCCAGGTGGGCAAGCAAAACGGCAAGCTCATCGCCGGACTGTACCAGACAGGCAGCCACAAGCTCGTCGATCTGGAAGGCTGCCAGGTGCAGCACGAGGCGACGACCAAAATCGTGCAAGCCGCGAAAAAAATCATCGAGGAGCTGGGCATCCCCGTCTACGACGAGCGCAAGCGGACAGGCGTCATCCGCACGATCGTGGCGCGAGTAGCTTTTGCCACAGGCGAAACGCAGCTAACGCTGGTGACAGCCACCAAGGAAATTCCCCGCGTCAAGGAGCTGATCCTGGAGCTGCGCACGCGCCTGCCCGAGCTTGTCAGCATCGCGCAAAACGTTAATCCGCAAAAAACGTCGCTTGTCTTCGGCGACCAGACGTTCTCCCTGTGGGGCAGGCCCGCTATCGCGGAAAAGCTCGGGGAGCTGTCGTTTGACTTGTCGGCGCGCGCCTTTTTCCAACTGAATCCGGAGCAGACGAAGAAGCTGTACAACGAAGTGAAAAAGGCCGCCGCCTTGACTGGCAAGGAGCTTGTGCTCGACCTGTACTGCGGCACGGGCACGATCGGCCTGTGGCTCGCTCCGCATGCCCGCGAAGTGCGCGGCATCGAGCTGATCCCGGAAGCCGTCGAGGACGCCAACCGCAACGCGGCGCGCAACCAGGCGACAAACGCAAGCTTCCACGTAGGCCGCGCCGAGGTACTGATGCCAAAATGGGCCAAACAAGGCACGCGCCCGGACGTCGTTGTCGTCGACCCGCCGCGCACCGGGCTGGATGATGCGTTGATTCGTTCGCTGCTGGATGTGCAGCCAAAGCGGATTGTGTACGTGTCCTGCAACCCGTCGACATTGGCGAAGGACGTGGCGAAGCTGCTGCAGCGGTACGAGCTGGCGAGCGTGCAGCCGGTGGATATGTTTCCGCATACGGCGCATGTGGAGGTGACAGTGAGACTTGAAAGAAAAGATACAGCCAAGTAAACTGTACCTAATTTGAGGGGAGAGGGTGGGAAAGATTGTAGTGAATCTTAATCTTTCCGCCCTCGAACACTTCTATTTGGTGGATAAGCCTTTGTAGAACCTGCTTCAAAACTTGTTCATCTTCAATGTCAAGGTTAATGAAGCGTTCTACTTCTTTTTTAAAGGCTTGTAGCTGTTCATTGAGGTCTTTTCTTACTTCTAAACTGGATTGCAGTTCAGCCTTTTTGTTTGCAAGGTTTTGCTGTTGTTGGGTGATACGCTCATTTTGCTGTTTGAATTGTTCTGTTGTTATCGCCCCCTCAACGTGAAGGCTTAGTAACTTGTCACTTTTAAGCCCCAAAATTGGATTTGAGTCATACCCCCTTATCTTGTTAAGCTGATATCAGAAGAACAGAGGGGGATATTTTTATGCAACGGAGACGCTATTCAATCGAGTTCAAACAACAATTGATCCAGGAAGCCCACGAAGTAGGAAACGCTAGCCAAGTAGCCAGACGGCATGGGATAGACCCTAAAATGCTGTATCGATGGATACGTGACTCCAAACACGCAGATTGGCAGAATGGACAGGTTACACTTAGCTAGACAGGAAAATTAAGGTCAAGTAGACTACTACTAACATATCTGAGGAGAATCTACTATGACGAAAAAAGAAAGAAGGACATTTACGTCTGAATTTAAAGAACAGATGGTTCAGCTTTATAAGAATGGAAAGCCAAGAAAGGATATCATTCGTGAATATGAATTAACACCGTCTGCGCTTGACAAATGGGTCAAACAGAGTCAAACATCTGGTTCTTTCAAAGAGAAGGATAACCTTACCCCCGAGCAACAGGAACTTATCAAATTGCGGAAAGAAAATAAACAATTGCAAATGGAGAACGATATTTTAAAGCAAGCTGCGCTGATACTAGGACGAAAGTAAATGTGATTCGGAACAACCAGCACAAATACTCGATATCAGCAATGTGCAGAGTCCTACAATTACCAAGAAGTACATACTACTACGAGGCACAGGAAAAACACTCCGAAGATGAACTGGTCGAAACGATTACGGGAATCTTCCGCATCAGCCGCCATAACTACGGCACGCGTAAAATTAAGACGGAGTTAAAAAAGAAGGGCTTGATCGTATCCCGGCGGAGAATTGGCAGAATCATGAAAGAAAACGGACTTGTGTCATCGTATACCGTGGCTCAGTTCAAGCTTCACGTAGCGTCTTGCAATGAATCAAACGTGACAAACGAGCTTGATCGACAATTTGATCAGAGAGAACAACTGGCAGTTGTAGTGAGTGATCTGACATACGTGAGAGTCGCGCAAAAATGGCAATACGTATGTCTATTAGTCGATCTCTTTAACCGAGAAATTATTGGGTATAGTGCGGGACCACGCAAAGATGCAAAGCTGGTTTACCAGGCGATTGCATCCATTCAAACCGATTTAAACAGGATTCAAATGTTTCATACCGATCGTGGAAATGAGTTTAAAAATAAGCTCATAGATGAAGCACTGACAGCTTTCCGTATCAAGCGTTCCCTTAGTATGAAAGGCTGTCCGTATGATAATGCAGTAGCCGAAGCAACATTCAAAATCTTTAAAACTGAGTTTGTTAAAGGTCGGCATTTTGAAAGTTTAGAAAAACTAGTGCTGGAGTTATCCGACTACGTGCATTGGTACAATCATATCAGAATCCATGGCTCACTCGGTTATCTAACTCCTGTCGAGTACAAACTTGAACACCTTAAAAAAGTTGTCTAGTTTAGTGTTGACAATCCAGTTCAACAACCGTGACTCCTAATAGCGGCAACTTCTCGAAAAGTTTTGGTTCTCGAAGTGATGCAGCTCAATACTACATTGAGGCCGATAAAGGTAGCCTTGATTATTGGACAGTCAAAGGATCAGGTACTTTACAGACAAAGTAATGAAATTGCATACTAACGGCGGCTGATCGATACCGCCGTTACATCCCTTATACATAAGGAGAGGATTCACTTGCTGCTCTTCGAACGAGCTCCGTTGTTCATTGGCCTTGCCGCGATACTGATTTCAGCAATCATTCTTCGACTGGCGTGGAAAAAAAAGTATGGCTTTCTGTTCTTCTATACACTATTTTGTGTCTATGTCTTGCATCTTGGTAAGTATACACTCTTTCCGATTCCGATTGACCCGAGATTGATTGCTGACAAGGCTCGAGTGGCCAATACCTTCGCAGAAGAAATGAACCTGATTCCCTTTTTCTTTCCAGCAGGTTTTGGATTGGCAGACATGCAGGTTTTATTAAATATCGCATTAACCGTACCATTCGGATTTGGAATTTCGTTTTTAGGCAAGACTCACCTGCGAAAAATAGTTCTTCTCGGATTACTCGTTGGATGTACCATTGAATCGCTTCAACTTTTGATAGGTTTAGCTCTAGGATTTCCGTATCGCTATGTCGACATCAACGACGTAATCATGAACTTCCTCGGTGTCGTGATTGGATATGGGATTTTCCGGCTGTTTTCAATCGTTTTTATCAAAGTAACGAAAAAACCTCATTTCACGTCGGTTGTGCCACTTACGATTACGAATCAGCCCGACACCTCCGTTTCATCACTTATCGTCCGCATTGGACAAGCCAGCGTTGAGATTCGTTCAGGCTTCGCTCCTCACTTGCTCCGCAAAATCGTGCACGTCCTCGAAGCGCCATGCTGACGCTACCAAGCGTTGGTGCTTCTTGGGCATGCCCGAGCATTCACGGCTCTGGAGTAGTGTTTACAGTCGATTCTGCCGTTAAAAAACAGGTGTTTTTGATCGAATGCTTGATGTTTTCCATTGCACCTGTTTTGATTGAATTACTTGCTCTATACGAAGGAGGGTGTTTTTGTCCAAGTTGGCTGGTTTGCTGTTCAAAAATTGACATATCCCGCAAACTGATCTATCCTAAAATTAACAGTAGCTGTATATACTACAAAGAAGACCGCCCCGGCGGCAACCGGAACGGTCCATGCAATAGCATATCCCCTGCCAAGGGGTGCGGCTCCATTCGTTACATGAGAAGTAACCGCCAGAGTTGGTAGCTCAAGGGGCGGTTACTTCTTTTTTCTGTCGAAGGACAAGATCAACACGATCAACGTTGCAAATGAAATCATCAACGTCAGTGCTTGATAGACCTCCATATTCTCACCCCCTCCCTGTTCGGGATAGAGAGTGAGCCGCCGCCCCTCGGGAGCCTATGCTATTGCAGGAAGATTATACCACATGTTTTCAGAACTTTTCTACAACTACAACCTTTCTCCAGATGCGTCGCTCACGCACGGCGAGAGAGCATTGCGACAACTGCCCCCCATAATACACCGTTACCCCTCCCCCGCCTCCTATGGTACTATGTGAGGTATATTCGCACTTCACAATAGGACAACTGGAATGGGGACAATATTTTGAAAACGTTTAAAAAAGTTTATATAGAAATTACGAGCATCTGCAATCTCGCCTGTACGTTTTGCCCGCCGACGGAGCGCAAGGCTACGTTTATCTCGGTGGACAGCTTCGCGAAGCGGCTGGATGAGATCAGGCCGCACACCCGGCACATTTACTTGCACGTAAAAGGAGAGCCGCTGCTCCATCCGAAAATCGACGAGCTGCTCGACATCAGCCATGAAAAAGGCTTCAAGGTCAACATTACGACCAACGGCACATTGATTGCGAAAAATCGGCATAAGCTGCTGGGGAAGCCAGCGCTAAGGCAGATGAACTTTTCGCTGCACAGCTTTGACGGCCACCTCGGCTCGACCGACCGTGAAGGTTACTTGCGGGAGATTCTCTCCTTCGTCCGCGACGCTGCGGAGCACAAAGTCATCTTTTCCTTCCGCCTGTGGAATTTGACCCAAAACAACATCACGAACATTCAAAAGAGCAGAAACCGCCAGACGCTTGCAATCATCGAAAAAGAATTTGCGCTCGATTACCAGATCGAAGAAAAGGTCGAGCCGGGTAGCGGCGTAAAAATCGCCGAGCGCGTCTACTTGAACCAGGACCATGAGTTTCAGTGGCCGAGCATGACAGCTCCACGCGACGAGGGCCGGGGCTTTTGCCACGCCTTGCGCAGCCAGGCGGCGATTCTGGTCGACGGGACAGTCGTTCCGTGCTGTCTGGACGGGGAGGGCGTCATCAACCTGGGCAATATTCAGCAAGCGTCGTTTACGGACATCGTGGAAGGCGAGCGGGCCAATGCCATCGTCGAAGGGTTTTCTCGCAGGGAGGCTGTCGAGGAACTGTGCAGAAGATGTGGATATCGCCAACGTTTTGGCGCGTAGTGGATCAACCTGAATCGGACAAGGGGGCGTTTTGATGAATTTCAGCATGCATGAAGCTGTCGAGGTGTTGGAGCGTACGCCGTTGCTGCTGCAACAATTTTTATCCGGTCTATCGACGGGGTGGCTGACCTGTAACGAGGGCGAGGACACGTGGAACGCCGTGGAAGTGCTGGAGCATTTGATCGAGGCAGAGCGAACGAACTGGATACCGCGGCTGGAACTGATTTTGCAGGAAGGCGACAGCAAGCCGTTTCCCCCTTTTGATCGCTTTTCGCACCTGAACCGACGCACGGAGCAGTCGCTGGCGGAAAAGTTGCGCGAATTTACAGCGATTCGCCAGCAAAATATCGCTAGGCTGACGGAGCTGATCGATCCAGCGCTGCACCTGGAGCTGACTGGCCTGCACCCGGCATTCGGCGCGGTAAAAGCGCGGGAGCTGATTTCCACCTGGGTCGTCCACGACTTGACACACATCGCGCAAATCGTGCGGGTCATGGCGAAACGATACGGAACGGACGTCGGGCCGTGGAAAGCGTATTTGGGCATTTTGCAAAACAAATGACGCTTCCGGCAAAACCATGAGGGGATGGATTTCCCCCTCTTTTTTATGCCAGCTCTGTAAAATACCTGACCTCTTCGCTCTCCACATAAAAGCCGACCGACTCGTAAAGGAACAAAGCCGACTGATTGGTCGTCAGCACCGTCAGGCAGGCGTACGGCAGTCCATGTGCCTGCAAGTAAGCAAGTCCCTGCGTCAGCAAAAACTTGGCGAAGCCGCGCTGCCTCCACGGTTCGCGGACAAACACATCCTCAATAACCCCGTGCTCCTCCTCTTGCCACGCCATTAACCCGGCTGCGAGCGTGCGTTTTTGCCGGATGACGAGCGATGTCCAGAGCGGTTGCTTTTTGTATTCGGCGAGCCGTTCCGCCCCAAGCGGCGTGTCCGGCCAAATCTCCGCTTCCACCTGCAAATATTGCCGTTCCTCTTCAGGCGTCTCCATCTGCCACGGCGCAAACTGAAAAGCTTCGTCCAAAGCCCTCTCGCCAACAGGCTGATCGAGCTCGCGCCGCATCCGAAACAGGCTGTTCAGGTGGCGGAAGCCTTGCCGGATAAAAAACCCGTTGTTGGCCGCTGCCGTCGAGTCGTTGCCCACACACAAAATCGTGTTGTACTCCTGCGACAAGCTCTGCTTTAGCTCGCTAGCCTTTTGATAGAGCAGACGGTACAGCTTTTCCAGCAGCTCGTCGTCGTCCTCCCTCTCCGGTACAGTTTTCAGGTTGAGGTAGATCGCATGTTTGTTTTCCGGCAGCCGTCCGGGTGGCACGACATTAATGATACTGACCTGTCCCTTGGCCACCATCCTCCCGCCCTCGAATGCGCAGTAAACGTTGCCCCAGTTTTCTTCATCGCCCACCCACCAAAAAGTGGCGTTTTCTTTTGCCGTCACAGACTTGTACAGCGCGCCAAGCAATGGCATGTCTTCCTGTTGAAAATGGCGGATCATCGTCTTCGTGGATGGTTGGCTCATGCCTAATCACTCGCTTCCTTGTTATTCCCACCACTATAGCACCATTTCCCGAAAATTCCCTATTTTTTCGCGATGTCTTCCACTGTGTGATAAAATGCTAGATAGTTCCAAATGCCAGGCCAACGTTTGGCGAAAATGCTTGGCCGCATCGACTTTTTCAGCCCAAGGAGAGCCGCCCGTGAAAAAACTCGACCAGTTGCAGCTTGAGCATTTTCAACAGATGGAGCAGCTTGAGCTTCAATATTATAGCGCCGATTTCATTACGCCCAGCCAGGAAAGCTACAACTGGTACTGCTTCCGCCCGGACAGCATCGTCGCGATCGAAGCGGATAACCGCGTCGTCGCTTTCCTGAATTTGCTCCCGGTAAAAAAACATGTCTACGAGCAAATCGTCGCCGGCCGCTTCAACGACAGCTTGATGACGACTGCGGATATCGAAAATCCGGAGCAGTCGCCGGAGTCGGCGTATTATTTTTTGTCCTGTGTCGTTGTCGCTGATGCTTACCGGAAAAGTGCTGCCTTGCCGCTGATGCTCCACCATTATCTCGGCGTGCTGGATGGCGTGGCCGCAAGCGGCATTCGCATTCACTCCATCGCGATGGAGGCGGTGACCGCTGCCGGCAATCGGTTTGCGGAGCGGCTCGGCATGCGGCTTTTGTGTGAGAGCGACCATGATTCGCACGTCTACGCATGCGACTACGCAACTTTCCGAGAGCACGTGCATGCCCGCTATCCGCTGCCGGAAGCACAGCCCGGGCAAGCCGATGACCCGCAATAGCCAGACAAGAGGGCGGCGACTCGGTGCTGTCGCTCGCCATCCAGCGAGGAAACGAAAACGTCGCGAACTTTTTTGCGGCAACAAGGAGCGAAGCAATGACAACGAATGCGAATACAGCGGCACTTCCCCGCTTGGGCGTAGGCGCGGTGATCCGCAACGAGCACGACGAGATATTGCTCGTGTGGCGCAATCGTCATCCGGAGAAAGATACATGGAGCATTCCGGGTGGAAAAGTCGATCCGTACGAGCCGCTTGAGGCGTCAATCATCCGCGAAGTGAAAGAAGAAGTGAATCTCGACGTCGAAATTACCGGCTTGCTCTGCATGGCCGAGACGATCCGGCCGGACGAGGCAGAGCATTGGGTGTCCGCCATCTACGAAGTCCAAGTGCAAGCGGGAACCGCACGCAACATGGAGGAAGGCGGAGCGATCGGAGCAGTCAAATGGTTCTCCCTCGCCGAGCTTCCCGCCAATCTCGCTTGCTTCACCGTGCCTGCAATCGAGCAGTTGCAAAAACGAACAGAACAGACAAGCTGTTCCTGAAAAAAGGACTGCGCAATCCTGGTGCGCAGTCATGTTCGAGACTGCCACGTTTTTTTCATACTTTTCCCTACTGATCCACAGATGCGGTCGACCGCCCGCCTTCCAGCAGCGAGACACCTGGCGCGGGGAGTGGCGTGCAGCGGGGGTGCAACGTGTGGCGGACGCCATGCCGCACGTTAGCCAAGCAGCAAGGCAATCTCCTCTTCCTCGCGCCCCCGGGCGATAGCGAGCGGGGTCAGCCCCCGTTTGTCCCTCCGCGCTTTGTCCGCTCCATGCTCCAGCAATACTTCGATGACATCCAGCCGCTCCTCTCCGTCTGCTACTTGCGTGTGCAGCGGCGTGCTCCCGTCGTCCGCCGCTGCGTTCACGTCTGCTCCGTGCCGGATCAGGAGGGCGGCAATCTGCGGATACAAAACGATATGCAGCGGGGTAATTCCTCGTCGTTACTGGCGCGGACATCTGCTCCTTGTCCTAGCAAAAATTCGATCAGCTCCTCGTTCTCCGTCATGACGGCCGCATGCAGCACGGAAAACTCGTACTCATCCTTGCCGTGAATCAAGGCAGGCTGCTTCTGCAAAATTCGTTTTACTTCGTCGAAATCGTCCATTTCCGCTGCCTCGTACAAATCCTCGAACGTATATGCCATCTTCAACGCCTACCTTTCCATGCAAACGATCGGGGAAAGCGCTGCTCGTACAGCCGCGTCAGCTTCTGCACCTTCGCCCACGCTCCCTTTTCCGTGTGAGAAAACTTGGCTGCGCCAAGTTATTCGTGCAGCCTTGGTTGCACTTATCCGGAATAAGAGTCTTACCCATTCTTATCTGTACCAAAAAACCGACTCCTGCTACTGCTACAAGAGTCGGTTTTCCTGCTTGATCTCCAACAGTTCCTCGCTTGGGCCTACCTGCCCGAAGCCGATGCTGTCCATCACATCCGCCAGCGTGTACTGCCCGAGAAACAACACAAGCTGCTGCTCGGCCTGGTTCATCAGCGCCTCCAGATGGCGGTCCAGTTGCACGCCAACCTCGCCGCAATCCAGCTCCTCCTGACTGTCTTCCTCGCGTTCGTCCGGAAGGGAGCGGTAAATATCGGCGAGCGTCAACTCCTTCGGGCACCTCGTCATGTAGTAACCGCCGTCGCGTCCTTCCTTTGCCTCCACGATGCCAGCCCGGTTCAACTGGGCCATGACTCGGCGCAAAAAAGTCGCATGCGTCTTCACCTGTGCGGCAATGGCGGAGCTGGACAGCACACCGCCGCTTTGCGCCAGCCAGACCAGCACGTGCACGGCAATCCGGAAGCGCGGCTTGGCAATCTGATCGATTCGATTCAGCTTCATGCAACCACAACCTCGCCGTTTACAGCTTGCAGGAACCGTCCGCGCAGTTGTCCCCGGCTGTCTTTTCCTTTTCATCCTGACCGACAAGCGTCAGAGGGGCAGCGGCGTTTTCTTCTTCCCATACTTTGTCCAGCACTCCCAGGAACACTTCGTCCGGCTGAGCGCCGGAAACCGCGTATTTGTTGTTGAACACGAAGAACGGCACGCCTTTGATGCCGATTTCAGCGCCTCTGCGCTTGTCTTCCTGCACCTTGTCGCTGTACTCGCCGCTTTTCAGCATGGCGAGTGCCGCTTCGCGGTCCAGCCCGACCTCGGAGGCAAGCTGCGCCAGCACCTCGTGGTCTCCCAGGTGAAGCGACTCGGTGAAGTACGCTTTCAGGAGGCGCTCCTTCATTTCCGTCATTTTGCCATGGGCAGCGGCAAAGTGAGCCAGACGGTGCGCGTCAAACGTATTCGTCGGAATCATCGTGTCAAAATGATAGTCGAGCCCGACGCTTTTTGCTTGCTGGGCCACGCGATCATTCATGCTTTTGGCCTGTTCCAGCGGCATGCCGTATTTGCTAGCGAGCACGCTGTGTATGTCCATATTCGTATCGCGCTCCATGGTCGGATCGAGCTGGAAGCTGCGGTAGACGATTTCTACCTGATCCTTGTTCGGGAATTGCGACAGTGCGCCTTCCAGATGGCGCTTGCCGATATAGCAAAACGGGCAGGCAAAATCAGACCACACTTCTACTTTCATGTATGCATCCTCCTCATATTCAACGGTTCAGCGGCAATCGCGCCAAACCGTAAACTGCAATCGTCACAAGCACATTATACACGATGCAGGGGAATGCTGCTGAACTTTTCAGGAGGAAGCGACACTTTGCCCGTCAGCGAGCCATGCGGATGATCCGGTCGCAGATCGTCTCCGCATCTTCTCTGTCATGGGTCACCAGTATCGTCGTGATGCGCGCTGCCCGCAGCAACTCCTGCAATTCCTCGCGTATTTTCTTTTTCAACTCTGCGTCCAGATTGCTGAACGGCTCATCCATCAACAGAATGGCGGGTCGAGGTGCCAACGCTCTGGCAAAAGCCACCCGCTGCTGCTGCCCGCCGCTCAGCTCATGCGGGTAGCGCTTGCCGAAGCTCTCCATTTGCACGAGAGCAAGCATTTCCCGAAGCCGTACCTCCCGTTCTTTTTTCGTCAGTCGATGCAGTCCAAACAAAATATTTTGCTCGACCGTCAAATGCGGAAACAGCGCATAGTCCTGAAAAATCATTCCGACTCCGCGATGCTCAGGCTCGACGAACTGCCGCGCATCGACCAGCACCCGTCCGTCGATGAGGATTCGTCCGCCCGCAGGAGCTTCCAGCCCCGCGATCAAGCGCAGCAGCGTGCTTTTTCCACAGCCGCTGTTTCCCAAAATCCCGACGATCTCGCCCTGCTCCATGCGCAGCGAAAAATTGCGCACGACAGGCCCGCTCCCCGCTCCGTAGCCAAACGTGATATTGTCCAGTTGAAAAAAGCTCATTTTGCCTGTCTCTCCCCTACCCAGTGATAAAAAAAGACGGAAACGATGCCGACCGCGACGATGAACAGCGACGGAATCGACGCTTGCTGGATTTGCTCATCGCTTGCGTATTGGTACGCCTTCGTCGCCAGCGTTTCGAAGTTGTAGGGGCGGAGCAGCAAAGTCAGCGGCAGCTCCTTGACAATCTCCATGAACACGAGAATAACCCCGGTCATGACCGCCCCTTTGATGAGCGGCAAATCGACCTTGAAAAAAGTCCGGGTCATCCCCATGCCGAGCATTCGCGCCGCCTCCGAATAGCGGTTTCCCGTCTTCTCAAAGCCGGCTTCGACCGCATTGAAGCCGACCGCCAAAAAGCGGATGATATAGGCAAAAACGAGCATGAACAGCGACATGCTAATCACCAGCTTGCCCTCTGGAAAGCCCAGCCAGGCGTACAGCGGACCCAGCTCTTTGTCGAGCGAAATCACGACGGCCAGCACGCCGATTGACAGCACCGCCCCCGGAATCGAGTACCCCATGGAAATCAGCCGCGTCATAACCATGGCGAATACAGATGTGCGGGAATAGCGAATGACGTTGGCGACCGTGACCGCAAGCAGCATCAGGAGCGCGATGGAAACAACAGAGATCGACAGCGTATTGGTCAAAAGCTGCACGAACCGCTCGTTCAGCACTTCCTGATACGTCCATGTTGCCCAGACCGCAAGCTGTGCCACAGGAATGAAAAAAGAAAGGGAAACGATCGCGATACAAAAGCATAGCGCGGCATACATGGGCAGCCCTGTCAGCTTTCTTCTGCGCAGCGTCGTGACCCGGTTCGTCGGCGAGCTGAACTTTTTGCGCTTGCGCACCAGCCGCTCCACGACAAAAATGCCGATAATCAGGCTCATCAGCCAGGCAGCCAGACGGATTGCCGAATCGACGTCGTACATGCCGAACCACGTCTTGAAAATCGCCGTTGTAAACGACTGAATGCCGAAGTGGTTAGTCACGCCAAAGTCGTTCAGCACCTCAAACGCGACCAGGCTCGCTCCCCCCGCAATAGCGGCCTGCGAGAGCGGCAACACGATGCGAAAAAAGATGTGAACCGAGTTTTTCCCCAGCAATCGGGCGTTTTCAATGAACGCCGCGCTCTGCTTTTCCAGAAACGTTTTCGTAATCAAGTACACGTACGGAAACAAAAACAGCGTGAAAATAAAAATGGCGCCCTTCATGGACATGATGTCAAAGTAGCGCTGATCGAACGTCCAGCCCCAGCCATTTCGCAAAAAAGTCTGGATGCTTCCGGTATAGCTCAGCATGTTGCCGTACGTGTAGGCCGCAATATACGGCGGGATCGCCAGCGGCAGCACGAAGGCGAACGCGAAAAAACGGCGCAGCGGAAAATCGTAGGCAGCCACCAGCCAGGCGAGCGAAACGCCTACGATGATCGTACAGGCTCCTGTTCCCAAGACGAGCCACAGCGATTCCAGGGCGTAATCGAGGAGCATGTACTCCTGAATGTGCTGCCAGTTTTCATTCGTGTGCGCAAACAGGCCGAGCAAAATGTAAAGAGACGGGAGAAGGGCCAAAATGGCCCCTGTCACGCTCAGCGCTACCCACCCGTTCAGCTTCCGTTTCAGGCTTCTTCGCAACGCAGCTCCCGTCATCGTTTATTTCCACCCTGCTTTGTTCATCAGCTCAACCGCTTTTTTGTTGTGCTCGCCAAGCTTGGCAAAATTGAGCTGCTGCGTCTTGAACTCGCCCCATTCTTTCAACAAGGCCGGCTTCTCCGCCTCCGCATTCACCGGGAACTCAAAGCTGCCTTGCGTCAACATCGACTGGCCTTCCTTGCTCGTGATGTATTCGATCAGCTTGACGGCGTTGTCTTTGTTTTTCGCATGCTTGGTCAAGCCGATGCCGCTAATGTTCACGTGCGTACCTGTCGTGTTTTGGTTCGGGAAAAAGACGCCGACGCTTTCTGCGACTTTCACTTCTTCCGCGTCTTTGGAATGCAGCATTTGCCCGACGTAGTACGTGTTCATCAGAGCGACATCTCCGACTTTGGCCGCGATCGCTTTCGCCTGGTCGCGGTCTCCGCCCTCTGGCTTGCGCGCCAGGTTGTTCGCCAGGCCCGTTGCCCAATCTTGCGCCGCCTGTTCGCCATTCAGCTCGATAAAGGAAGCGACCAATGACTGGTTGTACAAATTCGAGGAAGAACGAACGAGCACTTTGCCCTTCCATTTGTCGCTCGCCAAATCTTCATAGGTGGACAAATCTTCCGGCTTCACGCGGTCTTTTGCGTAGACGATCACGCGCGCGCGGGTCGCCATGCCGATCCATTCGTTGTCAGGATCGCGCCATTGGCTCGGCACGTTTTTTTCCACCTCTGCGGAGGCGATTGGCTGCAGAACGCCGTTTTGCTTGGCGTAGTTCAGCACGCCGCCGTCCACGGTGATGAACAAATCCGCCTCCGAGCTTTCGCCTTCGCGCTTCAGGCGCTCCACCAGTTCCTCGGCTGTGCCTTTTACTTCATTGACCTTGATCCCCGTCTGTTTGGTGAACTCGGCAAACAGCTTGCTGTCTATCTCGTAGTGCCTTGCCGTAAATACGTTGACGACCTGGTCCTTGTCCTTCGCCGCCGTCTCCTCCGCTTTTGGCGCGGTAGTGCCGGCTTGCGGCTGGCTCGCGCTGCTCTCTCCCTGACCAGCTCCGCAGCCCGCCATGAATGGCACAGTCAGCATCGTAAAGAGCATGAGACTGAGCATGCTTGTTTTTCTCATTTTCGAATCTTCCCCTTTGCCTCAAGTTGTTTTGATAATGAATATCATTTCCAATCGACAAGGCTTATTGTAGCGAAGCAAAATGAGAAAACGATGAGAAAAACAAAAAAACTTTTTTCAGACGCTCTCCGCAATCGAGCGAATCGGCAACAGCACGTTGACAGTAGTGCCTTCCTGCTCGACGCTCTCGATCGTCAGCGCTCCGTTGTAACGCTCCACAAGCCGCTTCGCAATCGACAGCCCCAGGCCGTTTCCGTCCGTGGCGCCGCTTTTTCTGTTTCGCGCTTTGTCTACCCGGTACAGCCGATCCGTGACATACGGCAAGTCTTTTGCCGGAATGCCGATTCCCGCGTCGATAATCTCCAGGCGGGCTCGCTCGCCCTGAATGGCTGCCCTCACCGCGATTCTTTTTCGTTCCCGCGAATACTTGACCGCATTGTCCAAAAGAATCAGCAAAATCTGCTCCAGATGTTCTGCGGATATGGCCAGCTTCACCCCGGACAGCGCCTGCAGATCGCGCTCTATAATGAAGGCGGGATGAAGCACATTGACCTTTTTGACCGTTTGCGAAATGACCTGCTCCGGCTCGCATACTGCGGCCGCTTCATCCATTTGCAGATTCTCTGCCCGCGTCAGCACGAGAAGCTCCTCGACCAGCGCTTTTAATCTGGACAGCTCCTCCACGGATATTTGCAGCGATTCCTCCAGGACGGCCGGATCGTGCTTGCCCCAGCGGCGCAGCATGCCCAGGTGCCCTTCGACGATGGCGATCGGGGTGCGCAATTCATGCGAAGCATCCTCCACGAATTGCCGCTGCTGCTGAAAGGACCGCTCCAGCTTGTCCATCATCGCATTAAACATCTTCATCGTCGTGGCGAGTTCATCGTGATTGTCGTAAAACTCCACCCGCTCGGACAGACCCTTTTGCTTCACGTTTTTCATCGTTTCGTTCATCGCCTGCAGCGGCTTGACCAACTGCCGGGCCAGCAGTCTCCCGCCGAGTCCGCTTACAATGACCGCCGCGAGACAGCCGATCGCCATGAACCGGAACAACGCTCCGCTCAGCTTCTCGAACTCCTGGATGTTTTTCACGATCTCCACCGTGCCGTCAAACTGAAAAATCGTGATCGGCCGCTCCATCAACAGCAAGTTTTTGCTGATGTGCACACTCCGCCATTGCTCGCGGGGAGCACGCGTGATCGTTTCAGCCAGGCTGTCTTCGATCCCGTCCGACACGACGGCAACCGGCACGCCTTGCCCGTCGAGGATACGGATTCGCTGGTTGTGCTGGTTGATTTTTTGCAAAAAGCTGCGCATTTCGTCGAGATCGGCTCCCGCGAAGGAGATTTCCCGCTCCAGGGCAAAGTTGAGAATCTCGCGCATCGTCTGCTCGGCCGCTTGCTCCTCCTGACGCATCATCCACTTTTCCACAAAATAATATTGAACGGTATTGTAGGCGATGAACAC
Source organism: Brevibacillus agri (assembly GCF_004117055.1). Taxonomy (NCBI): domain Bacteria; kingdom Bacillati; phylum Bacillota; class Bacilli; order Caryophanales; family Paenibacillaceae; genus Brevibacillus; species Brevibacillus agri. Next base: position 4,893,081 of record NZ_CP026363.1, read on the forward strand.
CAAAAAGAGCAGCACGGACGACCAAAGCGTCAGCTTCCATTTGATCGGGAGTCTGGATGGGGCGTATCTTTTCATTTTCTCATCACGTAGCCGATCCCGCGAACGGACTGGATGTAGCTGCGCTCCTCAGGCGCGTCGATTTTGTTGCGCAAATACCGCACGTACACATCGACGACGTTCGTTTCGACGGCAGACTCGTACCCCCACACCGTATCGAGCAGCACGTCGCGCGGCAGGACGCGGTTAATGTTTTTCATAAACATCACGAGCAGATCGTACTCCCTTTTGGTCAATTCGAGGCTCTGTCCGCCTTTTGCTACCGTTCGCGCCTCCAGGTCAACGGTCAGCTCGCGAAAAACAAGCTTGGCCCGCAGCGCGTCGGTCTGCTCCTCCTGCCTGCGAAACACGACACGCATTCGCGCGAGCAACTCCTCAATCGCAAACGGCTTGGGAATGTAGTCGTCCGCGCCGCTGTCCAAACCCGAGACGCGATCATCCACGCTGTCTCTTGCCGTCAGCATGATGATCGGCGTTTTTTTGCGCTCGCGAATCTTGCGGCACACTTCCATCCCGTCCATTTCCGGCAGCATCAAATCAAGCAGGATGAGGTCCCACTCTTCCTTCAACGCGAGGTCCAGCCCTGTTCTTCCTTCATCGGCAACCGCCACGAAAAACGATTCGTGACGCAGCTCCAGCTCGATGAACCTCGCCATATTTTTTTCATCTTCAATCAAAAGCACTCGTTTCATCGTTTGCTCACCTTTTGTCCCCGCGGGGGAAGTCCATCTGATTGTAGATGATAATAATTATCAGCGTCAACATTCGCCGCCCATCGAAAAGATGAACCATCCGCCCATTCGCGACATAGGATGAACATCGTAACGATCACGAAAGCGAAGGTGGAGTGTACATGAACGGATATCCTCCCTATTTTTACGATACGCGCATGATTTCTTCCCACTATGCGCACACCCCGACACAGGCTTATGCCCAGATTCAGGGCGGTCCGCTGGCTCCGAACCTGAACGGCTATATCGTCTTCACCGATGTCCCGTACGGAACGGAGGTTTACGTCGAAGTCATCGGCCTGCCTCCTTACAAGCCCGCGACTGGCAATCAGCAGCCGATTGGCCCTTTTGGCTTTCACCTGCATGAACATGGCGTCTGCACCGTCGGCAATCCGGACGATCCGTTCACCGCAGCCGGCTCCCACTGGAATCCGACCAACCAGCCGCACGGCAACCACGCTGGCGACTTCCCTGTCCTGTTTTCCAACGACGGCTATGCGCGGATGAGCTTTTTCACCAACCAGTTCAGGGCGGCAGATGTCGTCGGCAAATCTGTCATCATCCACCAAAGCCCGGACGACTACCGGACACAGCCTGCGGGCAACAGCGGCAAGCGGCTGGCCTGCGGGATTATCCAGCCTGCCTAGCGACCGCGCCATTTTTGCTTCCGCTATGCGAATCCATCAGGCGAGAGCAGGACACAGCCGTGCCGTGGACAGCTTCGTACCCTCGGCTGCCGTGGCAATAAAAAAAGCACAGAGACTCAAGCCCCTGTGCTTCCTTCGTTTTCTTTTGTTATGCGCAAAGACTTGTCACATCGGCAAAAGGCCAGTCCTTCGCGCGACCGCCATTTCTGTTGCCTGTTATCCGCGCAGCAGCGACAAGTCGAATCGAGGGACAAGCCCTTCCTCGGCAGCGCGCCCCAGCAAGGCGGTGATAGCTGCGTAGCCGTCCTCTCCGAGATTGCGCGTAAATTCGTTTACGTACAGGGCAATGTGTGCCTGGGCAACCTCGAAGGACAGCTCCTGGGCGTGGCACATGACGTACTCCTGCGAAGCGGTCGGATGAGCCCAGGCGTATTCTACAGACGCGCGCGTCCAGTTCGCCAGCGCTTCGAGATCCATTGATCTTTTGGCGATGATCGCCCCGAGCGGAATCGGCAGATTGGTGTCTGCTTCCCACCAGTTGCCCAGATCGGTCATGAGGGCCAGTCCGTAGTTTTGATAAGTAAAACGCGCTTCGTGAATGACCAGGCCCGCGTCGATTTTGCCGTCGCGCACGGCAGGCATGATTTCGTGGAACGGCATCACGACGATTTCCCCTACACCGCCCGGGACGTTTTGCGCAGCCCACAAACGGAACAGCAGGTACGCCGTCGAGCGTTCGCTGGGAACGGCCACCCGCTTGCCGGAGAGCCGGGCCGGGTCGTTGGCGCTTGCGCCTGCATCACCCTGTGTCAGCACGAGCGGCCCGCAGCCTCTGCCCAAAGCCCCGCCGCAAGGGAGCAACGCGTATTTGTCCAGCACCCACGGCAGTGCCGCATAAGAAATTTTCATCACTTCCGGCCCCTCGGCACGAGTCGCCAGCGTGTTCGTAATATCAATGTCGGCATACATGATGTCCAACTCGGGCGCACCCGGAATCAGCCCGTGTGCCCAGGCGTGAAACACAAACGTGTCATTTGGACACGGAGAAAACGCAATCTTCATTTACAGCACCTCCCGCAAAACTGAGCTTCCTTTTCGCAGCGCTTCCAGCGCGTCCTTGATTCGCCACGCCGACTTGTCGCGCGGGCCAATCGCGTTGGAAACCGTCCTGATCTCCAATACAGGCACGCCAGCCGCATGCGCAGCGACCGCCACACCGTATCCTTCCATGGCTTCCGCGAGCGCTTCCGGCATCCTGTCAGCCAAAGCCTGTGCCGTTTCCGCCGTTCCCGTCACCGTAGACAGCGTCAGGATCGGTCCGCGACCAACAGGCAAGCCCGCTTTTTGCATGGCGCGCTCCACACGCTCTGCCAGCTCGCCAGCCACGGGCACACGCGCCGAGCCAAACCCCAGCTCGTCCACGCTGCAAAAGCCATCCGGCGTCTCCGCTCCCAAATCTGCGCAGACGATCTCACTGGCTACCGCAATCGAGCCGACCTCTGTCCGGCCGACGAAGCCGCCGCAAATCCCCGCGCAAACCACCAGGTCGTACTGCACCTTTGCCAGCGCCCGCGCCGTACTGGCAGCGGCCGAAGCTGGCCCCACGCCTCCGACGGCCACCGTGAACCGTGCGTCCTCACCCAGCCCTTGCATGACCGCATCCCGCTCTGCCGCTACCGACGTCACGACGAGAATGCGCTGCTTTTTTTGCTCATCAAGCATTTCCAGCCTGCCCTCCTTCCTCTGCTTCCCTTCTTTATTTCGTACAGCTTTCTTGAAAAAACATTTCCTCCTCCACGTTATCGCTACTTGTCCTTCGTGTAAAGAGTTTGGGGTGTTTGACAGACAAATGCGCCGCTGCTGTCGCCAAAACGCATCCGTCTGCTGGAAAAGGATTAACAACGATTCTTCAATAAAATATATTTAGTTACGAAAAGTAATTATATTACATTGAATAAGTTTTGCATTTTCCATGCATCTGTTAAAGAAAAAAAGCCATTGGAGGTATGAATCTGAGTAAAGATTTTTTCACAGCCGTAAAAGACAGACGCACCTATTACGGAATCAGCAAGGAAGCTGTTGTCTCTGACGAGCGTATTCGCGAGCTTGTCGAAGAAGCCGTCAAGCATACGCCTTCCTCCTTCAACTCGCAAAGCGCCCGCGTCGTTGTGCTTCTGGGCGAACACCACGACATGCTGTGGAGCATCACCAAGGAAACGCTACGCAAAATCGTGCCAGCCGAAAGCTTCGGACCGACAGAAGAAAAAATGAACGCGTTCGGCAAGCCAACCGCACAGCCTGGCGAAAAACAGTTCCAGCCCATCGCGGAACGAGTGAAGTTTTTCTCCTTATCGCTAGGTAAATTCCCCCATTAATAAGGCGGCGCGCGAGACATCCAGTCTTTTCGCCGTCTTTCCTTGTTTTTTTGCTGCACGGATCTGAAAGTAACTGATTGATTTCCGCTCCTGTCTGTGGTAGTATTAATTTAAACAAAAGAAGTTTCAAATGAGTGTTCACATATTGTAAAGGGTTTACAGTTATGTTTGAACCTTTCACAATGTGTGAATTTTATTTTATCCACAAATAAAAGTTGCATATTCATTTTAACTTTGTTGGAGGTAACACCCATGCAAACAGGTACAGTAAAATGGTTCAACGCTGAAAAAGGTTATGGTTTCATCGCAGTTGAAGGCGGAAACGACGTATTCGTTCACTTCAGCGCAATCACTGGCGAAGGCTTCAAAACTCTTGAAGAAGGCCAACGCGTTGAATTCAACGTGGTAGAAGGCAACCGCGGACCACAAGCTGAGAACGTAGTAAAACTGTAATTGGCTCACAAAGCTGCCCTTGCTTGATAGCAGGGCGGCTTTTTTTCGCTCTTTTTCAACCTGCGCGGCCGCTTTTTGTCGGTCACCCGCCATAAAATTCGGACTTTGTTCCTAAAGAGCTGTTGACAACAGACAAAGCTCCCCATATAATCACGGTATAATGCAGCGAAAAGCAATGGCGCTTTCCAGCATGAAGTTTTCAAAATTTACACAATGATACAAGCTGAGACATCATTCCTTCGCTTATTTTTTAGTCTCGTTTGAAAGCGGTTCCAGATGATTTATCAATCTTCAAGCTGTTTAAACAAGTCCATACGAAAATAAGCAAAGGCGCTTAGGGCAAATCCCCGGTTTTCAGGGATCCTAAGCGCTTTTATTGTTTACATCTTTCAAAAAGGTGGGGTTGTCCATGGAGCACATTGGAAGTGTCATTATTTACATCATCATGCTATGCGCAGTCATCGGTGCTGTCGCCGCAATCCGCAACAGCGATGAAGGGCTTGGCAAGGAGTTCATGGAAGGAATTCACTCAACCGGTTACATCTTCGTTCCCGCAGCCGGGATCATGGCCTCCCTCCCTTACATCTCGTGGTTTGTGGAAAAAGCGGTGTCGCCGATTTTCCACAAAATCGGCGCCGACCCTGCCCTCGCGGCAACAGCCATTTTGGCTTCCGACATGGGTGGCTACCAGTTGGCGAACATCTTGAAAAGCTCGACAGAAGGCTGGGTAATGGCTATGGTCGTCGGTCTGATGGCTGGTGCGACGATCGTTTTCTCCATTCCAATGGGGCTGGCCATGCTCGACAAGCGCGACCACAAATACATGGCGCTTGGCGTCATGTCCGGGATTTTGACTGTTCCGATCGGCGCTTTCATCACCAGTGCCATTCTCTCTCTGTCAAACGCGCAAGTTCGTGCTGAAATCTCTACAAACGCTGACTCCACGTATGCGTTTGCCATCGGAATCGGCCAGGTGCTTTTGAACTTGTCCCCTATCCTGATTTTTGTTGTGGCGATTGCCGCAGGTCTGCGCTTCATGCCTGACCTGATGATTCGCGGATTCATGATCTTTGGTAAAACAATGGACGCTGGCATCAAACTCGTTCTCGTGTTTTCGATCGTGGAATACTTTACAGGCATTTTCTCTACCGTATTCGGCTCTTGGGGATTCGATCCGATCATCGCCGACCCGAAAGATCAATACCGCGCGCTGGAAACAGCCGGTTACATCGGAATCATGCTCTGCGGTGCGTTCCCGATGGTGTACTTGCTGCGCAAATACGCGGCGAAGCCACTGGAAGCGCTGGGCAACAAGCTGGGCCTCAGTCCTACAGGCAGTGCGGGGCTGCTGGCAACTGTCGCCAACATTTTGGCCATGTTCCGCCTCGTGCGCTCCATGCCGCCAAAAGACAAAGTCATCAACATCTCCTTCGCGGTATGTGCGGCGTTCTTGCTGGGCGACCACTTGTCCTTCTCCGCGAACTTCCAGCCTAACATCATCTTGCCGGTGATGCTCGGCAAGCTCGGTGCAGGTGTGATCGCCATCGCGCTCGCCTACTGGCTCTCTGTGCCAAAAGCGCTGGAGCTGGAGAAACAAGACCGCGAAGCTGGCATCATCGGTCCTGACGAATACATGGACGGACACGGCGAGCAAAAAGCTTCTACTGAAGTAGCGGCTACCAAAGAGTAAGACAAAGTCACGCTTTTCCGCATAACAAAAAGGCTGTCCCTGGAGACAGCTTTTTTCTTTTGCCCTTTTGCCATGCCGTAATGAAAGCAACACGTCTCAAAACGTCCTGCTGTACATAATCTGTAATGTATTTTGCAAAACCACCAAGGAGGTAATTCCCGGATTTTTCACGATCAGGTTCACCCCTATCCGCTGGCCGCCTTTTCCCGGCCGTCCCGCATCGCGTTCTACGCCTCCCGCCGCTTCCTCGGCAACAGCTCCCTGCACCAGCACAGCGCAGACTACCACAAGCACTACAAGGACGAATTTGACTGTATCGAAGCAGAAGCCGCTGCCGTCGATGAGCTTATCCGTGCCGACGAGCGCGTCGACTTTGTCAAAATCGACATTGAAGGCGGCGAGTATCAGGCTTTTCTCGGCATGGAAAGAATCATCGCGAAGCAGGCGAAAACCGTCGTTTTTGAACTGAACCGCCATATGCTCCAGGCGGATTGGGAGCCGTTTACCCAGCTTTTGCACGACTATCGGCAGACGTTTGCCAAGCGCTTTTTCGTCCTCGATGCAACAGGGGCCACCGTCGAGATCGACCTCGACATCGTGCTTGCTACCGGGGAGTGCCCGTATCTGGTCATGTCAGACTGATCTGCCAGACGCCAAATTTTGGCGCGCAGCACAAAATCGTCCTCGCCTGCTTTCGGCGCCGCTTTCCAGACTAGACTGGCGAGCGCTTGCGTCCAGGCCATCCCGTGCAAGCTGCGTGCCTTCTCCCATATTTCATTATCCATATCAGATTTTGCTATTTTTTTCGTATAATGTGCAATTGAGCAGTAGTCAATCAAAAATGAATGTTATAATAAGAGAGTAGAAAATTTCACAATGGGGAGAGAAACGATGGAACAACAAAATGCAATTTCGACTCATCAAAAATTACCCATTGGAAAGTTGCTGAAGAGAATCTTCTTTATTCTCGTCGGTGCTTCCCTTGTATCGGTAGCTTTGGAGATTTTCCTCGTGCCGAACAAGATCATCGACGGAGGAATTGTAGGTATCTCCATCATTGCCTCGCATCTCACTTCTCTTTCTCTTGGCATTTTCCTGTTCTTGCTTAATCTGCCTTTTCTCATAATCGGATATAAGCAAATCGGAAAGACGTTCGCTATTTCCACGCTGTTTGGGGTCAGTGTCATGTCCGTGGGTACGATGCTGTTGCACGAAGTCCCTGGCTTGACGGATGATCCGCTGTTGGCAGCCGTGTTTGGCGGCATTATTTTGGGAATTGGCGTAGGGCTCGTCCTGCGTTACGGCGGCTCTCTGGATGGTACGGAAATCATTGCGGTACTGTTTAACAAAAAGTCTCCGTTCTCCGTTGGTGAGATCGTCATGTTTATCAACCTATTCATTTTGAGCAGTGCCGGATTCGTATTCGGTTGGGATCGCGCGATGTACTCGCTGATCGCCTATTACATTGCTTTCAAAATGATCGATCTGACCATCGAAGGCTTCCAGGAATCCAAGTCGGTCTGGATTATTAGCGACAATCACAAGGCATTGGGAGACGCCATCGTTGCCCGTCTGGGACGCGGTGTCACCTATTTGAAAGGTGAGGGTGGCTACACCGGCGATGACAAGAAAGTCATTTTCTGCATCATCACCCGTCTGGAAGAGGCCAAGCTGAAGCTGATCGTGGAAGAAATCGACCCGAGTGCCTTCCTCGCAGTCGGCAACATCCACGACGTGCGCGGCGGACAATTCAAGAAAAACGCCATTCACTAGGCAAATAAAAAAGGTGTCGTCTGCACGGGCAGCGGCACCTTTTTTGTATTCGCGCTCCGACTTAGAACAGCTCACTGTCCGGCTGGCTGGCACGGAAAGGTCATGACAACCTCCGTTCCTTTTCCCGGCTGGCTTTTGACGTCGATTTGCCCTCCGTGCGCGATGACGAGCTGCTTCGCAATCGCCATTCCCAATCCTGTCCCGCTCGTGTCCTCCTCGGTATGGCCTCCGCGGTAATAGCGCTCGAACAAGTTTGCCAACGTTTTTTCATCCATCCCCGGGCCGTTGTCCGCAATCCGGACAACAAAGCTGTCTGGTGCTGCGAGGCTAACCTCTACGCGCACAGCCGTCCCTTTCGGCGTATGCCGGATCGCATTCGTCAAAATGTTGATGATGATTCGCGAAAACCATTTCGGATCGACCATCGCGACTATTTTTTCCTCGCGCGCCTCAAACCCGATATCGTGCCCGGCTGCGTCCGGCTCGTTGACCAGGTCAGCCGTAATGCGGCGGATCGCCTCCACGACCGGGACGGGTTCCTTGACCATGGACAGCGCATGGTTTTTCAGGCGGTACGTCAGGTTCAAGTCTTCAATCAGGCCGTTCATGTAGTCTGCCTTTTCCCGGATCGTCCGGCCAAACTGGCTGACTTCCCCTCTGCCCCACTCGTACTGCTCCGACTCCAGCATCGTCGCATAGCCGAAAATCGAGCTGAGCGGCGTCTTCAGGTCGTGGGAAAGCCCGGATATCCATTCCTCGCGCGTTCTCTCCACGTCCTTTTGCCGTTCCTCATTCGCCTGCAGCGTATGGCTGAGCTTCGCCAGCGCGTCAAAAATGTCCTGAAAGACGGCAAACGACTTCTTGCGCTTCCCTTTTCGCGTCGTCCCGACACGCCGTCCGTTTTTTCCTGTCGGCTCTGCATAGCGCCCCTGCGCCAGATTGCCCAGCCAGTTCACCATGTGCAACAGCGGCTTCCCGATGCGCAGCGCATACCAACTGCCTGCGAACAGCACGGACACGATCAGGATAATCCCCACCTGCCAAAAGGTGTCCGCGATCATGCTGTCGACAGACTCTGCGGCAGCTCCGGGACGGTACCACGGATTCGCCATACCGACTACGTACGTAAGCCCGCTCTCCTTGTCGTAACGGCTGACGGTAAAGTCCGGAGTATTTCTGTTTTCGTTTTCCATCTGCAACAGTTGGATCAAGTCGAGTTGCTCGGCCATCTGTGGCGCGTTGTACTGTCCGCTGAGCCGCCCTTGCCGATCATAGACGGCGTACCACGCCTTTTCCCGGGAAAAGCTCTGCGCCAGCTCGGCCGGGACAGCCGCACCGTTGGCAGGCTTCGCTGCGAGCAGTTTTGCCATCAAGGCATTTTCCGGCGCGGGTGCTCCGTACAACACGATTGCTTTTTTGTTTGTGTTTGCCTCCGGCAGATCCACTACCCAATGCTTGACGTGGTAGAGAGCGCTCTCGTCATTTTGCGCCTGCGTGATCCACTCTCCAGGCTCGTACTCCTGCGGAACATTGTCCGGCGTGCGGTACGCGTACAGCAGCTTGCCGTTGCGGTCGATGATTTGCAGCCAGCCGTTGTGGCTGTCGACACTTTTTCGTACCCGGTCGTTGACGCTGACTTTTCCCTGCTCGTATTCAAGCTGCATTTGCAGGTCGGAAGCCACCAGGCGCGACAAGTCTGCCTCCATCTCCTCGTTCATCAGCCGAATGCCCAAAAGAACCAGCGACACGATCAGGCACAGGAGCAGCACCAGCAAAAAGCCGAAAAACTGGCGGACGTATTGCAGAATCAGTTTTTTGCGCAGGTTCATGCCTGTCTCCCTGGCGTCACCAGCTTGTAGCCCAACCCTCTTACAGTAAGCAAATACTTGGGCTGTCCCGGATTTTCCTCGATTCGCTGGCGGAGCTTGTGGATGTGCACCATCACTGTATTTTCATCAAACAATCCGTACTCGTCCTTCCAGACGTGATCGTATATTTGCTCTTTGGTGAACACGCGGTTTGGATGCTGGCAAAAAAACACGAGCAAGGAAAACACCTGCGCCGGGCAGTCCACCTGCTCGCCGCCTACGATCAGCTCGGCAGCATCCGCATTGACCTGGAAACGGCCGAAGTCGTAAATTTTTGGCTCCGGGGGTGCAGCAGGAGCGGCCATTCCCATTGTCCGGCGCAGGTGGGCCTTCATCCGGGCGACGACCTCAAGCGGGTGAAACGGCTTCGTAATATAATCGTCAGCCCCGTGGGCAAAGCCGCTCAGCTTGTCAAAATCCGTTCCTTTCGCCGTCAGGAAAAAAATCGGCGCCTTCGTGCGCTGGCGAACGGCGGAGCATAGCTCGAAGCCGTTTTTGTCCGGCAGCATCACATCGAGAATCAGCAAATCATAGCGGCGCTCCTCTACCAATCGCAACGCCTGCTCTGCTCGCGTGCACGTATCTATGTAAACGAAGCCTTCTTTTTGCAGCACCGTTTTCAGCATGTGCAAAATCGCTTCCTCGTCGTCTACCAGCAAGATTTTCGCTTCTTTTTCCACGTTCTCACTCCCTTTTTCTCCTTCATCATATCACGGGCGAGGGGCGGCTACGAAAAAGATAAGGTAATGGTAAGGTTGCGGTTTCGTACAGGAAAGATTCGTCGCTTATGCTGAAAGGGAAAGGAGCGATCACGCTTATGTGGGCTATTTGCAGGCACGAATATGTTCGATTGTTTAAAAGCATCAAGTCATTGATTACGATCGCCTTTATCGTCGGCGTATCGTATTGGGTTTCCGATCTGGTCAATCGGGCGGCGGCTTTTGTCCCGGCACAGGATCTGGCGCAGGGGCACGCCCTCGGTATTTTTACACTGATTATGCTCCTGGGGCCGCTGTTCGTATTCAGCTTGTCCCATGACGTCATCAACCGCGAGCTGGCGGGGCGGACGATGCGGTTTCTCGTCACGCGCACGTCCCGGAACCAGATTGTCCTCGGGAAATTTCTCGGGGTCGTCTGCTTCTGGCTGAGCTGTCTTGCGATTACGTTCGGCGTGGTGCTGGTCACTGTCCATACGTTTGACGGCAAAACCTTTTGGCAGTGCCTGTCGCTGCTCGTCTATTGCATCTCGCTGGCGCTCTTGCTCTCGCTTGTGGTCCCTCGGCCGAGCTACACAATGTTTCTCGGCATCGTCGCCGCGATGCTTCTGCCTGGACTCGGATTGTGGAGCACCTTCTCCGACCATCCGGCCGCTCAGTGGATCGCCTATTTGACCCCGTTTGTGTTTATGGAAAAAGGCGGCGCCTGGATCGGGTTTATCTGGCTCTATGCCGCTCTGTTTCTCGGCGCTTCCATGTACTTGTTCCAAAGGAGGGATTGTTGATGGCCGTCATTGAAACGCTGCAATTGAGCAAACGCTTCGGGGATCGCACCGTTGTCGATCAGGTGAGCTTATCCGTGCGAGGCGGAGAAATTTTCGGGTTTCTGGGGAGAAACGGGGCGGGGAAGTCTACGTTTATCAACATGCTGACGGGCATCATCCGCCCGAGCTCGGGCCGTATCCGGATGTTCGGCCACGATGTCCAGACGGAAGACTGGAAGCGACGCATTGGCGTGTTGCCCGATTATTCCACCTTTTACGACTCTCTGTCTGCTGCGGATCACCTGCGCTATTTCGCCCGCGTCAAAAAAGTTGGACTGACGCATGAGGACTGCATGCGCATCCTCGACGCCGTAGAGCTTGGCGAACACGCTGCGCGCAAAGCCAAAACGTTTTCCTTCGGGATGAAAAAGAAGCTGGGCATTGCCCAGGCAATGGTCGGCGACCCGGAGATTTTGTTCCTCGACGAGCCGACCTCCGGCGTTGACGTCGAGTCAGCCCTGCACATTCAGGAGCTGCTGTTGCGCTTGCATCAGCAAGGCAAAACGATTTTCATGACCTCGCACAACTTGCACGAGGTAGAGAAAATTTGCACCCGCATCGCGATTATGAAAAGCGGCAAGATCGCTTCAGAAGGCAGCCTCACCGAACTGCAGGCCGCCCAGCAAGCCTGGCGGCAGGTCCAAGTGCGCCACTCCGCCTTTTCCGCAGAAGAACAAGCCGCGCTGCGCGCCTTTGTCGAGTCGCTGGGCCGCAACATCCGTTGGGGAGAAGGCCGCTTCCAGCTTCAGGTAGATGAGGAGCAAAAGGTGGCCGCATTGGTGCGCGCCCTCGTGCAAGCGCGTGTGGACATTTACGGCGTGAACGTCGATGTGCCCTCTCTGGAAAAAATATTTATGCAGGAGGATGGGGATGTCTAGTGGAGTTTTTACGTTGATTCTGGCGACAGTGTTGGCGTATCGGCTGATATTTGGAAATGGCGAGTGGACTGTTTCGATGTATATCGTCTGCGGGCTGCTCGCGGTCAATCTGGCCTGGGCGGCAAAGCGGTGGAGCGAGCGGAAAGCTGCGCGGCGAGGGGAATAGAAAAAGACAGCTCTTGACCCGGCTGTAGCGAAAACACGCGCAAGCTGCGGTTGGCAGGGTGGCGATTTCGTTGGCGGAGGGAAAGAGCTGTCTTTTTGGGGAGGTTGTTGATGGGGGGGGTAAATGCTGGCTACGAGTGAGTATAGCTACTGTTGTGGCCGTCGATCTGTCGTAAGTTATACTACAGGCTACTGCTGCAGCCCGTCGCTGCTGTCGCAAGTTTACTACTGGCTACTGCTGTGGCTGGCGCTGCTGGCACAAGTTTACTACTGGCTACTGCTGCGGTCCGACGCTACTGTCACAACTCCACACTACAAATACGCTGGCAACTGCTCCAGCCGTTCGATAACGGCCAGCGGCTGATGAGCAGAAGTGGCCTTTTTCCCACGTGGATTCAGCCAGACAGCGGAAAACCCCGCATCAATAGCTCCTGCCACATCCGCTTCCCATGTATCGCCAACAAACAGCACCTCGCTGCTCGCCACGCCGAATCGCTCTTGCGCCGCCGCATAAATCCGCGGGTCCGGCTTATGGTAGCCGAGCAGCTCGGAAATCACCACCCGCTCTTGCGGGAAGTAAGCAGACAGCCCCAAACGCTCCAGCTTGATAAACGCCATGTCTACCGGACCATTGGTGACGATGCCAAGCTTATGCTCCTCTGCCAGCTTCGCGATGACAGCCTGCACAGCCGGATCAGGCTGGACGGCCTCGAGGCAAGCCGCCTGGTAAGTCCGCTGGAAATCGTCAGCCTCTTCTACTGCGATCGTGCGGTTTAAGTCGGCCATGGCCCTCTGCAGGCGCAACTGGCGATACTGCGTAAAATCGTACTTTTTCGCTATAACATCCACCCACAGATCGTCTCCGTGGCGGCGCAACGCCGCAAGCAGCTCCGCGCCGTCCAGGTCAGTCGTGAGTGCATGTGTGGCAATCGTCTGCTGCATCCCTTTTTCCCAGCAAGCAGAAAAATCAAACAGCGTATCGTCGAGATCAAACAATATCGTGCTGAATCGAGACAAGATGGTCACTTCCTCTTCCCTGTTTTCCTCCATTTTTCCTCTAAAAAATATCTGCGTGAGCCGCTGTCTTTTGCTAAGATCATTGTAACGGATTATCGGCGTCACCATAACAATTTTGGCACATTTTACGAAAAAGGAGGCTGACGGTATGTCAGAAGAAAAAATCGACCAACTGCTGGAAGGAATGAATGAGCTTCGTTTGGTTACGCGCGCCATTTTGGACAGGCAGGACGAGACAGACGCCAAGCTGGAAGCTTTAACGATGGAGGTGCATCAGCTTAAAGGTGAGGTCGCTGAGCTGAAGCATGATGTAGCTGTGCTCAAGCAGGACGTGGCTGAGCTGAAGCATGATGTAGCTGTGCTCAAGCAGGACGTGGCTGAGTTGAAGCATGATGTAGCTGTGCTCAAGCAGGACGTGGCTGAGTTGAAGCATGAGGTGGCCGTACTCAAGCAGGATGTTGCCGAGTTAAAGCAAGATGTCAACGTGCTCAAACAGGACGTGGCTGAACTAAAACAAGACGTCGCCCTGCTCAAACAGGACATGGCAGATGTCAAAGACGGCCAGGACCGCCACGAACGCGTGCTGGAAACGCTTGCCCTGCGTGCGCTGGAGTGGAATGCGTTTCGCCTCGACCAACTGCGCAAGTAAGCGTGCAGGCAAGGCAGGAGGCAAGTGACCATCGTCCATTGCCCCCATTGCATCGAAGGTTATGTGGCTGCCAGCTCTTTTTCCAACGCGGCTTTCAATTCATCCGGCAGCGCGACCGACCGTCTCGTGTTCGCATCGATCATGACCATTGTGACATCGGCGTCTGCGGCCAGCACGTCCTCGCTGTTGTACAGCTCATGGCGAATCACGAAGCTTTTTTCTCCAACCCGCAGCGCAGTCGTAAGCGCGTACACCTCTTCGCGCATATGCAGCTCTTTTCGATAGTTGATATTGATATTGACAACCACAGGCATTACGGCCCGCCGCTTCAATTCATCGAGCGTAAATCCCAGTTGCCAGATCCAGTCAAACCTCGCCCACTCCATGTACTCCAAATATTTGGCATTGTTCACATGACCGATGACATCAATATCCGTAGATTGCACGGTAAACGCAAAGCGATGGGCCATCTCTCTCACTCCTTGGACTGTTTCTTCCAGTATAACGAATATCGGTAACTGAGTGAATATTCATTCAAAATATTCCGAACGATTCTGCTGGTCTTTCCCTCTGTTTCTCCTATAATAAAAGAAAAGAACAAGCGATCTGGAAAGGATGGCTGGATGTTTGAGCAGGAACTGCTGCCTTCGCTGCAAACGGCCCGCTCCCGTTACATGGACGCGCTGGCCAATCTGCAGGCTGACGAGCTTCCCTTAAAGCTCGCCCCGGGCTCTAATTCCATCGGCTTTTTGATTCGCCATATCGCCGAAGTCGAGTATCGGTTCTGTCTGATGTTTTTTCAGCGTCCACTCCCTTCCGACGTCTCGTTGAGCACCATCGGCCCGGTCAAAGACGAAGGGAACTTCACCGATCTGGCGGCGCTTCTCGCCATCTGTGAAGCCTCGTACCGCCATCTGGTCGACTCTCTCGCTACGCTGCCGCCCGAAGCATGGGATGTTCCGTGCGAAGCTCCAATCGGCATCCTGACTCCCCGTCAGGCACTCGGACGCCTGATCTACCACATGGGCTATCACGGCGGACAGATCGGGCTGATTCGCAAATACGGAGGGACCAAATGACACTGAAGCTCACCGGGGAAAGGCTCGCCATCCGCGAATTGCAGCGCGCAGATCTGCCGTTTGTGCTGGAGGTGTACAACAGCAACCCCGGGTACAACCTGCTGCGCCACAACGTCAGCACCATGACTCTCAGCGAGCTGGAAGCGGAGTACGATTCGACACTTGCCATTCCCCAGGGATATTGGCTGCTTTTGGCCGTAGAAGGGACACCCGTTGGCGTGATGCACGTCGTCCTCGCAAGCGATAGCGAGCCGAAAAGCTGGATCAGCCTGCTCGTCTTGCACGCTTCCTGGCAGAAAAAAGGACTGGGTAAAGAAGCGGTGAAGCTGTTCGAGAGCTTCTGCGCCGTACACGGCACCCGGCACATCCATCATGGAGTCATCGCGCATAATGAGTCCGCTCTGCGCTTTTGGGGCAGGCTCGGCTACGAACAGTATCGCCAGGTGGAAGCGCCCGTTGGACTGCTGACGCAGCCAGTGCTTTTGGTCGCAAAATGGCTTGACTCCCCATCTGAGCCATAAGGAGGTGAACCGCAATGAAGCGTCGCCTGTTCGAATGTGATGTACCTGTCCTCGCCTAGTCGGTGAGGAAGCGGTTTTTCTAACGGCCTCCCGGCTAACAAGCCTGACTGTACCATTCAGATTCATTCCGGGAGGGACTATTCATGTCGCATTCACAATGGAAGCAATCGTTACTCGGCGCCATTTGCCTGACTCTCGCTGCCGCAATTTGGGGTGGCGTCTACGTCGTGAGCAAAGTCGTGCTGGACGTCATTCCGCCGTTTACGCTTTTGATCTTGCGCTTCGGCATCGCGCTGATCGTTTTGGGGGCTTTCGCTCTCGCTCGCAGAGAAACCGTCCTGAAAAAAGATTATCCGCTGCTGATGACCATTGCCTTTGTCGGGGTCACCATCTCAATCGCGGCGCAATTTCTCGGCACGAAGCTCTCGACCGCGCATATGGGCGCGCTGATTACTTCCGCTTCCCCTGCTTTTATCGCCATTTTCGCAGTTTGGCTGCTCAAAGAGAAAATCCACTTCAAGCAGGCAACAGGCATTTTGCTTGCAACCGTGGGCGTCATCATCGTCATCGGCGTGCCGGACCAGGCGGACGCCCAGTCGTCTCTGACAGGCAACCTGATTCTGCTCGTGGCAGCGGTAAGCTGGGGGCTTTACACCGTCCTCAGCAAAAAAGCGACGCAGCGTTATTCCTCTCTGCTCGTCACAACGTACGTGGCCTTATTTGGTCTCGTCTTCACCAGCCCTGTCATGGTCTGGGAACTGTCTGTCACGCCTGTCTCCTGGCAGTTTGGCTGGGAGATTTGGGCCGGTGTGCTGTACATCGGACTCATCTCGACAGCCGGGGCGTTTTACCTGTGGAACAAAGGCTTCGAACTGATGCAGGCGGGCAGTGGGGCAGGTTTCTTCTTCGTCCAGCCGATCGTCGGCGCATTTCTGGGCTGGCTTCTGCTGCACGAGCACCTGGGCGTCAGCTTTTTCGTCGGAGCGGCCTTTATTTTTCTCGGCGTAGCCCTGTCGAATCTGCACAAGCGCGAATCGTCGGAAAGCAATTGACGTTTTCAGACGGGTAAGACCGTTACGAGCTTGAGTAAACATGGCTTCATCCATTTTTACGCGAAGCCCTTCGCCCCCCTTGTCCCTACACAGCGCGAACGAACGTTTACAAACTCGTATCGCCTACTCGAAAAAAGGACAGCAGACTTCCTGCTGTCCTTCTCTATATGCCACTATCTAGCCCACCACTACGGACAAAAAGTCTGCGTCACCCGCGGCCTTTCCCCGGTCATGTCGATCTCGGCGCGCGCTCCGTTTACAAACGTCATCTGCGGAGGCACATGCCCACAGTCGATGTCGTACAGGATCGGTACCCGCAGCTCTGCGGCCAGCTCCTGATATACATCTTCTGCTGTATAGCCGTCTACGGGTTGATTCGCTGCGCTGCGCCCAAACATGATCCCGGCGCAATGCTCGAACCAGCCTGCCAACTTCATCTGTACAAGCGACCTGCGCAAATCGGCAGTCGACAGCTCGCAATTTTCCAGGTACCAGACGATCGGTTCGTTCTGAATCCGCTCTCGTTGAAACCGCCGGACATCTCCGTAAGGCGTCCCGACGACGTGGCGGATGACGTCAATGCAGCCGCCAAGCAGCCGTCCTGTCAGTTTTAGCGGTGCGGCTTCAGTCGATTTCCAGCGGGTCGGCTCTGTGAGGTGAAAAACAACCGGAGTGGGCTTGTCATGCTGCCATTGCGCCTGGTAGAGAGCCGATGCCTCCTGCACAACCTGCTCGCCTGCCCCAGTCGAAAGCACCGCCTCCCACTTGGCTGTCGTCTCATCCATGGACGTTCCGCGCAAATCGATCAGATTGGCTCCGTGCGCGGTTGCCAGGCCCGTTTTCAGTGTAATGACAAAAAGCAGCAGGCTGACATCGGAGTAGCCGAGCACCCATTTGGCAGGCAAGGCTTCGAAATCAAGGTACTCAAGAATTTCAATCAGCAGCTCGCCGCCCCACGGCGGGATAATCAGATCAATGCTGTCGTCGCGGAGCAATGCGTTAAACTCGGCCGCACGGACTTTTGCCTCCGCAGACTTGGCTTTTTGCTGCGTCCAGGCTGTGTCCTTGCACACGGTCTGGTAGCCGCGCTCCTCCATCCGCCTGCAGGCGAGCTTGAGCAGCTCATGCAATTCGCCCGGCACCCCTGAGGACGGAGCAGTAACCCCGATCGTACTTCCTTTTTTCAAAGACGGATATGTAGGGCTTGCTGAACGGGTCGCAATTTACGGCATCACGGGTAAGCGGAATGAGAGGGTCGACCAGAGCCATTGCAAAAAAGGCAAAAAGAGAACCCGGAGTCTCTTTTCGAGGTTCATGACTAGCAGTTGCAGCCCGATCACGGTCTCGCTCGTCGTCTGAAGACGCGCTCGAATACGGCCAAGCCCGTAGCTACGCTTGCCTTCACCGAACTTGCCTTCCACCGCGTTGCGCGCGGCTGCATCCGCCTTGGCGAGTCTCTTCTGCTCCTGCTGATCGGCGGACGGACGCCCCAGTAGCGGGCCGCTCAGCCGGATTCCCTTCTCCTTGCAGAAGCGAAGGTTCTCGCGCGTGCGGTAAATCTGGTCGGCCAGCACCGCTTTCGGATAATAGCCGAACCTGGCGCGGTAGCGTTCCACTGCGGCCTGCAGCGTCTGGCCTTCGTTGTAGCTGTCCCAGGACAGATGCTCTCGGAATGCGTAGCCGTTCACCAAACTGATCGCCAGCTTCGCACCGAACTCGACGTTCGCGCGGGCTTTGCCGCGCACGATCGGCCTTACGTGCGGCTGCGCGATACTGACGATCCGATCGGGTACGCTATGCGTTCGCTTTTCGTACATCGCTTGTTGCTGGCGATAGAGCTCCTGAATGACCAGCAGTTCCTTGTACATGCGGCCAGGCAGCCGCGTCAGGTTGCTCGTCGTCTCAGCAAGTTCGGCGATGATACGCAGATCGCGGGAGACGAACCGCAACTGTTTGCCGATGGCCTTGCGCATGGTGCGCGGCTTCACGCGCCGCTGCTTGGCTACCGCCAGATAGGCTTTGCGGGCACGCTCCCGGTAGGTTCTTGGCTTGCGAGTCTTTCCGCGCTGCGGCTCATGCAGGACGTCGATGATCTTCTCCAGCTTTTCTCTGGCCTGATTCAGCAGCGACAGATCCGTCGGGTAGGCGATATCCGCCGGTGCGCAGGTGGCGTCCAGCAGCAGTTCGCCCTCGTTCGTCAGTTCCATCTGCCGAAGCTGGGGTTCTGTCGACTCGTCGGATACTGCGGCAGCTCCGCTGCCGGGTTCATCATCGTCGTGGTCCGAGGCGTCCAATTCGTTTGCCTTGCGTGCTTCTTCCAGCGCGATCCATTCATTCACTTCCTCCAGAATCTCGCCGCCCAGCCGCTTGCGAAAGTGGGTCATGAGCGAATGATGAAACGGACGGCGGTACTGGTATTCCGGCAAGCCGAGGAAGTACTGCAGATACGGGTTCTCCAGAATCTGCCGAAGCGTCTCGCGGTCGTCGGTGCCCAGCCGTTCCTGGATAATGAGAGCGCCAAGTGCGACGCGGATCGATACGGCCTTTTGACCCTTGAGGCTCTTCTTGAAGTTCTTGGCGTACTTCTCTTCGAGCTTCCACCACGGAATCATCTGGGCGAGTAGCACCCAACGGTTATCTTCGGCGAGTTTTCCGCCGAATGGCAGGAAGAAGTCGCCTGGCAGGATCATCTGGCTTTCGGTTCGCTGATACAATTCGGACGCCTCCAAGTGCAAGGTTTTTCACGGGTTAGCCTTCGTTTTCCTTGCACCTAAATTCGACAAAAGAGGCGCCAAACCCTTGTTACTGTTGAATTTTTGATTTGTTCAGCAAGCCCTATGTAATCACGACAGTTTCCTCCCGCCAAACCGTTTTTTGTCTTGCTTGTCAGCCGCGCTATTGCAAAAGCGCATTGCTCGATGAGAAGCCAGAGAGTAGGCATGGGCCTACGCCAACATGACCTGGGCTTGCATTGCCTGACTTGAGCGTGCGTAACCTTACTTGGACTCACGTTGCCTGACTCGGGCTTGCGTAACCTGACAGGCGCTTACGTTGCCTGACTTGGGCTAGCGTAGCCTGACTAGAGCTTGTGGGCCTGCGAAACATGACATGACCCGCCAAACATAACCCGGGCAACGTAGCAAAACCCGGCCTTCCCCAACATTCCATGCATTTGAAACCGAAAATCACGAAGCTTACATCCCATGCGCTCACAGCACCAACGCATTCCCCGCCCCCTGTTGAAAACTACCCCCACTTTACAATAAATTCAACAAAAATTCCAATTGCAACATCTTTTCACACAAACGCCCCGATCAGAAAAAAGCAAAAAAAAGACGGCCTATAGCCGCCAAATATATATAAAACGGGAGGGAAGTAGAGGAGTTTCAACAAACGTTAACAAACGTGTTTCCAGTTGGCGAATCGTTACTGCTTGCTCGCGTCAGTCGAAGTCGACTGATCGGCAGATCCGCTGTTTTCCGTTCCAGTCGAACCAGTTGTGCCAGACGATGCGTCAGACTTGCTGTCTGAACTGCTGTCACTGGCTGGTGCATCAGCGCTTGCCGGGGCATCAGAAGAGGGGCCTGTGCTGTCCGAACCGCCTGTGGTCGTATCGGAGCTGTTTGCCGATGCATCTGGCGTCGATTGATCTTGCGAAACCGAGCTGTCGGTTGATTGTCCATTATCAGAAGAAGCCGGTGTCGTTTGGCTTGTGCCCTCTTGCTGCGTCGCTGGTTCAGGCGTCCCTGTTGTGCTGGAGCAGGCTACCAGGCTTCCAGACAGGAGCAATGCGACAGTTGCAATGGAAAACCATTTTTTATTCATGTTCATTCTCCTTTCATCCTTGGCTTTCGTGACCTTCTCGCCGTCACAAGTACATCGTAACGGGCAAAGATAACCATTCTGTAAGGAGAATAGGAGCATTTCATGATCCAATTATGAAAAAAGTATGACCATGACGCCAGCCAAGCTTGGGGTCATGACGATTGTTTCGCGGGCGGCGCCGTCATTTTCGGCAGCAGGATGGTAAATGTGCTTCCTTGTCCCGGCACGCTTTCCACGCTGCACTTGCCATCGTGCAGCTCGACCAACTCTTTGACGATGGCAAGGCCAAGACCTGTGCCTTTGTTGTTTTTCGAGCGGCCGCGATCCACCTTGAAAAACCGCTCCCAAATCCGGTTCAGATCGTCTGCGCCAATGCCCATGCCCGTATCCTGCACCTGGATGCACACCCATGGGTCCTGCAGTTTGGCCGTCATCCGGATTTCGCCTGCTGCCGTGAACTTGAGCGCATTTTTCACCAGGTTTTTCAAAATTTGCGCCACCCGATCCTTGTCCGCATAAATGCGCGGCAGTTCCTCCTCGACCTCGACTGTGAGCTGAAGCCCTTTTTCCTCGGCCTCCTGGCGGAAGGAAAAAGCGACCCGATTCATCACCTCTGCGACATCGACAGGGAACTTCGCGAGATTGACCTCGTTGTTTTCCAGCTTCATCAAATCCATCAGGTCATCGACCAGCCGATTGACCTGCATCGTCTCCGAATACATGACGGCGTAATATTTTTGCCGGGCCTCTTCGTCCTCTACCAGCCCGTCCTGCAGCGCCTCCAAAAAGCCTTGTATCGCTGTGAGCGGCGTGCGCAGCTCGTGGGACACATTGGCGAGAAAATCGTTGCGCACCTGCTCCAGATGGTGCCGTTCCTGCTCCACCTTTTCCAGCTTTTCTGCCATCGTGTTGATCGTCTGCGCCAAATCGGCAATTTCATCGTGCGTGTCTACCTGGACACGCTCCGCGTAGTTGCCCCTGCCGATCTCCGCCGCCGTCCGCTCGATCGTGCGCAGCGGCCGCGAGATCGACCAGGACAGGTAAGAAACCATCGCGGTAGACAGCACAACGCCAAACAGCGTCGCCCACAAAATCGACTCGCGCATTTGTCCGAATGTTTTTTCGATCCCTTCGATGGGAGCGTGCAGGATGATTCCTCCGTACACATTTTCGCCCTCGCCCCATGGAACGGAAACCGAGAGCATCGGGTCTTCCAGCCCTTCGATTTTCAGCTCGGAAATCGCATTTTTGCCTTTTAGCACGTTGTCGGCAATCGAAACTGCCACCGACTTTCCGGTGAACACCTCGTCCTTCATGGAGGTCGCGACAATTTTTCCTTCTTTATTGAACAGCCAGATTCGCGTGTCGAACGACTCATCGAGCATCGCCAGCTTGTCCAGGAGCGCCTTGTTCACTTTATTGCTGTTGTGAATCGCGACGTTGACCTTCTTCGCCATCCGCAACAGCTCTTCTTCCTTGGAGTTGTAAATATACTCCCGTGCGAAAAACGACAGCAAAATGCCGGAAATGCCCAGACCGACCAGAACAGTCGCCAAAAAGCTGAACAGCAGGCGGCGGAAAATGCTTTTGGAAGTACCGAGCATCAGGATTCCACCCCAAACTTGTAGCCGATCCCCCATACCGTGTGGATGCACTCGTAAGGAAGCTTATCCAGGCGTTGTCTGATCTTTTTGATATGAACATCAATCGTCCGGACATCTCCGAAGTAGTCGAATCCCCATACCTGCTCCAGCAACTGCTCGCGCGACCAGACGCTGCCCGGCGATTTCACCAGTTGCACGAGCAAATCAAATTCCTTCGGGCGAAAGCTGACCTTTTCTCCCGCGACGATCACCTCGCGCTTGTCGAGATCGATCGTGAGCTGATCGAAGCTGAAAATGCGCGGCGCGTCTTCCTCCACCTTTGGCTTCGGCTGCAGGCGGCGCATGATCGCCCTGATTCGCGCTACCAGCTCGCGCGGGCTGAACGGCTTGGTTACATAGTCATCCGCTCCCAGCTCCAGGCCGAGCACGCGGTCAAATTCCTCATCTTTTGCGGTTAGCATAATAATCGGTGTATCCCATTTTTTGCGAATTTCCCGACAAGCCTCAAAGCCGTCCATTTGCGGCATCATTACATCGAGAATCAGCACATCCGGCTGTTCGGTCTCTACAAGAGCAAGAGCTTCCCGCCCATCCTTGGCGACGACAAGCTCAATCTGTTGTTTTTCAAAATAAAGGCGAATAATTTCGCGTACATTTGGATCGTCATCAGCAACGAGGACCTTCATCTGGGTCATGGCTAACAACCTCCCTTCCTTTGAACGGCATGGGAAAATAGTGCCGTTTTTGCGACGCTACAGCTTTTTCCCATGGTAACACAGATCGCAAAAGTTGTGGACGGATAGAAGTCCTAACTGGCAGGGAATAGCAGGAAGTCTGCAAGAAAAACACGCCAAAAAACGCGCCAAACCTCAAGCGAGGCGGCGCGTTTTTTTCCTTGTTTTTATGAATCTGCCAATGTTACACCTTGCCGAGCTTTTGCTCCAGCACTTCCTGCTTTGCTTTTCGTTCAGGGCGCAAGCTGCCCCAGAGGAAGCCGAGCAACGCGCCAGCAATTGCCGGAAGCAGCCAGCCGATGCCTTCCTTGTGCAGCGGCAAATGGTCCAGGATCGGAGCGAGCGCTGCGATCTTGATGCCCGCCGTCGCGAGTCCATCCAGCAGGCTGATGACCGCCGTTGCGATGATAGCGCCGCGATAGACTGCGGAGTATCCTTTGAACCATTGATGGAAAAAGGACACGAGCATCAGCACGATCGCCAGCGGGTAAATCGCCATCAGCACCGGAACGGAAATGGCAATCAGTTGCGTAAGCCCTACGTTAGCGACAGCCGCACTGAACACGCTCAAAATCACGGCCATCATCTTGTAGGAAGCGCCCGGAATACGCTCGGAGAAAAAGCGGCTGCATGCGGTAACCAGACCGACAGAGGTCGTCAGGCAAGCGAGCGTGACCGCCCCGCCAAGCAGCAGCGTGCCGAGCGGACCAAACAGATGCAGGACTGCGCCAGTCAAAATTTGTCCGCCGTTAGCGGACTGTCCCAGCGAGTGGCTCGTTGCTCCCATATAGCCGAGCGCCAAATAGACAAGCCCCAGGCCGATTGCCGCAATCACCGCTGCCTTGATCGTCGACCAGGTCAGCTTTCTCGGATCGGTAATGCCTTTTTCCCGCACGGCGGCAGTCACGACGATCCCGAACACCATCGCGGCGAGCGCATCCAAGGTCAGGTAGCCTTCGACAAACCCTTTGAAAAACGCTGCGTGCTGGTAGTCGCCTGTCGGCGGTCCAACCTCGCCAATCGGCTGAGCCAGGGATGTGAAAAACATGACGCCGATAATGACAAGCAGGGCAGGAGTCAATACTTTGCCGATCCGGTCGACCAGTTTGCTCGGATTGAGCGCCAGCCAGAAAGTGAGGGCAAAGTAAACAATCGTTGTAACGAACAGAGGAAGCGAGCTGTCCTTCATCGTCTCAGACAAAAACGGCAGGACACCCATTTCATACGTAACGGTACCCGTGCGCGGAATCGCCATGAACGGCCCGATCGACAAGTACACGATAAACGTAAACACCGTGGCAAAAACGGGATGCACTCTCCCCGCCAACGTTTGCAAATTGCCGCCGCCCAACCCGACGGCGATGACGCCAAGAAGCGGCAAGCCTACGCCCGTGACGATAAAACCGAGCATCGCGATCCACACATTTTCACCCGCTGCCTGTCCCAGCGCTGGCGGGAAAATCATGTTTCCTGCTCCGAAGAACAGGGCAAAAAGCATAAGACCGACAGTAATGATTTCTCTCGTTGAAAGCTCTCTCATGTTGTCCCTCTCTATATTTATTATTTTAATAAAATTTCCATTAGTATAACTTAATATTTCTTCACTTTTCAACAGTCGATTTGTTGAAAAGTAAAGAATTTTTGGCAAACAAGGGAGCTACTCCTCCCAAACCTCTTTTCGCTTCACCGCTCCCACCGCTTCCCAAATGTAGAGAGAGTAAATGCTGCGCCATGGCGCCCAGCGCTCTCCTATCCGGCGAATTTCTCGCTCGTCCGGCTTGTTGTCCATTTTGTACACGAGCGCGATCCCGTTGCGCAGCCCGATGTCCGCTGCCGGCAGCAAATTAGGGCGGCCCATTCCGAACATCAGCAGGCACTCGACCGTCCAGCGGCCAATGCCGCGCAGGGGAGTCAAATGCGCGATAATCTCCTCGTCCTCCATCGCCCACAGCCGCTCCAAATCAACCTTTCCGTCCACAATCGCACGCGCGTAGTCAATGATATACTCGGCTTTTCGCTGGCTGAACTGCAACGGGCGCAAGTCTTCGGTCGACAGCCGCGCGACGGCCTCCGCAGTCGGAAACGCGAGAAATTTCACGCCTTGCTCGTCTGCCACCTCTTCGCCAGCCAGCGTCAGCAAACGCTGGGTCAGATTCGCCGCAAAGGTTAAATTAATTTGCTGACCAATTATCGTCTTGACCATCGACTGAAACAGATCAGAGTCGTGCATCAGCCGCAGGCCGGAAAAGCGATCGACAAGCACAGCCAGCTCCGGCTCTTCTCTCATCTGCTCGTAAATCGGCAAAAGGTCGAGGTCTGCGCTGAAAACGTGACGAATCGTCCGTTCCAGCTCGCGCTGCTCCGCCGCAGACAAGGCAGAGGCCGTCTCGATTTTCAGGGCAGGCTGTTCAAGCTCGCCGACAAATTGTACGCGCGTCAACACCGGGCGCGTCCCGACCCGAAAAATGCGCCGCAGCATGTTGTGTTCCGGCTGTACTTCCAGTTGCGGATCAGGATGGGTTTGCAGGCGCTGCAGCAGACGCTCGAAAGAATACGGAGGTGTCAGTGGAATGGTGAATGTACGCACGAAAAACGGCCCCTTTCTCCCTAAAGGAAAATTCTTGCTCCATCCTAACACAAAACACCTCCGAAAGCTCTTTCGGAGGTGTCTTCTTTAGCATGCCCGCCTTACTTCGTAAACATTCCTTTGAGCACGAACTTCACGTTTGCCGGGCTTTCTGCCAGACGACGCATGAAGTAGCCGTACCAGTCGTTGCCGTATGGGACGTAGACGCGCATTTTGTACCCTTCACGAGCGAGGTCGATTTGGGATTGGGTGCGAATGCCGTACAACATCTGGAATTCAAACTGGGTGCGCGGAATGTTGTATTCTTTTTCCAACTGCTTCACATAGGCGATAATGTTGTCGTCGTGGGTTGCCACCGCAGCGTATCCGCCGTTCAGTAAATGCTGCTTGATGATTTTTTTGTAGTTTTCGTCTACATCGGCCTTGTTCGGGTACGCTACTTCCGGCGACTCCTTGTAAGCGCCTTTTACCAGACGGAAGTTCACCTTTTTGTCCTTCAGGCTGTCGATGTCGTCGGATGCCTTGTACAAATACGCCTGAATCACGGTTCCCACGTTTTCGTATTCTTCCAGCAGCTCGTTCAAAATTTCCATCGTTACATGGTTGTGTGCGTAGTCTTCCATGTCGATCCGCACGAAAATGTTGCCGTTTTTCTTCGCCGAGTCGAGAATGCGGCGCATGTTGGTCATGCACAGCTCACGGCTGATGTCCAGGCCGAGCGAGGTCATTTTCAGCGACAGGTTGCAGTCTACGCCGGACTGGTGAATCGCTTCCAACGTTTTGATGCAGTAGTCAGCAGACTCGTTTGCTTCTTCCAGGCTGAAAACAAATTCCCCCAGATGGTCGAGCGTGCACACAAGACCTTGCTGGTTCAGTTTGCGAACGGCGGCGATGGCTTCTGCAATCGTGACACCGGATACAAAGCGGCCGGCCCCGAAGCGCAGGCCCCATTTTTTAGCAGCCGCGTTCAGTGCTTTGTTTTTGGATAAAAATAAGAAAAAATCTTTCATGGCTTGTTCCATCGTTGACTGTCTCCTCCTCAACGTACTCTGCGTCATTTGTACTAGCATGAACCATGCCAACACATCCTGGTAAGCTATATTTGACTTTGCCAATGGTTACGGAACACGAATGCTGTACATACTTTTCAACACATATGTACATTTCGTGTCTATCCTTGTACACTTCTGATTAGATACGATTCGCAGCAGGCAAGAGCCAGTTCCTTTTACCTGTTAGTGTGGATAGGAAGTGACGATTTGAAACCTCTCTTTTCAATGGATAGTGTTGTCTCTGACTTGGCCGCTCCCGTGAATCCTGTCGATGTCAAAATACGCGAAGGCGAAAAAGAAGGTGTGTGGCAAGAAGGCGAGCGTGCCGTAAAGGTGCTTGTCGTCCCCCGGACAGCTACGCTTGCGCAATGCCTGGGGCAAATCCGTCAGGCGCTCGCTTCCGCCCATTTGCCCACGCTGGCAGTTGTCGATGAAGCAGGACGTGCAACAGGGATTGTTTTGCCCCAGCAACTACTGGAGGCATTTGCCAACCTGGCCCAAAACCAGTCTGTTTTGCTCAGCACCTTGATGGATACGATGAGCGAAGCGATTACGATTGTGGACTCCAACAACATCGTCCAGTACTGGAACCGGGCAGCGGAAACGATTTATGAGATCGACCGGGCGCAAGTGCTGGGCACTTCACTCGACGAGCATTTTGCCAGCGAGTCCATCCGGCTCCTCGACGCCTTACGCCAAGGCACGTCAGTCCAACGGGTTTACCACATTCCCCGTCCAGACAGCCACGTCCTGATTAACGCCGCCCCGATTCGCCAGGGGGGGCAGATCATCGGGGCGATCTCCATCGAGCAAGATATTACGGAGCTTGTCCGCCTGAATGAAGAGTTGGCGCACACGACCGCACACTTGCACAATCTGCAGCAGGAAATGAGCAGGTTCCAGGCGGCCGACGACCCTTTTTACGCGATCAAAGGGCATTCTGCCCCCATCCAGTCTGCCATCAGTTCGGCCAAAAAAGTCGCGCAGACCGATGCCACCGTGCTGATCTACGGCGAGAGCGGCGTAGGCAAAGAATTGTTTGCCAAAGCGATCCACCAGGCCAGTCGGCGGCGGGAAAAGCCGTTTGTCGCGATTAACTGCGGAGCGATTCCGGCTGCCTTGTTCGAAAGCGAGCTGTTCGGCTATCAGGGCGGAGCTTTTACGGGGGCGGAGAAAAAAGGCAAGCCCGGCAAGCTGGAGCTGGCGCATGGCGGCACGCTTTTCCTCGACGAAATCGGCGAGCTGCCCCTGGAGTTGCAGGTCAAGCTGCTTCGCGCCCTGCAAGAGCGGCAGTTTTACCGCGTAGGCGGAACCGAGCCGATCACCGTCAATACCCGGATCATCGCAGCGACCAACCGCCAGCTTGAGCAGATGGTGGCCGACGGACGATTCCGCGAAGACCTGTACTATCGGCTCAACGTGTTTTCGCTGGAGATTCCTCCGCTGCGTGCGCGGCGCGAAGATTTGCCGGAGCTGGTGCAAATTTTCATCCACGAGTATTCCGTCGCGCACGAGCAAGCCGTCCCCCGCATCCCGTCCGAAGTCATGCAGGCGCTGTACGACTACAGTTGGCCCGGAAACATCCGGCAATTGCGCAATGTCATCGAACGGCTGTCGATCCTGCAAGAAAACGGCGTCATCTCGCCGGAGCATTTGCCAAGCGTCATCCGCTCCCAGCCCGAACCGATTGCCCCTGCTTCCTTCGCCTCGCTGGGCGGTGCGTACACAGCGCCTGCTGCGTTGCATCCGGCCCCGGCCACTCCGCTTGCCCTGCACCATCCGGCAGGACCAACGGAAAAAGAACGGGTCATCGCCGCTCTGGAGCGCACGTACGGCAACAAAAAGGCGGCTGCCGAGCTGCTCGGCATTTCGCGCGGCACTCTTTACAATAAGATGAAGAAATACGGTCTTGATGGGGAGTCGTTCAGATGGAATTGATCGCCTGGGAGGATGACAAGCTGGAAGTTCGCTACGGTGGGGAAGGCATTGTGCTTTTGCCGAAGGAATACGCTTTGCTGAAATATTTGTACACGTGGAAAAACCGGAGCTTTTCCCGGGAAAGCCTGCTCGACGCCGTATGGCCGCTGGAGGACCCGACTGACCGCACGATTGACGACCACATTTACCGGCTGCGCAAAAAGCTGCAAAAATGGTCGCACCTGTTCACGATCGACACAGTGCGGGGAGTCGGCTACCGGCTGAGCTGGAAGCAGCATCAGCCGCCCCAGTTGCATGCCTGGAAGCAGGACTTTTCGGAAAGTATCCGCACGATGCTGTCCGCCTATCACGGCATGGGGATGGGCGCGGCCCTGCAAACTCTCGCGGCCAACCAGGAAGTGCTCGGCTTTCAGTTGGACCCTTTTTACGCCATCTACATCCGCTTTGTCACGGGCGACTTTGCCTGGTTTGTCGCAGACGACGACACGCCCCTGTCGGAAAAGCTGTTTTATCTTTTTCACCTGTATCACATGACCGAAATGGATGCAGAGCAAACCGCCAAGCTGTTCCAGACCATCGTCAAACATCAGGCGTCCATGCCGCAAATTTTTCAGGATGAGCTGCAAATCAACGCAGTCGCCCTGTATGCCAACATGGGGGAGTGGGAGCTGGCGCAAAAGCAGGTCGCGCACGCCCGGACGATCGTCGAGCAGATGGATTCGGACAGCTTTACCTTGTTTTTGCTGGCGGGCGAAACATGGCTTGCGCTGCTGTCCGGATCGGTCGAAAAAGCCGAGGGGCTGCTGCAGCAAGCATTTGCCATCCTGCACAGGCTGCCGATGCAGCGTGAGGTGGGCAGCTTCAAGCTGCTGCAAGGGCTTTGCCAGTATCGCCAGCAGGAGATCGCCAAAGCGCGGCGGCTGGTGGATGAAGGAGTCGAAGTCATCCGGGCCACCCAGTTTGTCCCGCACCTGATCTACGCGGTGCACAACATCCTGCTGTTTTTCCGCCACGTCCCTTGCGATGCCAAATGGCAGAGCCGCTACGAAAAAATGTGGCACGACTTGGCTGTGCAGTACCAGTTCGAGCATTTGAAAAAGTCGGTCGTCCACAAGCTTTCTGCCCTCTTATGATACGCCTCTGACAAATCCCTTTTATCATCGAATCAGTTCGAAGCGATGGAGGGATTTTTTTGCTTACCGAAAACAAGACGTTTCGCACGCTGCTTTTCGCTTACGGGCTGTCTACGCTAGGGGACTGGTTCGACTTTATCGCGGTCGCCATCTTCCTGGGCTACGTCTGGCATGCCGATCCGATGACGATGGCGCTTTTGCCGATTGCGTATGCGGCTCCCGGCATTTTGCTCGGACAATTCGCCGGGGTGCTGGCCGATCGTGTCCATAAAGTACGCATGATGATCGCGGCAAATCTGATTCAGGCGAGCCTCACCCTGCTGTTGCTCGCCATGCCTGATCCGCTCTGGTTTCTGCTCGTCATCGCCTTGCGCTCCTGCGCTTCCGTCTTCAACGATCCGGCTCAGCAAACCTTGACGCGGCAAATCGTCGCACCGGAGCAACTGCTTCAGGCGACCTCGCTGAACGGAGCCGTTTTCCAAAGCGGCAAGCTGATCGGTCCACTGATCGGCGGGATGGTCGCCGCCATGGTGACACCAGCGCTCTGCCTCATCATCAATGCCGTGAGCTACCTGCTCTCCGCCGTCTTGCTTTTGACCATTCGCCACGTGGAGAAAAAGCTCCCCCGCCCCGCTTCGTGGGAAAAAACGATTCCGTTTCGCCTCGCCTGGCAGGAAGGCTGGGCCGTGTTTTTGCAAAACCGCGTCTTGCTGTTTAGCTCGCTTTTTTCCTTGCTGGCGATGATGGCGATTCAGCTTGCGGACGCGCAGTTACCTGTCGTGTTCAGGGAAAAAGTGCCGGGGCATCCGGAGGTCGTCGGGTATTCCGTCAGTGTGATCGGGCTTGGGGCCTTGCTCACGATCACCTGGCTGCATCGGCGCAAAACGATTCGCTCGTTCGGCTGGGTGCTTGGGGGCGGCGTGCTTTTGATCGGCGCGTGCTTTGCCTGGATCGGCCTGTTCCAGCCGGGCGGCGGCATCCACTGGCTGCTGGCGGCTTCGCTGCTCGCTGGCATCGGTACGGGACTGACTTCGGTCGGCACCAACTACCTCGTGCAAAAAGAAACGCCCACGCACGCACTCGGCCGAGTCAGGGGCATTATTGATTCGCTGTCCAGCGCGACGTTTATTGTGGCGCCGTTACTGGGCGGCGCACTGATGACCTGGCTCGGGCCGGCGCAAGCCTTTTTGTGGGTCGGCTCGCTGGTCGGGGCTGTCGGCGGCGGGGCGATTCTTTTGCAGCGCTGGATTTGGGGCAAGCGCGACGCAGACACTGCCGCTACGGCTGCTGCAAAACAAGCCGGATGATCCGGTCATCCCCGTCTCTCGGCTCGCCGCGCCCATCGCGGTTGTTGGTCAAAAGGTAGAGCGATCCATCCGGGCCTTCCACAACATCGCGCAGGCGTCCTAGCTCATTGGCAAAAATCGTGGACGCCTCTGTGACGGCATCGGCGCGGCCAGGGTCCAGCTTCACGCGCAATAGTTGCTGACCGCGCAAGTTCGCAATGAGCAACTGCCCTGCCCACGGCCCTTGGCGGACAAAAGCCATGCCAGACGGTGCCCATGTCTCGTCTTTGCTTTGCCAGATCGGAGTTCGCATCCCTTGCTGCTCCTGATCGCCCGTGATCGCGGGCCAGCCGTAGTTTCCTTTTGGCTCGATCCGGTTCAGTTCATCGTGCGCCGACGGGCCGTGCTCGGAGCTGTACCACCTCGCGATTCTTTTCATGCCATCCCTCCTTTGGGTTTGATCCAGTGCGAATCAGGCAGCATTTTCGCTCGGATTCGTTCGTCCGGCGCTTGTCCAGCCCGGGCAAAAGAGCCTCGCCAGCAAACAAACTGCCTGTGATGGCCGAACCGCTTTGCGTACATCGGCTCCCACATGGACAAGAGAACTTGTTCCGTGCCAACAGCCGCCCGCTCCCATGCAGCACGATGACGGCAAGCAATTGAACGGACACTTCAAAACGGACAAAAGACTGAGAGATCAGAATGAAAATGACGTTATACAGACAAAGCTTCGCGAGCCAACGTTTTTGTTCCTCTTTTTGCTGAACAAAAAACCTGCCCCCTAAATCCGAAGACGCCCCCATCGCCACTACCCCAATCATTTCTAACGAAGCGGCCTGATTGCAAAAAAAAATTGGTCCCGTTGACCAATTCGCGAAAAAATTATTCGATTTTCACTTGCCTGCGTTCCTCGATTTGCCTGTGCAAAATGTACTTGCGCAAATTGTGGAAATGCCGGGCCGTGATTGCTTTGATCGTGCAGCCGTAAAAGTAGTGGGGGCCTTCAATCCGTTCGTGAATGACTTGCAGCTCTGCCTTTACTACCCCGTCCGGCCTGTTTCGTCCGTACAGCTCAAAAGAAAACACAATGGCCTGGTCGATCGGGACGGGCTTGTCTGCCCGAAACGCCAGTCCTCCAAGGCTCAAGTTCACCAAATAGGCCATTTGACTGTACACGGAAAAAAACGAATCCGGCTCCTGAGTCGGATATTGCACCCAGCCTTTTACCTCCATGTCGAAGCGGGGATAGCGCCTACGCTGCTCGCGGAACTCGCTGATCGTAGGCGAATGGAACAAAAACAGCCGATTTTTGTCCTTCGCCACCACGACGGCATCAAAATTGCTGATGGTTTCATAATCAGCGGTCAACAAGCAAGGAATCTGATCGCCGACAGTCACTTCCAGGTGACGGGGGAAAACCGCTTCGATCAAGTCTCCTTCTTCATATGTCACATGGCCTTCCACCAATTGATTCCCTTTTCTAATTTGTATAATGCTTTCCATCTACGTTCTCCACCACTTCGTACAGTAATTTACTAGGTTTTCCGGAATCTTTCCCTTGATGCTTTTCGCGGAAAATAAGGTATAATGGGAACATTGACAGATAGGAGGTTACAAACCGATGAATCGTTATCAAATGGTAACACTGGCTTTGGCATTTTGCGTAACCGCCTGTCTCATCGGAGTTGGCATTTCCATCGGGGAAAAAAGCCCCCTCGGCATCCTTGGTTGTATCGTTGTTGCCTTCTCATTGATGGGATTTGGCTTTTCGTACAAGCGCAAGCATATGCGCTAACCTCTTCTCCGTTATCGCCGTACAAGCAGGCTGTTCACGTAAAACAGAACAGATGGCAAACCTTTTGCCTGTTTCAGCAGTTGTCTAGCGATAGTATAAATGTGTGGCTGACTGCGGTTTACTTTGCGATCAGCCAGATAAAATGCGACCAGCCCGTCCACGATCATACGGTGAAATGCAGGATTTGGCAAGCGTTTAACGCTTGCCTTTGCTTGTTTAATGAAAAATTGCAAGCGCTCCGTCGCCACCTGCTCGGAATCGTAGTAGCTTACGAAGTTCAAGTCCCCGCCCAGTCTGTCTTCCTCCAGGTCAATCAAGTAATCCAGCAGTATATGTAATCCGCAAAGCCACGGAAAATAAGCCTCGCTGACCGTGTTGATCGTCTCCTCGCTGACATCGTCCTCTGTCGCCAGGCAAAACAGGGCAAAAATCCCGATCGTCGAGCCTGTTACCGCCGCAAACTCCTGCCATTGCAAATAGTCGTATCGCTCCTTGTACTCATCCCACCAGGCCAAAAGCTCGCCCTCGCGCAAATGCTGGGCGATGTGCTTGTGCACTTGCAGATCGCTGTACAAACAGGAAAAGACGAGCACTTGCGGCTGAATCTTGCTGTAAGCGGGCAACTGTGCTGCATACCGCTGACAGGTTTGCACCAATCCGGCCAAAAAGCCTCCGTCATCCTTGTCCTCGCGGTATTGGTAGTAATCGCGCAACGGCGCTCCAGGTGTCAGCGCATCCTGCATCGAGAAATGCAGTTGCCGAAAGTCTTTTGGGTCCAGTGAAGTGCTGCGATCGCACAAATTGTCCAGATAGTCGCTGATCGTCTGGTAAGCGACGATCAACGGCACGATCGTCTCCACGTACGGGATGACCTGCGCGGCGTAGACGCATCCTCCCTGGCAATGAAATTTTTTGGAGTTCATGCTGTCCTGCGCCTGCTTCCTGAGCTCCGGGTTGGGAATCGCCTGGGCTCGCTCGTACCAGGCTGCAAACTCCCGCTCCAGAACAGGCTGAACATGACGATAGACCCGATATAGTAACTGCCATGGATTGCGTAGTTCGCTCACATGCTTCCCTCCCAAAACAACAATAGAAATATCTTACCACATTTGCATGCGCACTCCAAAAGTCACCCTTGCAATACCCCTAGCCTTCTTTTTGCTTCCATGTAGAGGACGTAGATGAATTTTTTCGTGTGAATGCGGGTGGGAGGAATCGACATTTCCACCTGGTTTTCCAGCTCGCGCATGCGCTTGCGGACTTCCGTGAAATCAAAAAACAGGGCCGCGTAGCTTTCAAACTTCGGGTGGCCAAAATCGGTCAGCCCGAGAGAGGCGAGGTGCGTCAAAGCTTGATAGATCACTCTTCGCACTCGCTGCTCGGCTGCTTTGCTCTCTTTCTGGATCAAGGCAGCCGCTCCTGTTCCCAGCTTGCGCTCCGCCACGGCGGCGAACATGTCGCGCAGCGAAGGGAGCTTCGCCTCGGTGCCGTTGTCCTTTTCGAAGCGATGCAAAATTTCCATCATCGCCAGCAAATCTTTGCTCCCTTTTTCGCTGATGACGCCAAGCTCGGTCAAAAGAAAGGTGGCCGAAGACAAAATGCTCCGCTCCGAATAGGCGTGCTCGACAGGCCGCGTGAAAGCCGTCTGCGCAGACAATACATGCAGGGTGCGCTGGATGCCCTCGATGGATTGCTGCAGCAAGATTCGCTCCCGCACCTTTTGCAATACGCTGATGACCTCCAGCCGATTCACAGGCTTCGTCACGTAGTATTCAATCCCGAGCGAATACGCCTCCGCGATCAGCTCTTTCGACTCGATCTGCGAGATCATGACGATTTTTCCCGTGTAGCGGTTCAACTGCCGGATCGTCTCGATGCCATCCCGCTTGGGCATCAGCATGTCGATCAGTAAAATGTCCACCTGCTTCCAACTCAAAAAATCATGGTCAACGAGGGAGCCGTCCTCCGCTTCCCCGCACACCTCTCCCAAATCGGCATCTTCAACGATTTGAGCGAGCATGAATCGCACAGCAGCATCGTCGTCCACGATGAAGTAGCGCATCCGTCCACCCCTTTTTCGAATCAGACTCGCGACTGGCAAACCGTCGCGGGTATTTTTCTTGTGCATGGCCGATGATGCAGCGTATTAACGTGAAAGAGCGAAAGTCGATACAAAAACACCGTACGAAAAACCAGGACTGACAAAGATGGCGGCAAGCATAATTTTTCAAAATAAAAAGATAATTACCCTGATCCAATCTGTTCTGCACAAGACGAAGATGGGGAAGCACTGCCTTTCCTATTTTACTATATTTTTCTATAGGTTATTGTAGTTTTTTCTAGTCGTCCCCTTACAATTCGTAATGAGCGATATATACATAATTTTCTGACAAGTGTGAATTGTTTTTGAAAAAGCGTTCTGTTCTCTTCTCGCTCATCTTGCTTCTCTCCATGGCCTGGATGACCGCATGTGGCGGCGGCAGCCAGCAACTGGTGATCGCGACAGGCGGCACAGGCGGCACGTACTATCCGCTCGGCGGCGGAATGGCCGACCATATCACGAAAAACGCCGGCGTGACAGCCACAGCGCAGGCTACGGGCGCCTCTGCCGAGAACATCCGGCTGCTTCGCGACAAAAAAGCGGATATCGCCTTTACGCAAAACGACATCGCCGAATACGCCGCAGCGGGAACGAACATGTTTCAGCAAGATGGCAAAATAGATTCGTTCCAGGCTTTGGGCGCTCTGTACGACGAGACGATTCAGATCGTCGTCTCGGCTGACAGCAACATCAAAAGCGTAGCCGATCTGAAAGGAAAGCGCGTCTCTGTCGGCGCTCCGGGCAGCGGTACGGAGATCAACGCCCAGCAAATTTTGGAGGCGTACGGGCTGACATTCGACGATACGCAGTTGCAGCGGCTCTCGTTTGCCGACTCGGCCAAGGCGATCCAGGACGGCAAGCTCGACGCCGCGTTCCAGACTGCCGGGACTCCAACTGCCGCCATCACCGAGCTGGCTGCCACGACAGGCGTGAAAATCATTCCGATCGACAACGACAAGATCGACGCGATTATCGCCAAATACCCTTACTACGTCAAAACAACCGTTCCTGCGAATACGTACCAGACCGTTCCCGAGGAAGTCACGACCGTGTCCGTCAAATCCATGCTGCTGATCCGCTCCGATCTCGACGAAGACCTCGTGTACAAGGTGACAAAGGCGATTTTCGATAACACCGACAAGCTCGGCCACGCCAAGGCCAAGGAGATCAAGCTCGACAGCGTGCTCAGCGGCGTCAGCATTCCGATCCATCCCGGGGCGAAAAAGTACTTTGACGAAAAAGGCGTGAAGTAACAGCGTATGGCTGCAATCCGGTCTGCGGCTTTTGGAGAGAGGCGGAATCTGTTCCGCCTTTTCTCCTTCCTGGCTTTGCTTTTGCTCGTCATCGTCGCTGTCATCCCGCTTTTTCCCGTCTTGGTGGTGCGCGACAGCACGAGCAACGAAGTTCTCTGGAGCCACCGCATCGCGCAGGACGGCTCCTTCGGCATTCGCTGGACTCATTCTATTCATCGTTCTACCGTCGAAGAGCGCTATCGTCTGGAAGCCGGGCAGATTGTCCTCGTTAAGCTCCGCTTTCACGACTACGGCATTGGCATGGAAAACGAACTGGCCGCAGGCGAGGAGCTGGCGCTCGCAGACGGACAGTTCGAAGTGCGCAACATGCACCGCGCCTTCCCCGCGCTCCATCTGTTTATCGGACAGGTTCGGGCGAATCATACGTTGCTTTTCGCCGGACAAGAGCTGCCGCTTCGCTCGATTGGCAAGCCCGGAGAGGCTGTCGTCATTCAGGCGGAAAAGCGATCCATTTTAAGCGAGTTAGGAGGTTACGAATGAGTACAACGAACATCAACCAGCAGGAAGTGGAAAAACTCATCGCGCAATACGACAAGGAATCCGCCACACGCCAGCTCGCCGGGCCGATGAAATGGATCACCTTTTGCCTGTTGGTCCTCTTTTCCCTCTACCAGCTTGCAAGCACGCTTTTCCTCGTCCTCCCGCCGCAAATCCATCGGCCGATCCATCTGGCGTTTGGACTTTGTCTCGTCTACCTGCTCTACTCAGGAACCGCCAAGGGCGACAAAGGAAAGGTCGGGCTCGTCAACATCGTTCTCGCTCTCCTGGGCGTAGCCGTCACGATGTACTGGGTGTTTGATTATGAGGGACTGGTCACGCGGACGGGCAACTACACGACATTGGACATGGCTGTAGGCGGAATCGCCATCCTGCTCGTGCTGGAAGCGGCGCGCCGCGTGGTCGGCATCCCGATCACCCTGATCGCCGTCATTTTTCTCGTCTACACGTATCTCGGCCCGTACATGCCGGGCTTTTTGCAGCATCGCGGCAGCGACCTCGACCGGATTATCGGCCACAGCTACTACACGTTGGAAGGGATATTGGGCACGCCGCTCGCCGTCTCGTCGACGTTCATTTTCCTGTTCGTGCTGTTCGGCGCGTTTCTGGAAAAGACAGGGGTAGGCGAGTATTTCAACGATTTGTCGCTCGTCATTGCCGGCAGACGAATCGGCGGCCCGGCCAAGGTAGCGGTGTTTTCCAGCGCCTTGCAAGGGACGATCAGCGGCAGCTCCGTCGCCAATGTCGTCACCTCTGGCGCCTTCACCATCCCGATGATGAAGCGGCTCGGCTACCGCTCGGAATTTGCCGCAGCCGTCGAAGCGTCCTCTTCCACAGGCGGACAGATTATGCCGCCCGTCATGGGGGCCGCCGCCTTTCTGATGGCGGAGTTCATCGGCGTGTCGTACCTGGAGATTGCCAAATCCGCGGCTTTGCCCGCGATCCTGTTTTTCGTGGGCATCTGGATCATGACGCACTTCGAAGCGAAGCGGCTCGGCCTGCGCGGCTTGACACAGGAAGAGCTGCCCGACAAAAAAGCCGTGCTGAAAAAAATGTATCTACTCCTGCCGATCGCCATTATCATCGCCGCCTTGATGATGAATATTTCCGCCGAAAACTCCGCCATCATCGGAATCGTCTCAACCGTCGCAGTCGGCGCTTTTCGCAAAGAGACGCGCATGTCGGTTGCCGACATCCTCGAAGCGCTCGCCTCTGGCGCCCGCGTCGCTCTCGGCGTCGTGGCGGCGACGGCTTGCGCGGGAATCATCGTCGGTACGATCACGCTGACGGGCATCGGGCTCAAGCTGGCGAACGGACTGATCGACCTGGCAGGCGGGCAATTGTTCCTCACGCTGTTTTTCACGATGATCGCTTCCTTGATCTTGGGCATGGGGACGCCGACTACCGCGAACTACATCATCACCTCAACCATTGCCGCTCCCGCGCTGATCCAGTTGGGCGTGCCCGCGATCGCCGCTCATATGTTCACGTTTTACTTCGGGATCGTGGCTGACATTACGCCGCCTGTCGCGCTGGCCGCCTTCGCCGCATCGGGCATCGCCAAGTCCAAGCCGATTCTCACCGGAGTGGAGTCCACCCGACTTGCCATCGCCGCCTTCATGGCTCCTTATATTTTCGTCGTCTCGCCTGCGCTTTTGCTGATTGATACGACTTTTACCGAGTCGCTCTGGGTGATGTTTACTTCTACCGTCGGCATGATCGGGGTCGGGGCAGGGCTGATCGGATACTGGATGGCAAAAATGAATCTGCTGGAGCGGCTGCTCGCGGTCGCCGGAGGTGTGCTTGCCGTCATTCCCGGCCTCGCGACTGACATTCCTGGCTTCATCCTGCTCGCGCTCGGTTTTTGCTTCTCCTACTACAAAAGCCGCAAGCAAAAGCAGCAGGTGCAAGTCACTCCCTAGCCGGACGGCTTTCGCGCATGCTTCCCATGCTAAATTGAAAAATCCCTCCCGGCGCGTCCCCTATGCTTGCAGCAAGCAAAGGGCGCGGGGGAGGGATTTGTTTATTTTTCGTCGTCGCGGCGGATGATTTTCGTCCAGCCGTCAACCTGTTCCACGCGGCGCTCCTTCATGAGCTTGCCGAGCGCCCGTTTGAAGCTGGACTTGCTCATCTGGAATTTTTCGCGGATGATATCAGCTTCCGTACTGTCCGTGTAAGGCATGGCCCCGTCACGATTAATCAAATAGCGCAAGAGCTTGTCCGCATCCTCGCCGTACTGCACTTCCTTGCGCTCCTTCATCGAGCCGTTCAGCCGCCCGTCTTCGCGCACGTAGCTGATGCGGCAGCGAATCGTCTGGCCCAAGCGCAGGCGGCCTACCATCTCGTCGCGGTGGATAAACAAAATATGGTCGTCCTCTGTCAGCAAAAACGCCCCTGCTGCAATGACCTTGTAGACGGTACCTTCCACCTGCTTGTTTCGCATGCTTTCGTCAGCGGGCACGGCGATTTTCGTCACTTCCGCTTCGGTTACAGGCTTGGCGAGCAGCCGTCCGAGCTTGTCCTGCTTCAATGTCACCAATATTTGATCGCGCGGGCGCGGCCATTCATCGGCGAGCTTTGGCAGGTCATCGACAAACAGCAGCAAATCTTTTTTGATCCCGTTGTCCAAAAACACGCCCATCCGCGGCGATACATCCACGACCTCCAGCCAGCCGTACTCTCCCATGCTGACATAAGGCATGTCCATCGTCGCTGCCAGCCGATTTTCGTGGTCGTGGTACAAAAACACTTCTACTTCATCGTCTACATGCAGACGCTCATGCGCTTCCTTTTCATGCAAAAACACTTCATCGTTGCCCTCGCGCAAAAAATAGCCGATCTCCGTTTTGCGCGCCACTGTCATGGTAAGCGTCATGCCCGCCTGCAGGCTTCCCGTCGCAGCCAACTGCGGCTCGCGTTTTTTCTTTTTGTGCATGGTTGTTTCTTCCTCACTCTCTTCCTATATGCACACTAACTATACCCATCCCGGCCGGGAAAATACCACAACTTTTTTTGCTCAGGCCGCCCCCAAAAGGCAAGTCTTGTCTCCGTGAACATACATATGACAGTAAGGCCCGGCTTGTACCCGGTTTCATTTTGCCAACAGACAGGAGTGACCTATGTCCATGCTCGTTCTCTTGGAACATATTTTCCTCGGAATCGTCCAGGGATTGACGGAGTTTTTGCCGATCTCCAGTACAGGCCATCTCGTCTTGTTCAGAAAGCTGTTCGGCATGCAGGAAGTCGGTCTGCTCTTCGACACGATGCTGCATTTCGGGACGCTGATCGCTGTCGTGATTGTATTTTGGCCGCAGATTCGCTACATCGTCTTAAACCCGTTTTCCAAGCTGACGAAGCTGCTCGTCGTCGGCACGATTCCTACGGCGGCGATCGGGCTTTTGTTCGAAGACTACTTCGAGGAGATTTCGCGCACCGGAATCACCATCGGCTGGGAGTTTCTCGCCACGGGCGCCATTTTGTGGGCCGTTGAATCCATGCGACGGGGCGAGCGCAAATTCGACGACATTCGCTACACGGATGCGCTCATCATCGGCACGCTGCAAGGGGCTGCGATCTTGCCCGCGATTTCCCGTTCGGGGCTGACGATCGCCGGAGCGCTCATGCGCGGAATCGACCGCGCCGACGCCGCGCGCTTTTCTTTTTTGATTTCCTTGCCTGCCATCTTGGGGGCATGCGTGCTGCAAACAGCCAAGCTGGCGGCTGCCCCGCTCGATACCGCGCTGCTCATCCCGATGCTCGTCGGAACGATGTGTGCCGGACTGGCCGGGTACGTCGCCATTCGCTGGATGCTGAAAATTATCAGCACAGGCTCGATGAAGGGCTTCGCTGTCTACGTCTGGGTATTGGGCGCTTTGATTCTCGCCCTCCAGTTTTTCGGCTGGTAGTCAGGAGAAAAGTGGAAAAAGGAAAAAGCCGGCTGCGCCAAAGCCGGCTTTTCATCTGCTTTCTTCCTTGTCAGGGTAACGGCTGGCGACCAGTTTGCCTACGAGCAAAATAATGCCGTAGAAGGCGGTAGCCAAGAGGGACGTCGCCAGCCAGGTCGCTGTACCCAGCGCGAGATAGAGCAGCGCATGAGCAATGAAAATGCCCAGCAGCCACATCAGGATGTTCATGCGATTTAAAAAGGTCATCAAGCCGCGCAATTGCCTTGCACCTCCACCAATCCATCTACTACTGTTATAGCCGATGGCGAGGTGTTTTATCCCCTGACGGCTTTCCAGCATCAGGAATCGAGGTTTACCACGGCAAATCCGGCCCGCTCCAATATTTCAGCCAACACAGGCAACGGCGTGCTCGCCACTTCCCTGTACATTTTCGGGGTGTAGAGATGCACAGCGTGCGGGAAATCGTCGGACAAGCTCGCCCGCAGTTTTTTGCCGCTGTCATCTTCATCGGTAAACAGGTACACTTCGTCTGCCGATTCCGCTTGCGCCAAAAGCTGCTCGCCTTTTTCCTGGCTGTAGGAGCCGTATGTGCAGTAGATGGTCACAGGCTCTGCCAGTACGCGGAGCAGTTGCTCCTTGTCTGTCTTCCCTTCCACGATAATGACACATCCTCCCATGCCATCCCCTCCTTTTTTACACAAACCTCTTTTCTCTATAGTATATCTTACGCTTCCACATAGACAGCCGCTCTGCGGGAAAATGTGGGACGATTACTTCTGCCGCTGGCTAGGCATCGTAAAACAGAAGCCAGATGATGAAGGGGGAAGCACCATGTCCAAGTTCAAAAGCGCGAAAAACTTGAACCAGAAAGGTTTGGCTGTAGCCGGACTGACCAGCAGCACCGTTGCGGACGACACGCATACCGACAACAACCAAGGCTCTTCCCGACAACAGCAGCACAACGAGCAAAACAACAGCACCCAAGGGTAAATTTTTTCAGCGGCTTCTTTCCGGAAGCCGTTTTTCATGAACGGAGCGCGCCTCTGGTTGAAACGGACAGCCAATCGTCTGATCGCTTCTTTACTTTCCCTCTTCGCCTTGCTACGCTTAGATCAAAATCTTTTGACTACGTACCATGACGGAGAGATTACACGTGGACTCATCCTCGGTCTTATGGAAAAACCGCTCGTTTTTGAAGCTGTGGCTGGCGCAATTGACAGCCAACGTCGGAGATCAATGCTACAGCTTCGCCCTGCTCTGGTATTTGCTGCAGGCGACCAAGTCGGGAACGGCACTCAGCCTGCTAGCGATCCCGGAAATGGTGGCCGGACTGCTTTTTTACCTGATCGGCGGCGTGCTTGCGGATCGGTACAGCCCCCGCCTGCTGATGGTCGGCGCTGACGTCGCCCGCATATTTGTAGCGATCGGCGTCGGGATCATGGCTGCTATGGGCATCGAGCAGTTTGCCTTTTTTCTCGTGGCGCAATTTTTGCTCGGGCTGTTTTCCAGCCTGTTTCAGCCCGCACGCACAGTTGCGCTCAAGTCTGTCGTTTCGGTTGAACAACTGGGGCGGGCAAACGCGATTTTGGACACGACCTTTCGCACCGTCCGGATTGCAGCGCCGATGACGATCGGGCTGATTGCCGCAGCCGTGCCGCTCTCCACCCTGTTTTTCGTCAATGCCGCCAGCTACATGCTCTCTGTCGTTTTCTTGTATACGCTTCGCGTCTCCCTGCACGATCAGGCGACAGCCTCCGCAGCGAAAATGACTCCCGGCCAGTACGTGCGCGACATTGCAGAAGGGGTGCGGGAATTGCGCAAAAGCCGACTGCTGCTCCTGGTCTTGCTGTTTAGCAATATGGGCTTTCTCGTCTGGCAGGTGTGCTACAGTGTCGGCTTTCCTTTTCTCGCGGAACGCATCCAGCAAGGGGACGGGAGTACGCTGGCGATGCTGATGGGCTTTTACGGCGTAGGCAACCTGCTCGGCAGCCTGTACATGTCGCGGGCGTACTATACGCGCTACTTGCTGGTCATTCTCATCGGGTGGACGCTGCAAGCGGGTGGCTTTCTCCTGCTCGCCACAGGAGGCACGGTGCATTGGCTCGCTTTTCTCGGAGCAGCCGTAGCCGGGGTCGGCGGACCGTTCATCGGCATCCCGACCGTCACGGCGATCCAGATCAAGGCCGCCAGCAGCAGCACAGGCAAAATTTTTGCGATCAACATGCTGATCTTTACGTTCTTCTCGATGCTGTCGAGCAGCCTTGGCGCCATCTGGCTGGGAAGCTGGCCAGTAGAACAGCTCTTTTTCATCAGCGGGCTGTTTCTCGCCGCGATGTCTGCGACAGGATTTTTTATCGACCAACGAAATTCGCGCCAACAACACCAATCCGCCTCTGTGTAGACAGAAGGATTGGTGTTTTCTGTTTCTTTGTGAAAAAAGAATTGCATTCCGTTTTTACGTGTCATATAATCTGACATAAATAAAATGAATGTCAGAATACCTGACATAAAAGGAGTGGAATGAATGGAACCGACTCTCACTGATCTATCGTCCGCCATTGATGCCACATGGGTCATGGTCTCGGCCATTTTGGTCATTCTCATGCAAGTAGGGTTTGCCTTGCTTGAGGCCGGATCGACCCGGATGAAAAACGCAGGCCACGTCGCAGGCAAAACCGTCCTCACCTTCGGCATTTGCTCCATCGCCTTTTGGGCGTTCGGCTTCGGTCTGACTTTTGGTGACGGCAACTCCTTCATCGGCTTATCCGGCTTTTTCTTCGACGGCTTGCAAAAGGACGCTTTCTCCGCCTTCTCTGCCGCTACGGTTCCGATCTCGATTCTCTTCCTCTTCCAGCTCGCCTTCGCGGCGGTTTCGCTGGCGATCGCCTGGGGCGGTTTTGCCGAGCGTGCCAAGCTGTCCGTTTACTTTATTTTCAGCGTATTGTTTACCGTCCTCATCTATCCTGTCGTCGGCCACTGGGTCTGGGGTGGAGGCTGGCTCGCCCAGCTCGGCATGCAAGACTTCGCCGGCTCCACGGTTGTCCATCTGCAAGGCGCCATCGTCGCACTCGTCGCTACCGTTCTGTTGAAGCCGCGCATCGGCAAATACAACCGTGACGGCAGCTCCAATTTGATCCCCGGCCACAACCAGGTGTACTCCGTGCTCGGCGTGCTGTTTCTGTGGATCGGCTGGTTCGGCTTCAACGCAGGCTCCACGCTCGGCAGCACCTCCGGCTTTTTCGGCTATGTCGCCGTTACGACTAATCTCGCTACAGCAGCAGGCGCTGTCGCCGCCCTCGCCATTTCCTGGATCGTCATGGGCAAAGCTGACATCCCGAGCATGCTGAACGGCGTTCTGGCCGCTCTCGTCGCCATCACTGCTTCGTGCGCATTCGTCGAGCCGTGGGCTGCCGTCGTGATCGGCGCAGTGTCAGGTATTCTTACATTCTATACTTCCATCTGGTTCGATCGCATGGGAATTGACGATCCGGTCTTCGCCTTTTCCGTTCACGGCGTAGCCGGAATCTGGGGCACGCTGTCCACTGGCCTGTTCGCTACGCCGGAGCTTGCGGAAAAAGTCGGGGTAGGCGGCGCCGGACTGTTTTACGGCGGCGGGCTGCACCAGCTCGGTGTACAGGCGCTTGGCCTCGCAGGCTCCATGGCTTATGTGTTTGTTGTAGCGTACGTCATTTTGTCCATCCTGAAAGCGACTATCGGACTTCGAGTCACAGAAGAAGAAGAGGTGGTTGGCCTTGACCTTAGCGAACACGGGGGATACGGTTATCCCGAACTACTGCAGCCCGAGCGCATTCGACCCTCTGCGTCCCAGCAAAGCGGCACCTCTCACACTCTCACCTGAGCAGGTAGCGCGTATCCGGCAGGTGGAATCGTTCGCCGAGCTCGCGCAACTTCGCCAGCAATTGCTTGACCCAGATCCCTTGCGCCAATTGAACCGCGCAGGGGAGATGGCCCCTTTTTCAATCGTAGTGAACTTGATTCACGACAACCTTATCCGCCAGGGCGTTCTGCTTGCCGTAGACGCTCTGGCTAAAAGAGGTGTCGGCACGCCGCCCGTCCCGTTTGCCTTTTTGCAATTCGGCAGCGGCGGGCGCTTCGAGCAGGCCATCATCAGCGACCAGGACAACGGGCTTGTCTACTCGATCCCCGAGCACCTCAACGAAAGCGAGCAGGAGCGGGTTCACGGCTATTTTCAACTGCTGGCCGCGACCATCGTTTCCGGCCTGGAGGAAGCAGGCTATCCGCCTTGCCAGGGCAATGTCACCTGCCTCTCTCCGAAGTGGCGCGGCAGCGTCGACCAATGGATCGACCAGTTGGACAGATGGATCTCTCACCCGGTCTGGGAAAACGCCCGCTATTTGCTGCTGGCAAGCGACGTGCGCGTCCTGTACGGAGAATCGGCCATTTTCGCCCCTGTCCTGGACCGCTTCCGGCAGCTTTTGGCCGGGAATACGTTTTTGCTCGATCGGCTGGTCAGCAACACTTTGCATTACCGCGTGCCGCTCGGCCTGTTCGGAAGGGTGCTGCCCGAGGTCACCGGGCGGTTTCGCGGAGCCATCAACATCAAGTACGGCGTCTATTTGCCGATCGTCAACTGCGTGCGGCATTTCGCCCTGGCGCACGGCATCTTCGTCAGCTCCACGCTTGAGCGGCTGGGCGAGCTGGCGGAA
This sequence comes from Brevibacillus agri, assembly GCF_004117055.1. NCBI lineage: Bacteria > Bacillati > Bacillota > Bacilli > Caryophanales > Paenibacillaceae > Brevibacillus > Brevibacillus agri. The sequence continues at coordinate 4,938,035 of NZ_CP026363.1, forward strand.
AAAGGCGTGTGGAGCAAAAGCTTTTGCGACGAAATAGCCGCGCATTTTCGGCTGATCCAGGGGCTGCGCCTGACCGCCCTCTTGCACTGGGAGGACGGCCATTACACGAGCAACAGCTACATCAAGCTCAGCAAGCTGTCGCCTGATTCCATCACACAGGTGCGTGAAGCGATGAAGCTCGCCATCCGCCTGCAAAAAATGACGGCGAAGCTCCCGTCCACCTTCAGGGGATAGGAGGAGACGCATTTGGCAAAATGGGACTTCATCGGCCGCTTGTGGAACATGAACCGCGGAATGGCAGGGGTGCCGGGCGACTGGAAGTGGGGGCTTGGCGACGACGACAAACAGCACCAGGCTTATCTTCGCTCCATCTCCAAGGAAGCAAGACACGTCGATTCCAGCGAAAACATACCGCTTGCCGATCTGGAGGTGGTCGTCGTCGACCTGGAGACGACCGGCTTTTACCCCGATCACGGAGACGCGATCATCTCTATCGGCGCGGTGGCGATGCGCGGGGAAAAGCTGCTGCTCGGAGATTCGTTTTACACGCTGGTCAATCCGGGGCGCACGATCCCGCCCCACGTCCGCTCGCTGACCGGGATTACCGACGATATGACTGCGGACGCGCCCGATCTGTTGGAAGCTCTCTCGCGGTTTTTCCGCTTCGTCGGAGATCGTCCGCTCGTCGCCCATCACTCCCGGCATGAGCGCGAATTTTTTCGCTCCGCCCTCTGGAAAACGAGCCGACGACCGCTGACTCACCGGATGCTCGACACGATGCTTTTGATTCGGCTGTTGAGCAACCCGATCGGCAACGGCTCGCTGGACGCCCTCTGCGCCCAGCACGACATCCCGATCTCCCGCAGGCACCACGCCTACTGTGACGCCGTGGCCGCCGGGACGCTGTGGGCGAAGTATTTGACAAAAGCGCAGCAGGCCGGATACACCAATCTCCGGGATGTGTACGAGGCGCTGCGGTAGAACAGGCGAGGAATCGCTGTTTGATTTTGAAGGAGTCGGTATTCATGCTGCTGCAAATCAGGGAAGCTGTTTTGGACGATTTACCTGCCATGCTGGCGATTTACAACCATGCGATTGCCCATCTGGCTGCAACTTTCGACCTGGAGCCGCAGAGTTTGGCCCAGCGCGAAGTCTGGTTTCACAAGCACACTGAAGCTCATCCGCTGCTCGTCGTCGAAGCGGACGGGCAAGTGGTCGGCTATTGCTGCCTTTCTCCTTTTCGCGAAAAGCCGGCGTACAGCAAAACGGTCGAGCTGTCTGTCTACATTGATGCGCAGCAGCGGGGATGCGGTGTCGGTACGGCCTTGATGAGCGACATCTTGCAGCGGGCGGAACAGCTCGGCTACCACACGGTCATCAGCGGCATTACGGGTGGAAACGAGGCAAGTGTGCGGCTTCATGAAAAGTTCGGGTTTACGCTTGCGGGAAAATTCCGGGAGGTGGGCTTCAAATTCGGCGAGTGGCACGATGTGCATTTTTATCAATTGATGCTGGGAAAAGAAGCGTGAAGCTTCCCCTGCGCGAACGAACAAAAGCCGGCAATCCACGGTGTCATGCGGATTGTCGGCTTTGTTTTTGCAAAAAACGTTTCGCCATTTTCCGAAAAGCAGCAGAACTGCTTGTCTGCCTGCGGCCGGCAAAACGGTCATGTTTTTACGAGGCTGGTGCAGCAGCCGCATCGATCTCGACGGCTTTGGTCATGGCAAGCAATGCCGCGTAGGTGACGGGCAAAAGCGATTCGGCAACGCCCGCAGCCGTATAGACGACAGGGAAGCGCCGCAGGGAAGTATCGACGAAGACGGGCACTTCCTCCTGCAACGCAAACGGACAGACAGCGCCTACGCGATAGCCTGTCACCTTTTCCACTTCTTCGGCGGAGGCCATCTTCGCCTTGCCCGAGCCAAAAGCGGCCTTGACCTGCTTGGGATGGATCTTGACATCTCCCGCTGCGACAAACAGCGCAAACTGGTCGCCAGCTCGAAACAGGATCGACTTGGCGATTTGTCCCACCTCGCTGCCCAACGCTTCGGCGGCTGCCTCGGATGTAGGAAGCGGCTGCTCGAACAAAATCGGCTCGATTGCGGGATCGTACTGCTGCACAAAAGCCTTCACTTTTTCTACAGGACTCATCACGGTCATCTTTCGCACCTCCACTAGCCAGTTGCCGAGGCAAAAGCAGTTTGCCTCGCCTTTTTGCCTACTCCAGAATAAACACCTCGTCGCCCTGCGACACCGTACCTGTCGTCACCACAGAGGCGTACACGCCAAAATGGTTTTCGTGGCGCTTCACGCATGCTTTCAGCACAGCCGGGTTTTTCTGCAGCGTATCGGGGTCGATGTTCACGTACATGCAACGCTCGCAATGCTTGGTAACCTGCAAGGTAACATCGTTGATTTGCAGCTTTTTGCCCAGCCATTTGTCTTCTGCGAACGGTTCGTCGTCTTCGAGCACGACGATGAGGTTTCCGCGAAAACGTCTCGGGTCAATCCAGTCGCTGCCGATCACCCGTGCCAGCTCGCGCAGGGAGGCGTCCGTCACCAAAAGAATGTGGTCCTCCCAGTTTTTCCCTCCCTCTGTCGGGAGACTGCGCATCGGTGTCACCGCTCTTTTCGCTGTCTCTGCGACATGGGCGAACAGCGACTCTCCCCACGTATGTACGCTGCCGTCACGCGCTTCAACTTGAACGTCGGGGTATGCTTCTTCGCCCGTCTTTTCCCCCATGCTGGCATGGTAGCCGAGCAGCGCCGGGACGACGTCTGCACTCAAATATTTTCCGCCGCGAGAGTCGTCCAGAAAGTAATAAGCCCGATCGCCGTACAGGCCGAAAACGTCGACCTCCGACGTCGTCAGTTGCTCGCCCTGCATCGCTTTTACCGGATGGCGGAAAATGCTTTGCAGTGTTCCTAGCTTTTTCAATGATATCCCCTCCCCCAAGTCTCTCTATCCTTTGATAAACGAATTGCGCACCCTGCTCCAAAACGTCAGTCGCTTGTAGCGGGCGAATTTGACTTTGCCTTGCCCGACACGGCACATAATGGAGCGCACGCCTCTCCACACCGCCTGCTCGCGATCGAGGCCGATCATGATTTCCGGGTTCATGACAATCAGCTCTACTTCGTGATGCTTGGGCAAAACGAGCGAGCTGTTGATCGTCCGGTACGCCTGGTTGTTGATGGAGGCGATTTCGGACAGTTGGATCGCCTCGATGGACGGATGCACGATCGCTCCATCCACGGCTTTGTTGTAGGCTGTACTCCCCGATGGCGAAGACACGATCAACCCGTCGCCGCGAAACGTCTCCAACTCGTCCCCGTTAATGTAGACGCAAGCGACCAACGTCGAGAGGGACGCGTTGCGCAGGACCAGTTCGTTCAACGCCCATTTTTCGTATCGCTGGCCATCTGCTGTATCAATCCGGCACTGGACCGTCGGATACTCGACGATCGCCGGTTCGGCGTGCAGCAGCCGGTCGACGAACTCATCCAGCTCCTCCGGCCGCCAGTCGGCGTAAAAACCGAGGTGTCCCGTATGAATCCCGACATAGGCCGGCTCCATGCCGTATTGATGGACGGCCTCCAGCAGCGTCCCGTCCCCTCCGATTGAGAGCACCATGTCAGGCTTGGCCTCCGTTCCGTTCACAAACGTGTAAGGACTGCCTGCCTCGCGCAGCTTTTCCTTCAACAAATGTTCTACTTCCCGTGTATAATCGTCATTTCGCAGTACAGTCGCAATCTTCATGCTGGTCTGCCCTCACTTTTATCCTTCGAAGCGGTCAAGTACGCTCGTTTTGTTGATCTCACTATACCACATGGGAAAAGGAGATGCATGGAAACGGCCGAGTCTCACCATCGCTCTTCGCGGAAAGACTGGGCGCAAAATTCCGCCAATCGCTTTCGCGTCGAGGGGGTCATGTCGTCCGGGAGCTGGTCCCACAAAAAGTAGCGCATGTCCCGGACTTCATCGGCGTCGATCTTGCCTGTCCCGGGCTGGATTTGGCAGGCATGGAACAGGGCGATGTGGTCGCGCTTGCCTTCGCGTTCGCTGTAATACAGGTGACAGAGCCTGAGCTCGCCAGCCACGAGGCCGCATTCTTCCCGCAGCTCTCTGCGGGCTGCCTCCCAGAACGATTCTCCTTTTTCGACTCCGCCGCCGGGCAAGTACCAGCCGGGTACATAGGTGTGCCGAATGAGCAGGACGCCTTTTTGTTCGTCGGCCACGATGAGGCGCACTCCGAGAGTCAGCGGCTTGCGGATTTTCCAATACCATTTCGCTATCGCATGGTACCACGCCATGCTGTCGCCTCCTGTCTCCTGTCAGGACGTCGTTTTTCACGGGTGTCTCGGGTCGGTCATTCTGCTGTTAGGGAAATATTACCTGACTAATAGTGGAAAAACAAATCTTTTACAAAGGTTGTTGTTTGTTGTTTTTGGTGATGCGGGGAAAAAGTGAAAACATTGAAAAGAGCGTTTGCCCGTTGCTGTTGGCGAGGCGAGGGAAAAAGCAAAAACATTGAAAAGACCGTTTGCCGTTGCTTTTGGCGAAGGCGAGGCAAAAGCAAAAACATTAAAAAGCCCGTCTGTCGTTGCTTTTGGTGAGGCGAGGAAAGAGGAGAAATCGCTGGAGCTTCTTGGGATACCCGCTGGGGGCTGGACTGCCCGGCTCCGGGGAAAAAGCAAAACCGCGTCCAAAGTGGTCGATTCAGGATGCGGCTCAGAGTGGACGCTTAAAAGCGTGTTTTGCTTTTTCTCCGGAGCCTCGGTCGGTATCCCAAAGAGCTTTCGCGGATTTCTCCTCTTTCCTCGTCAGCGGCTTGCTTGGGTGGGCGTGGGTTTTTTAAAACGTTTGTAAAGAGTTTTTCAAAGATGGGGTTCAGGTTGGCAAAAAGTGCTGTCCGATCCGGGGCGCTCAGGCAAGGCTGGGCTTTCCTCAATCTGTACAATGTTTTTCTGCTAACAGAACCGAACTGAAAAAGCAATTTCATTGAAAATCCATTCCTCGCTGCTGCTTTCAGCAAAGCAAAACAAAAAAGCAGGCCTGCTCCAAGGCCCGCTTTTCATCCGAGACGATTTTCCAGTTCTTTGACGATGGCCTCGGCCTTGCGAATCCAGCGGGGGTCGATCTCGGCATCTTTGTCGAGCGGCTCCTGGAACTGGTTCATCACGGCTGAAGCGACGGGGGCGTAGTAGCCGATATCTTCCTCTACGCCTGTGTTGTAGACGTGGCGCAAAACAAACGGTTCGCCCAGTTCCAGCCACGCGTCGGGGCTGTCGAGCTCGCCCTGCAAGACTTTTACCGGGAGGCGGAGGTACACGGTGTTCCTGTCGTCAAGGGTGCGGTCGAAATAGCCGTGTTCGTAATCCCAATTCGCCAGTGTAAAATGCGGCTCGAGCGACTCGCGGAAATAGCCGAACGTCGCCTTCGTCCCTGGTAAGCTGCTTTGAATTTTCTTCATTTGTATCCCCTGCCTTCGTCACATACTACTGGTAGTGTGCGCCAAAACGGCGGGTTGTACTCACAGGCGAGGGCAGGCAAAACGAGCAACAAGCCTCGCTGCCGGAATTGCGGATGGCAAGAGGCTTGGTAACTCTATGCTTTCAGGTTTTAGAGCAGCGCGATCGTCAAAAGCGTAAACAAGGCGAGCGGAATGATTCTTTTGCCTCTTCGGCACGGACGGCGGCGTTTTTTCCTCGGCACGACGACTGCAGCCGGAGGTGGTGGCGGCGGTGGGTACGGGTAACACGGCTGAGGCGGGTAGGGCGGGAACGGTGGGAACGGCGCCATGTACGGATTGAAGCCGGAATAAGGGCTGACGAAAGGAGCGCCCTCTCCAAACGGACTCACCTGGCCGTACGGAAAGCTCGGACTGCCAAACGGACTTACTTGCCCATATGGCTGGCCCGGACTGCCGAACGGGCTTACCTGCCCAAACGGCTGATTCGGGCTGCCGAACGGACTTACCTGCCCATACGGTTGACCCGGACTGCCGAACGGGCTTACCTGCCCAAACGGCTGATTCGGGCTGCCGAACGGACTTACCTGCCCATACGGCTGGTTCGGGCTGCCGAATGGGCTGATCGGAGCGTATGGATAGCAATCGTCCGCGTAAGGGCTGACTTGACCAGCAGGAGGCCGATTCGGCTGGCTGCTGCTGCCAAGCGGACTGACATCGCCAAACGGCTGGTATCCGCCATATGGATAGCCGTAGGGAGTCCAGTCCGGGTACATGCCCCAGTCTCCATGCGATTTGCGGCTGGCTACCTCTTCGAACTCGTAGTCGTCTTCCTCTGCATCGGGATCGTCCACTTCCACATATACATTCTGATCGTCAAAGTCCACGATCACGCCTTCAAAAATCTGGCCGTCAATCGCTTCAATGCGCACCTTTTTCTCGACGTGTTCTTTGCATATGTTGTGCACATTTTCACGCATATCCTTTATCAGACTGACCGTCTGGACGTCAGCCTGGTACAGGTTTTTTTCAGACTGCATGGAAACTCCTCCCCTTCTGGTGTTTCTTTATTACCATATACAGGTGCCCATGGGGAGGTGTACCGGGTTTGCAGTTCGGACTAGCCCATTTTGTTCGACGTTTCGTCTGTTTTTGCCAAAAAGCGGGATGGCAAAAACGGCGTCAGACGCTCTGTCTCGCCTTTTTCCAGGTAGTCGGCCATCCATTTCGCGGTAGCCGGGGACAGCAAGATGCCGTTGCGGAAGTGCCCTCCGGCAATCGAAAGCCCGTCCCAGCCGGGCACGGGACCAAGCAGCGGCTTGCCATCTGCGGTAGCTGGCCGCAGTCCGCCCCACGCCTCCAGAAAAGCAGCGCCGTGCAAGGCCGGGACGTACGGCATGACTCCGTTCAGGATGCTGGCCAAGCCCGCCATTGTAACTTCGCGCTGAAAGCCGCTTTCGTCTTCTGTCGCGCCGATGACGATTTTCCCGTCCTTCTTCGGCGTGATGTAGCCGGAGGTGCCAAAAATGACGGTGCGAAGCGGGATGCCTGCGGAGGATACCGCCGCGATCTGGCCGCGAACCGGGCGAACGGGAATCGAAACGCCGAGCATTTCCAGCATGATGCCCGCCCACGCGCCTGACGTGATGATCGTTTGCTCCGCCCGCAGCGGTCCAAGCGAACTCTCCACGCCGACTACCCGGCCGCCTTTTACCGCGATGCCGCTCACGACACAGCCTGCGTGCAACGCGACGCCTTGCAGCCGGCATGCTGTCACCAGAGCGCGCAGCAGCATGCGGTTGTTGATATGCCCTTCGTACGGAGAGTAGATGGCTGCCTGCGCCTGCTCGGTCAAAAGCGGCTCCACCTCAGCCAGTTGCTGCCGCTCCGTCAAAAGGTGGACGCTGTGCCCCGCTTCTTTTTGCCAATGGTACTTCGCCAAAAGCTGTGCCTGCTCGTCATCGTTGAGCGCGACCGTCAGCAGCCCTTCCAGGCTGAGCTGGACGTCTCCTCCGGTAAACTCTTCCAGCTCGGCCGCCCACTGCGGGTAATAGGCCAGCGAAGTCATGCCCAGATCGAGCATCGGGCCTGGGGCCGTAAACTCCTTCAACGGCGCGAGCATCCCCGCCGCCGCAGAAGACGCCTGTCCGCCCCATTCTCCCTGCTCGACCAGCGTGACGCTCCTTCCTCTTCGTGACAACTCATAAGCCAGACTTAATCCGATAATTCCTCCACCCACTACGAGACAATCGCTCAATTTTTCTCTCTCCTCGCTTGTTGTAATCTCTTCGGGGCCGTTCGAAAGCGCCGTTGTAGCCAAAAGCCCCTGGCGCAGTCGACAAAATGAAAAAAACCACCTTCTCCTTCGCAGGAAAAGGCGGGCTTCATACGCATCGTAACCAAATAAAAAAGCGCTGTTTGCCGGCAACCGTATCCCTGCGCCGGCATGATCCGGATCAGGTGCAATGGGTCGACGGTCGTTGCTTCCATCCTCTCAGCCCCGCATGAAGGACTCCCCGAGTTGCTTGATCTTTTATTTTCGTTCACCCACCAAGTATAGTCCTCTTGGGCGCGATCTGACAAGATGGTCTGCGCTTTCATCCTCAGCTTAATCCTCGTCTTTCACATCGTAGCTTTCCGGAACCGTCTCGTGACGCGCCGCTTCCTCGAACTCGCGAAGCTTGCGCATTTCCTCCAGATGGTGATTGAACTGCTCCTTGTTGATGATGTACTCGTTGCCGTCGTGGAGAGCGCGGATTTTGCCCTGATGAATTTTTTCCAAAATAAACGTTTCAGGAAGCTCCAAATACGCCGCTGTCTCCTCCACAGTCAAATACGTCTTGTTCTCGCGCAATCTTGCCTCCAGTTCCGCTTTCTGCTGCTCGAATCCAGGTTTTCCCAGAAGGGCGAACATGTTGGCCTTGTACGCCTCCACCCCGGGCTGATCGAACGGGTTGACCCCTAGCAAATAGCCGCTGATCCCGCACGCCTTTTCAAAAAAGTAGATCAGGGCGCCGAGATGGTACGCTGTCGCCTCTGGCATCTCCACAAGCAGGTTCGGTACGCCGCCATCTACATGGGCCAGTACCGTTCCCTCGAAAGCCTTTTTATTGACAAACCCCATCCGCTTGCCGGACAGGAAGTTCAACCCGTCCACATCGAGCGGGTCCTCCTGCACGGTCACGTCGACGGCGGGCTTGTTGACCGTAACAACCGTTTCAAACAACTGCCGCATGCCGTCCTGTATGTACTGCCCCAACGAGTGCAGGTCCGTGGAAAACTCGGCTGACGCGGGAAAAATTCCTTTGCCGTCTTTTCCTTCCGACTCCCCGAAAAGCTGCTTCCACCACTCCGCGAAAAAGCGGAACTGCGGCTCGTAGCTGACCAGAAGCTCCACGGTTTTACCTTTGCGGTACAGCGCATTGCGAATCGCCGCATACTGGTAGCACGGATTTTCGTACAAATCCATGACCATGTAGCGCTCGCTCGCGTCTTGCGCGCCCTTCATCAGCGCGTCCAGATCGGCCCCGCTCACTGCGATTGGCAACAGTCCGACTGCGGTCAGGACGGAAAAACGTCCGCCGATATCGTCCGGAATGACGAAGCTTTCGTACCCTTCGTCCTCCGCGAGTCTTTTTAAGGCGCCGCGCGTTTTGTCCGTCGTAACATAGATGCGCTTCTTCGCCTGCTCGCGGCCGTACTTGTTCTCCAGCCAGGTGCGCAGCAGCCGAAAAGCGATCGCGGGCTCTGTCGTCGTGCCCGACTTCGAGATGACATTGATGGACACGTCTTTTCCTTCGAGCACGTCCATCAGATGAGAGATATAAACCGGGCTGATATTGTTCCCGACAAAATAAATTTCCGGAAAACGCCGCTTCGACTTCGGCAGCAAATTGTAAAAGCTGTGGCCCAAAATGTCCAGTACAGCTTTCGCCCCTAAATATGAACCCCCGATTCCAATTACCAAAAGCACATCCGAATCAGCCTGGATACGCGCCGCCGCCTGGCGAATCCGCTCAAATTCAGCGCGGTCGTACCTCTGCGGCCAATCAACCCAACCGAGATAGTCTCTGCCTGGACCCGTTCTTTTGTGCAACATCTCATGCGCCTGCCCGATCGCCGGGGCAAGCTGCTCCCACTCATGCTGTCTCACAAAGGCGCGTGCATTAGAGTAATCAAATCGAATCGCTTGGTTCATGGCTCCCCTCCCAAGGAACGTCATCTATTTTCTTATCTTATCACGCCAAAAGCCAGAAAGTTGCTTTCCGTCAAAACATCACAAAATGTGAGCAAATCGTGAACAATTCGCCACAAGTGTTACCTTTTTCCAGACCTGGCGTAAGACTTCACCGAGCAAAGAAATAATACGGTTCCTAACAGCAAGGAGAAATGAACATGAAAAAACGGTGGTGGATCATCGGTTCCGTGGTCGTCCTGCTCGGTGCGGGCTTCGTCGGAATCAACATGATGGGCTCTCAGCAAGCCATGGGCATGCCGGTAAACATCGGGGCTCCGACCAAGTCAGTCCTGGAGAGCAAAATTTTGACCTCGGGGATCGTCACGGTAGAGGACAAGCAAAAGCAGTATGCCAACGTAACCGGAACCTTGCGCGAGTTTGTGGTGAAGGAAGGCGACAAGGTCAAGAAAGGCCAGGTCATCGCAAAAATCGACACCTCGGATGTCGACGGCAGACTGCTTGATCTGGAAGCGCAAATGGAAGTAGCCAAAGCCAATCTGGCAAAAGCCCAGATCGGGGCAGAGCCGGAAGAAGTGGCGCAGGAGCGCGAGCGGGTCAATCAGGCCCAGCGCGAATACGACGCAGCCAAACGCGAGTACGATCGGATCCAGCAACTGTTCGCTTCGGGGGCTTCCACGCAGCAAGAGTTGGACAAGGCCAAATCTGTTTTGGACAACGCCCAGTCTTCCCTGAATGTCACGAAGCAACAGTTTGCCCTCAAGCAAAAAGGGCCGCGCAAGGAAGACATCGCCGCCCAGCAGGCGCAAATCAACAAGCTGGCCGTAGAGCGCAGCCAGTTGGAAAAAGAGCGCGTGCAAAGCGTCCTCGTCGCGCCGATGGACGGAACAGTCATTGGCGTGGCGGCCGAGAACGGCCAATACGTCAGCAAAGGCACGGAAATTTTGACGCTGGCCAACCTGAACAACCTGCTCATTCAGGCTGATATTAACGAGTCGGACGTCGGCAAACTGAAAATCGGCCAGTCCGCGACGATTGAAGGAATTACGCTGGGCAAGCAACTGCTGAACGCCCAAATTACCCGGATCGCGCCGATCGCGACCACTACGCAAAGCAGTTCGGGCCAAGGCGAAAAAACGCGCGTCAAAGTCATCCTCAAGCCGCAGGGCGATTTGAGCGCACTGAAGCCAGGCTTCCACGTGGACATCAACATCATGGTGGAAAAAATCGAAAACGCCCTGCAAGTTCCCATCGAGTCCGTTCAGCAGGACGCCGATGGCAGCACCTTCATATGGATCTCCGCTGACGGCATCGCCAAGAAGCAAAAAGTCGTTACAGGCACAGAAAATGAGCTGTTCTCCCACATCAAGTCGGGACTGTCAGGAGACGAACAAATCATTTTGGGACCTGTCGACGCTCTGAGCGAAGGAGCTGCGGTCATGCCGATAAGCGGCGGTGCTGCTGCGCTGGGCATGTAACGACTGGACGCGTTCCACGTAAAAAGGAGGTCAGCCGACAATGCTTCAGGTAGAAGGCTTGACGAAATCATACAAGACAGGCGATACTACCCTCCCGATCCTGAAAGGCGTCTCCCTGCTAGTGGAAAAAGGCGAATTTGTCGCCATCATGGGACCATCGGGATCAGGGAAATCGACGTTCATGAACATGCTGGGCTGCCTGGATCGTCCGGACTCGGGGACGTACATTCTCGACGGCATCGAGGTCAGCAGCCTCAAGGACAAGCAGCTCGCCTATGTTCGCAATCAAAAAATCGGCTTCGTTTTTCAATCGTTCAATCTGCTCGCGCGCTCCACTTCTTTGCACAACGTGGAGCTGCCGATGATGTACGCCAACATCAGCCGCTCGGAAAGACGCAGTCGCGCCACCGAAGCGCTGAAGCGAGTCGGGCTTGCTGAGCGCATGAACCACAAGCCGACACAGCTTTCCGGCGGACAAAAGCAGCGGGTCGCCATCGCCAGAGCGCTGGTCAATCGACCCGCCATCCTGTTGGCCGACGAACCGACAGGGAACCTGGACAGCCGCTCCGGCGTCGAGATCATGGCGATGTTCCAGGAGCTGCACGCCCAGGGCGTCACGATCATTCTCGTCACGCACGAACTGGACATCGCCCAGCACGCCGAACGGATCGTCACCTTCAAGGACGGCGTCATCGTCCGCGACGAACGGGTCGAGGAACGAATTTTCTCTACCCCGTCTGACGAGGTGATTGTCACATGAATTTTATGGAGAGCTTTTACACCGCCCTGGAAGGCATCTGGGCGAACAAAATGCGTTCCTGCCTGACCATGCTCGGCATCATCATCGGCATCACCTCCGTCATCGCCGTAACGACACTTGGCGAAGGCGGACAAAAAGCGATTAACGACGAGATGGAAAAATTCGGCCAGAACACGTTCAACGTCTTCATCAACTGGGATACGAAGGAAGAGATAGCCGCAGACGACCTGACCATCGAGGACGCCGAGGTACTCAGCCGAATCAGCCCGGCAATCGAGTACATCGTCCCGTACAACTCCAATACAATCGAACTGAAAGGCCCGAAAAAAGAAGAGCGGGTCAACCTGACCGCCAGCACCCCCGACTACTTTGCCATGCAGAAGACGATGAAAGTGGCCAAAGGACGCCTGTTCAACAGCGCGGATGACAAGGAGCAGCGCGCCGTCGTCGTGCTGGAGGACAAGCTCGGCGAAAAGCTGTTCGGCCAGATGAACCCGATCGGCCAGCGCGTGCGCTGGGGCAACAACTCGCTCGTCGTCATCGGTACGTACACAGAGGAAAAGTTCAAGTTTGACATGGGAGCAGAGACGTTTGGCGCGGTTGTCCCCATCCGTTATTACCACAGCCTGCAGGAAGAGCCATCCGTCCAGATGTTCATGGGCAAAGCCGTGGACAAGCCGTCTGTCGACCCTGCCATGCAGCAAGTCAAGCAGTATTTGACCCGCAAGCATCAAAAACAAGACCACTACATGGTGCGCAGCATGCAGGAATCGGTCGATCAGTTCAACCAGTTGACAGGCACATTGACACTGATCTTCAGCGTCATCGCCGGAATCTCGCTCGTCGTCGGCGGGGTCGGCGTCATGAACATCATGCTCGTTTCCGTCACAGAGCGCACGCGGGAAATCGGGATTCGCAAGGCGCTCGGGGCAAGGCGCAGCGACATTTTGATCCAGTTTCTGATCGAATCCGTCATCGTCTGCCTGATCGGCGGCTTGATCGGGGTCCTGTTCGGACTGGGCATCGCCGCCCTGATTGCGCAGTTTGCCAATCTGCCGCCGCTTCTGTCCTGGAACAGCGTGTTCATCGCCTTTGGCTTCTCCAGCGCAATCGGCATCTTTTTCGGCCTGTATCCGGCCAACAAGGCCGCCAAGCTGGACCCGATCGAAGCGCTTCGCTACGAATAATTTCAGCAACAAAAAACATGCACCTGTGCAGCTTGAGCCACAGGTGCATGTTTATGTTGGAAACGTATCAGTCATCAGCTTCAAAAGAAAAAAAAGCGCAATCCCGACACTCGCGACTGTCCACCAGAGCGTTTTGCTGTCCGTCTTGTCTGCCTTGTAGATACCGCTCAGCTTCCAGGTGCCTACAGCTACACAAAGGAGACTGAGCAGGAGCAGGATTGTCCCCATGGTCTCCCTCCTTTCCCCTCTCCTAGCTATATGGGGAAGGAGGGAAAAAAATCACTCCTTGGGCTGCTTTTTCCCTAACCGGCCAAGGACTTGCTGGCCGCGCTGCTTGATCGACTCATCCTTGAGAGCGAGCTGCCGTTTTTTCATCAGGCCGTTTTTCGACGTATCCGGCCTCTCCGTCTGCCGTCCATCACGCATCAACTGTACTTGCCTCCGCCTTTTTTGTCGTAGTCGGCCAGCAGTTCCGCAAAGCTTTTGTTGCGCTCGCGCTCTTCCTGCTCGCGGCGCTTTTGCTCGGCCGCTTCCTTCGCCTTGCGCTCGCTTTCGGACTTCATTTCTTTTTCCAACTGCTTCAGCTTGGCCAATGCATCCGCATTCACCATATCCTTCAGGCTACCGAGAGAAGATTTCGCTTCTGTCGCTGTATCCAGGTTTTGACGTTGTGGTTGCTGTTTTTGTTTTTTCTTCGCCATGTGAGCTGCCATCCTTTCCCTATCGAATTCACGCCCATTCTCCAGCGCCTTTTGGGTCATACTATTTTTACGCTTCGCATGAAGAGGAGGACGAGACATGGTACGCAATAAAGCAAAAGACTTTGGAAAAACCGCAGAAATTCGTGGCCCAAAAGCCCAGTCTGAAGCCGTCCGTTCCAACGGTTCCATTAATAGTGAACCACAAGAGCGGTTAAAAGAAAACCGTTAGGCACAAAGTAAACCGCCGGGGCTATGGTCATGCCCGGCGGTTTTTTTTCGTCGGCTGGCTGCTTGCGCCCAGTCTTTTTTGCACACACTCCTGCTTCAATAGCGTCAGCTTATCGTCCAACTGGAATTGGCAGCCATTTTTTAACAAACGTTTTCCGAGATCGCGCTCCATCTCAATCCGCGGCAGCTCGCGAAAAAGTCCTGCTTTTTGCAGGCTTTCCCGCCGCAGCGAGACGTGCTGGGTGTCAAACAGCGTCCACGGCGAGCGGTGCCGCGCCAGCTTCGCCCCGTATTTCTCCCGGGCGGCCAGCCGCTTCTGCGCGATTGGACAGGGCAAGCCGATGTGAAATGGCAAGCCGTTTACAATCTGGCTCTCTTCCAGCAAAGGGACTGTTTCCACAAGCGTATGCGGCCGCTTCACATGCGGGTATTGCTCCAGCCAGAGCTGGCACTCCGCATGCTGTGTCGCGCTGAAGCCCGGCTCATACACCGAATAGATTCGTTTTCGATCCTGCCCGAGCAAGACCAGGTGGCTCGCTTTTTCATGTGCCTGCTGATGCACGCCGATGAAGCTGCGGGGTACGATCATCTGGGCAGCGAGGAAGACGATCAGCTCGCCGCGCGCCAACTGTATCCCTGTGTTCAGCAGGTGGGCAAGCGGTTTTTTGGCCCGAAACTGCACGTAGTTCAGCGGAAAATGAGCGGTAAACCGGGACAGCTTTTCCCTCGTCGCATCCGTTGAGGTGTTGTCCAGCACGATCACCTCGAACGCCTCGAAGGCGCAGTATTGCAGGTTGAAGCCGAACAACGTGTACAACAGTTGATCGTCTGCGTTTTTGGCAGGAATAACGACACTGGTCAGCATCGAATCTCCCCCTTTTTGTAGCATATGCAGGTGGCGGCAACTTGGGCTGGGCTTGGGTCGCGGCCATGCTTGCGCGCTGCTCGCCGTATAAGGGAAATGCGACTGATGCATGCTAAAAGCGAGCATGCCTCGCTGGCAAACATACGGCTGTGTGGATAAAGGAGGTCCAACGAATGGACAACGACCAGAAAAACAACGAGAAGACGAAGGATATTTCCCTCGATGGAACCTTGCCGCATCAGATCAGCGCGCCTGACTTCAAAAAATCGTCCCGCACGATCCAGCGACCTTTTGTCAACGAGTTTGGTGTGGTGATCGGAGACAGCCAGTACGAATCCAAAGAATCCCCGTTGAACAACTGGAACACTGACACCGACCCTTCGATCATGGCAGGCGACCAATGGGTGCACCCGACCAACGACATCGGCTGGAACTCCTACGAAAACAAGGAGCTTTTGGAGGACAGACCCATAGGCAATGCCCGCTTCATGCATCCGACGAAAGACGTCAGCAAAGGCAAGGATTAACCGCTGTCCGTAAAAAAGACCGCCCATTCGGAAAAGACAGGCCAACCGAATGGGCGTTTTTGGTTTGTGTGTTACAATGGGCTTGAAACGATGGAAAGGAGCTTGCCCATGAGCATCACACTTGCGATAGAGCCCGCATTCTCTCTCGCCTACCAGCGCTATGCGGAATTTCGACCGGGCGATACGCTGCGGCTGTACGTACGGACAAGCGGACCCGGAACGGGCGGACTGTTTTATGCGATTGAAAAAGACGAGGCCATGCCTGGTGACGCCGTTTTCGAAGTGGAAGGCTTGCGCTTTGTGATCCGGCCGACCGATTTCTGGTTTTTCGACGGCGGACAGCTCGGCTTTGATCCTACATACGGAGAGTACGGCTTTCGCTTCGCGAATCCGCGCCTGGAAGGCCAGTAGAAACTTTCCCGGGCGTCGTCCGTATGAAAGAAAGACTGCCATGACGTATGGGAGGAGCTTTTGATGAAAAAAAGTCGTTCGGTCCTCTTGGCCATCGGTGCTTTTTTGCTGGCCAATTTCAAATGGTTAATCGGCATCCTGAAGTTTTCCAAATTCGGCACGACCTTGTTGTCAATGGTCATCAGCCTGTGGGCGTACGCCATGTTTTACGGCTGGAAGTTCGCCGTGGCGCTCGTCTACCTGATCTTCGTCCATGAAATGGGGCACGTCATCGCTGCCAAACGAAAAGGCATCGCGACTTCGCCAGCCGTCTTCATCCCGTTTGCGGGTGCTTTTATATCCATGAAAGACATGCCGCGCGATGCCAAAACAGAGGCCTATCTCGCTTACGGCGGACCGCTTGCCGGCATGATTGCCTTTTTGCCTGCCCTGCCGCTGTACTGGTGGACGCAGGACCCGTTCTGGGCATTGGTCATTTACCTCGGCGCCCTGCTCAACCTGTTCAATTTGCTGCCTGTCTCTCCGCTCGATGGCGGGCGGATCGTCTCTGTGCTGTCCACAAAAATCTGGTTCTTCGGGCTGGTCGGACTGGGGATCATGCTGTTTGCCAATCCGGGGCCTATCATGGTGCTCATCTTCATCATCGGCCTGATTACGTGGTGGAGTCGGCTGCGGGAAAGCTACCAGCACCAGGTGCTCCAGTACGAGCGGGACAAAATCGCCGACTTTTTGCAGAGCATCGCCCAATGGCCCGAGCTGGAAACGACCTGGGACACGCGCGTTCGCCTGAACGAAGAGGTCACCGCGCTCAACCAGGCAGAGCCGGACAAAGGCTTCCTCGTCCCTTTTCTCCAGGACGAAAAACGCCTCATCCGCGACCGGAAGCGTCTGGACAAGGTGTACATGAACAGAAAATGGGAACTGTTCAAGCAATGGGAGCGCGAGCCGATTCTCTTCATCGACTCGGACCCGCTGCGCCCTGCCCCTTCCGAATTGCTGCGCGAAGCAGAGCAAATGGCTCGTCAGCGGCTGACGGAAGTCGAAGAGCAAATGCATCGGCTGACGACGTACTATGTAGCACCGGCGGCAACCAAGTGGAAAGTGCTGGCTGCCTACCTCGGCCTGGCCGCTGTCCTGTCGGCCTTCTTCGTCTACGGACAGCAGATTTTGCACAGGTAGCGCGGGCTTTTTCGCCTCGGTCCCGCCTGCCTGGAGCGGACAGTTTGACCATCTGTGACCTTCTGCGGCCTTCTGTGGGCGCAAAATCGTGCGCTATGGATACCTGAAGGTCGCTCTTCCCCAGCAAGGGGTCAGAAACGGCTGCTACGGTGATTTATCGCTTTTGAGAGTTGTCGCCAAACAGAGTAAAATAGAAGCGTACATTCATAATATTCCAGAGAGGATGACTTTTTACTTGGACACCGTCCCGATAGTGCTCAACCTGCTGCTTGTCATATTTCTTGTTTTTCTCAACGGCTTTTTCGTCGCCGCTGAGTTCGCTCTCGTCAAGGTGCGGCAAACGCGCCTGACGCAAATGGTGAATGAAGGAAACAAACGCGCTGTTTACGCCCAAAAAGTAACGCAAAAGCTGGATGGCTACCTGTCTGCTTGTCAGGTCGGGATCACTCTCGCCTCGCTCGGACTGGGGTGGGTCGGGGAACCGGCTATCGCCCACATGATTGTCGAACCGCTGCTCGGTTCAACAGGGATGCCTGACTATCTGATTTCTGCGATCTCTTTTGGGATAGCGTTTGCGATCATTACCTTCCTGCACATTGTCCTGGGTGAACTGGCGCCGAAATCATTGGCCATTCAAAAAGCAGAAGTGACTTCGCTGTGGGTTGCCGCGCCATTGATGTTTTTCTATAAATTGCTTTACCCGGCGATCTGGTTTTTGAACGGAACAGCCAACGCCCTGATGAAACGCTTTGGCCTCGAAGCTATTTCGGAGCATGAAGCGGCTCACACGGAAGAAGAAATTCGCATTCTCGTCAACCAGAGCCACCAAAGCGGCCATATCGACCAAACCGAGCTGGCGCTGGTGGAACACGTTTTCGACTTTTCCGAAACCCTTGCCCGGGAGACGATGATCCCGCGCATCGACATGGTTTGCTTATATAGCACGAACACCTTTGAAGAAAACCTGGAGATCATCCGCACCCAGCGACACACCCGTTTCCCTGTAGCGGATGATGACAAAGACAATATCATCGGCTTTGTCCACGCGACCGACTTTTACCTCGCGGCCCTGCAAGACGGGCATGTCGAGCTGGATTCGCTGCTCCGCCCGGTTCTGACTGTTCCGGAAACGATGGAAATCAGTACGGTCCTGCGCCTGATGCAGAAAAAACGCTCGCAGCTCGCGATTGTCATCGACGAGTACGGCGGTACAGCCGGACTGGTGACCATGGAAGATATTTTGGAAGAAATCGTCGGCGATATCCAGGACGAGTTCGACGAGGAAAGACCGGAGATCGAAAAGCTGGAAAACGGCCTCTCCGTATCCGGCATGCTGACGCTCGCTGACTTGAACGACCACCTTCCGTTCGAACTGGAATCGGAAGACGTGGACACGATCGGCGGCTGGCTGTACAGCCAACTGGAAGAAGATATCGCGGTGGGCGCTACGGTAGAATGGGAAGGCCATTTGTTCACCGTCAAGCAGATGGATAATCACCGCGTCACGCGCGTGCTGATTACGCCGATCAAAAGCGATGAAGCACAGCAGCCGGAAGAGCTTTTGACCGTCTCCTGATCGCCTGCGCATCGCAATCAATAGCGAAAGCCCCTCACCTTGCAGCATAAGGTGAGGGGCTTTTTTTCCTGTTAATTCGCCGGGGTCAGGTTGTTTCGAGGATGTTCGGCCGCTCCCAGTCGCTTACGCCGTTGTCCTCCAGAATGCCCATCGTCACGTCGCTGATGTCCGGATCGGTCAGCAGGCTGTCCCTGATGCGGTATTTGATGTCGTCCGCTACCGCCAGCGTCAGGCCCGTCCGCAGCTCCACGTAGCACTCCACATGGTAAAACCGCCCTTCCTGGACGATCCGCAGCCGGTTGATATCGACCACATCCGGATCGGCAAAAATGATCGCGGCAACCCGGTCCTCCACTTCTTTCGGAGCCGCTACCCCGATCAGTCCGACCATGTTGTCGTACCCGACCTTGAACGCTACGCCGACCATCAAAATGCCAATCAGGATCGTCGCGATGCCGTCCAGGAGGGCAAATGTCGTAAACTGCGTGACAATGACCGCGATCAAGGCCAATAGCGCGCCTGTCGTAGCCACGATGTCCTCGTAAAAGACGAGGCGCGTCGGCGGCGCCGCCCGTCCCACATGGCGAAAAGCAGCGGGGACGATCGCCCAGCCCTTCGCGTCGACACGGGTTTCGTGGACGATCTCTTTCATCGCTTTGACCAGCACGTAGCCGTCGACGACAATCGCCAGGAACAAAATGATAAAATTAAGCCAGAAGTGACTGGAATGCGCAGGCTCCTTGAGCAGATGGAAGCCTTCCATGATCGTTTCGTACGCCATGATCGTCACGACGATGACCGCGATCATGCAAAACAGGTTGATAACGCGGCCAAATCCGGTCGGAAACCGCGGCGTCGGCTTTTTCTCCGCCAGCACGCTGCCGAAAAAGACGAAGCCCTGGTTCACCGCATCGGCAATCGAGTGCATCGCCGACGCAAACATGGCCCCGCTGCCGCTGTACGCAGCGGCGACCCCTTTGACAATCGCCAGGCCCATATTGCCCAAGGCGGCCGTAGCCGAAGATGTGTTTCCTTTTTTTAACGTTGCCCAAAAAGAGCCCATGCTGCCATGTATCCCCCTCGAAAAAAATCCTGTTCTTGTTTACTATTCCCCACGAAGAACCATCGTCCCTTTTCAAAAAAAGGAAAAAAATGAAAACAAGCGCCGTTGGCCGAATCAACAGTGCGGCGCCGCTTCCGGGCAGCAGCTCTCCAGGAGCCATCTGTTTCGATAGCAGCCGTGCCTTTACGCCAGCAGCTTCAAACCTGCCACCGACACGATGACCAGCCCGATGAACAACAGCCGCAGCCCGTCTTTTGGTTCTCCGTAAAACAGCATGCCTACGAGGGCGCTTCCCACCGTGCCGATGCCCGTCCAGACCGCATACGCCGTCCCCATCGGAATCTCGCGCATCGCCACAGACAGCAAGAGAAAGCTGAGCGAAAATCCGCCGAGCAGCACCGCCCAGGAGCGCAGGGACGGCTTCTGATTCACCTGCGAAATCCCCATGACACCAACTACCTCAAACAGTCCGGCCAAGATCAGGGACACCCATGTCATGCGACTTCCCCCTCCTTGTGCGCATCTCCCTCATGCTCATGCGTGACCAGCTTCAACCCGATAATGCCGACGAGCAGCAGAGCGATCAGCCCTACCTTGGCCCAACTGAACGGCTCCTGAAAAACGGCCATCTCGACGATCACCGTACCCGCTGTTCCCAGTCCGACAAAGACGGCGTACACCGTGCTCGTCGGCAGCCGCTTGCCCGAATAGATCAATACCGCGAAGCTGACCAGAATCGCGACAACGGTCAGCAGCCACTCCCAAAAACTGTCGGCGTGCTTCAAGCCCGCTACCCACATCACCTCAAACATTGCAGCGGCCACAACCAAAAGCCAGTTCTTTCCCACCACAATCCCTCCTTTTGTCTATCGTTCCCCAAGCGCAGCTTGCGCGCAGGCTCATCCGGAGCACCTTTTTCACACAAGCAAAAAAAGCCGCGGGCGAATACCGTCTCAGATATTCTCCCGGGCTTTTATCCCTCCGTGTACACGGCCGCAGCCGTGCGTTTTCTCTCGGTCCAGTCCGGCCAGCCTCCTGACCGCGGAACCCTAGAAAACGTATCGTATGCAATTCGAACATGGGGTAACTGGCTCTTATTGTAGCAAAAGCAAGGCGATTTTTGCAAGAACTGCGAGCAGGACACGTACGGGCGCGGAAAACCAGCCTGCTTTTTAGCCGTCGGGCAGTTTTTTTCAAAAACAGCTTCTTGTGCTATTCTAGCTAAATAGAAAGATCGTCCCAAACCGATCAAAACAGTGAGGAGGAGAAAACCGATGACAAGCGTACTGTTTGTCTGCCTCGGCAATATTTGCCGCTCCCCCATGGCGGAAGCCGTTTTTCGCCATCTCGCGGAGCAGGAAGGCTTGGCCGGGGACATTTCCATCGATTCGGCGGGAATTGGCGGCTGGCACGCGGGTGAGCCGCCGCACAAAGGCACGCAAAAAGTTTTGACCGAAAAAGGCATCGCCTGCGACACGCTGCGCGCCCGCCAGATTACCCGCAACGATTTTGCCGAGTACGACTACGTCGTATGCATGGACGACGAAAATTTGGCCGCGCTCATGAAAATGGCTCCCGCAGGCAAAAAAGTGTACCGCCTGCTCGATTTTGCCCACGCCGTCCAGGAGCAAAACGTGGAAGACCCGTACTACACAGGGCGCTTTTCCTACGTCTACGACCTGGTGGAAGCTGGCTGCCGCGGTCTTTTGGCAGAAATCAAACGCAAAAAGGGATAGCCCGCTTGTCAGGGCATCCCTTTCTTTTTTATACTGCCACTGTTTTTTCCGCCCACAGCCGTCCCAGCCAGCTTACGGTGTTGCCGATCAGCTTGCTGTAGCTGTCCGCAGATGAAAACGTGTGGTCCCCGCCTACAATCACTTCGGTTTCGCACGCGCCTCGTCTGCGCAAACGCAGCTCCCGCTCATAATGGAACATCGCATCGACAGGAATCACATCGTCGCGATTACCGTGCAAAATGAGGACATCCCCCTCAAACTGCTTGGCGTGGCGCAGCGGCTGGGCTCCGTTCAACGATTGGAAAAACCGCCCGGAGAGCAAATAGCCGTTGTGATCCGTTGTCCCTAATGCAAGCGCGTCCTGGTACTCGTTTTCCCCGACAATCCGCACAATGTCGTCAAACGGCTGCGCTACCGGAGCCCACAGCGCGAGCGAGTGAATCCGCTTGTCCTGGCTTGCCGTCAGAACGGAAACGGCTCCGCCAAGGCTGTGCCCAAGCAGCGTAATCCGCTCCTGGTCGACATGCTCCAGCCCTGCAGCGTAATCGAGCACGTCACGCGTCTGCTTCAAAAGCACATCCAGCCCGCCAGCCCCGTAGTCGCCGTCGCTTTCCCCGCAGCCGCCGTAGTCGAAGCGCAATACGCCAAACCCGTGCGCGGCGAGTTCTCTGGCGGCCTTTACAAACAAGCGGTTGACGCCAATCCGACTGCCGATAAAGCCGTGGCAGATCACAACCAATGGGTATTTTGCGACCGTTCTGCCGTTTTCCTGCTCTGGCTCATGCAACGTTGCCGCCAACGTAACTGTATCGCTTGGAATATGTAATGTCCGTTCCAAAGAACTCACCTCTTTTATTTATAGTATTCCGAGTAGTTTACTTTGTTATTGACTTTATTATCCCCTTTTTCCGCGAAAATGTCAAGAGCCACCTGCGATTGGCACAGGTGGCTCTTGAGTAGCAGAGGCGACGGGAATAGGCCCGAGAAGCGCGGCGATTTACGGCTGGATGGATTTGCCGATTCGCTGTTGCAAGAGTTCAAGCAGTTGCATCCATTCGCGGCCTTGCTCGGAATCTTCCGCTCCGGCATACTGGTGCTCGCTTGGATAGAGCGAGTAAAATGCGCCCGCTTTGTTCTCCCCGAGCTTGGTGAGGAAAGGATGCTCCTGGTAGTACGGCAGCTTTTCCTGCTCCTTGCTCAAACGGACGACGGTTGCGAGCAGCACGTCCTTTTTGGCTGCTGGATCCTTGTAGAAAAAGTTCAGGCACGGCGGGTTGCCTTCTTCGTTCGCGCAGGTGGACTGCTCGATTTTCAGCTTGCTCATCGCTTTTTCCGGCAAAAGAATCCGGTAGCCGAGCGTGCTGTCGTACGCTTTCATCGTCTCGAATGTTTTCTCGATGTTTTGGTCGTTCAACGATTCCGGCGTATTCCAGATGCCTACCGACTTTTCCGATGCAGGTGCGACACTTTCGATGAACCATTGATCCCCTTTTTGCGTCACGCCGATGATGGCCCGGTCTGTGCCGAACTTCCCTGTGGAAGTCACCAGGTCAAAATCGACCTGGAATTTCAACGTTTTGGTTTGCGCTTGTGCCTGGGCTTGCCCGCTGTCGGCTTTGTCTTCTGTTATGCTTGTGACCGTAAAGCCCTCAACCCACGGGCTGGATGTCCCCGTCACCCAATGGAAGCTCTCCATTGGTGTCTTTAGCCCCAAGCGCGCCTGTTCGGTAAACAGCGCGTATTGCAGGGCGCCGTTTCGCATTTTGACCGCTTTCGCCCATGTTTGGACTGTTTCGTACGGGGAAGTGGGAACGATCCCGCTCTCCAGCATTTTCAACTGCTCGGCCAGCGTGCTTTGCGCAGCTTCCGCCGGTTTCTCCACTGCTGCTGCGGCGTTGGCTGGCTGCTGCGCAATCGAGGCTGCAGAATAGGCTGTCACCCCGATTGCCAGTGCCGACCCTAACGCGATGAGTTTTTTATACATTTCTGAACGCCTCCCGGTTGATCGCGATGCCTGTCAAACACACATCTCACAGTTATTAGACGACGGAGCGGGCGTTTTGTAACACAATTGGCTGGAAAATGTTTGCGTTCGCGTAAAAAACTTGGTTGCGCCAAGCCTTTGGCGGAGGCTTCGTACCCAAAGGGCACAAGTCTTGCTTTCTCCTTTGGGGCGAAGGCTGCTATGTTGGCCATATAGGTGGATGAAGCGTATCCGTTTTTGGGTTGAAACTATAGCAGCATAGTAGCATGGTGATGTGGGCATGGGGCTGTCGGGGCGTTTTTGCTTGAAAAGCTCCTTCATCGGAACTTTTGGTGTGGCGAGGAAAGAGACGAAATCGCGGTAGTTTCTTGGGCTCCCTGCTGGGGGTTAGACTGCCCGGCTCCGGGGAAAAAGCGAAACCGCGTCCAAAAGTGGTCGATTCAGGTAGCCTCTCAGAGTTGGACGCTAAAAGCGTGTTTCGCTTTCTCCCCTCCGCCTCGGTTGGGAGCCCAAAGAGCTTTCGCGGATTTCGTCTCTTTCCTCGTCAGGGGCCAAGGGGATGGTCGGAGGGGGAAAGAAAACGCAGGATAAAAAGCATCATACAAGAATTTCAAAGAAGGAGTGCGGGCATTCGTGTGGACCTTCTTGAGAGCTATCATTCTACCTGTTTGACCATACACAATGCTTTTTGAATCTTTTTTTCCTTGCCTTACGCTTCTTGGCTTCCTCAAAATCAACCCCGAACGACAGAAACAGCTCGTAGAGGAAACAGGAGAAAGCAAGCGAAGGTCTTTGGGACTCCTACCTAGCCGGAGGAGAAAAAGGAAAACACGCTTTTCAGCGTCAACCTGAACCTACTTCTTTTGAATCCTCTACTTTTGACGCGGTTTTCCTTTTTCTCCGGAGGCGGACAGTCTTCGCTCCCCCGCCAGAGGCCCAAGTACCTGTAGCGCTTTCTCCTGTTTCCTCTCACCACTACCGCTACGATCAACCGTTTTCCAAGCTGACAGTCCGTCTCGCAATGCTGCCCAAGAGTCTTATCCATTCCTGATGTCTATAAAAAAGCCGATTGCGCCCCCATTGGCGAATCGGCTTTTGGCTTGTAATTAGGCATTTACTTGCTTCACAAATTCTTTCATCAGTTGCGGCAGGTCGTTCCAGGCGTGCCCGGAAATCAGGTTGCGGTCTACGTGGAAGCGAGTCTCGATGTACTTGGCTCCCGCTGCTTCCACCTCTGGACGGCAAGCGAAGTAGGCAGTCATCTCGCGGCCTTTGATCTCGTCGGCGATGACGGTAAGTGCCACGCTCGCATGACACAAAATCATAACTGGTTTATCATGTTGGAAGAAATGGCGGGCGATGCGGGCAAAATCTTTGTGCAGGCGGATATGCTCAGGAGCACGTCCTCCTGGAATAATCAGCGCATCGTACTGCTCTGGATTGATCTCGTCGAAAGTGGCGTGCGCTTCGATCTGGTAGCCGCGCTTTTCCGTGAAGGTCTGCCAGTCTTCAAAATCGTGCACGACGGTGTTGAGCACTTTTTTATCGGTAGGGGAGGCGATCGTCACGTCGAACCCTTCCTCCAGGCAGCGGTAGTACGGATAATAAGCTTCCAGCGCCTCTACGGCGTCACCTGTCAGCATCAATACTTTTTTGGCCATGATGGCTTCACTCCTTTTTTCCAAACGATAGGATTGCTTTGCTTTCCACATCGCTTATTATAAAGGCGTGCGCCTGGCAACATAAGAATGCACTTTTTTGTGCGGTAGTTACCAAAAGGGTACCTATGGACAAACCGTAAGCAAAGGGAGAAAACCATGTCTGACCTGAGAAAAGAAACGATGGAAAAAATCCGCAACGGCGATTTTACTTGCTCCAAGGAGCTGACGCTGTCCATGTTCAGCGGCAAGTGGAAGGTCGTCATCCTCTGGCACCTCGGTGTGGAAGGCCCGCACCGTTTCAGCGAACTGCAGCGGCTGTTTCCGAAAATCACGCATAAAATGCTGACGAACCAGCTCAAGGAGCTGATCGAGGACGGAATCGTCCATCGCGAGGTGTATCCCGAAGTTCCGCCACGCGTGGAATACTCCATGACGGAGCTAGGGATGACGCTTTTGCCGATCATCGAGCTGATGTATGAGTGGGGAGAAAAACGGATGGAGCAGTTGAGGCTCGCCATGGGAGAACCGCAGGCATCCAGTGCAAGCTGCGATTGTCCAAAAGCTCCCGAAAATAACGAAGGATAGCACCTGAATCGGGCGCTATCCTTTTTGCTTATGGATTGACACTGTTTTTCGGCGGGGAGGCCAGGTCGCGCAAAATCGCTACCTCTACCCGTCTGTTTTTCGCCCGGCCTTCCGCTGTCGTATTCGGTGCTACCGGATGGTACTCGCCCATGCCTGTCGCGCTGAATTTGGTCGGGTCCAGTTTTTTGTTTTCCAGAAGCACTTTCAGAAAGTTGACGGAGCGCTTGGCGGAAAGATCCCAGTTGGACGGAAATTCAGCACGATGAATCGGCACGTTGTCCGTATGTCCGGTCACGGTCACCTTTTTCGGATGGGGAACGAGCATCGCGGCCATTTCGCTTGCCAGCTTTCTCGCTTCCGGCTTCAGCACGGCGCTGCCGGAGTCGAACAAGGCGTTGTCCAGAATCGTAATCAGCAGCCCTTCTTCGGTCAGCTTCGTCTGGAGCTTGTCCTGCAGCTTGTTTTGCTGGATGTAGCCTTCGAGCTGTGTTTGCAGCTTTTTCAAGTCCTCTGTCTCTTTGCGGATGGCTTCCTCCAGCTTTTTCTCTTCTTCTGTCTTCGGCCTTTCCTGAGCGCCTTTATGTATCGTTTGCTGCATCATGTTCGGGTCGAGCGGAATCGGGCTTGGCTGGTCCAGCACGCCCACTCCGCCGTTCAGCGCAACGTTAAAGGAGCGAACCATCTGGTCGAACTTCTTGGCGTCCATTTCGCTGGAGGCAAACAATACGATAAACAAAGCGAGCAGGAGGGTGAGCAAGTCCGCGTACGGAATCAGCCAAGACTCGTCCATATGCTCTTCGTGCTGAGCATGTCTCTTCGGTCGCTTAGCCATTTACCGCAGCTCCTTCCTCCCTCTTCTCTTCCTTCATTTCTTCCTTCATCTCGGCACGCTCGTTGTACGGGATGTACACCAGAAGCTTCTGCTCGATAGCTGCCGGAGAAACGCCAGCCTGGATGGAAAGAAGTCCTTCTACCATGATCTTTTTGATCTCGATTTCCTGTTTCGATTTTCGTTTCAGCTTGGTTGCAAACGGGTGCCACAGCACGTACCCGGTGAAAATACCGAGCAAGGTCGCCACGAACGCGGCCGCAATGGAAAGGCCGAGTGCGTCGATATCGCTCAGGTTGCCGAGCGCCGCAATCAGACCGACTACCGCTCCGAGTACCCCGAGGGTCGGAGCGTAGCTACCCGCCTGGCTGAACACAAGCGCACCTGCCTGATGGCGTTCCTCGATGGCGTGAATTTCCTCATTGAGCACGTCGCGGACGAAATCCGGCTCGCCCCCGTCGATAATCATCTTCATGCCGTTGCGCAGGAAAGGGTCCTCGATCTCATCGGACGTGTTTTCCAGCGCGAGCAAACCTTCGCGACGGGCGATGGAAGCCCAGTTCATAAACTGACCGATCAATTCCCTTTTGGCAGGGAGTTTTTGCTCGCTAAAAATAACCTTGAAAAGGGCAGGAATCCTTTTGATTTCCGACATGGGAAATGCGTTGAAAAGGGCGGCGATCGTACCCACGATGATAATCATGAACGCTGCCGGATTCAGCAGGGCCGAGGGACTCGCGTGCTTCAAGATCATCCCGACCACTACTGCAACAATACCTAGTACGATACCTATCAAGGTAGACTTTTCCATCGTGACACTCCCTATTACCATAATCGAAATCTATCTATATTATGGTTTCGGTTTTTTTCGCCGCTTTTGTGAGGGGTAGTTGCACAAATTCCGCATTCTTTCGCAAAAAATCCGCTCACCCGAAAAACTGCACCAGCCCGATCATGACCAACAGACCCAAAATGAACGAAAAAGTCGCGGAGCGCGCATGGCCGTCCCCGTGGCTCTCCGGGATCAACTCCTTGTAGACGATAAACAGCATCGCGCCTGCTGCAAACGCCAGGCCGTACGGCACCAGCCCTTTGACTACGGCGGTGAGGTAGTAGCCGCAGATCGCCGACGCGATTTCCACCGCTCCCGTCATCGTCGCCAGGAAAAAGGCTTTGAGCCGGCTGACCTTTTGATTAATCAGAAAAAGCGCGACCAGAAACCCTTCCGGCGCGTTTTGCAGGCCAATGGCAAAGGCGATGAGGCCGCCAAGCTCCGGCTGCTCGCTCGAATAGCTCACCCCGACCGACAGCCCCTCCGGGATATTGTGCAAGGTAATCGCCATCAGGATCAACAGCGCCTGCGAGTCCATCGCGATGTTGACTCTCGTGTGCTCCAGATCAATATGTGGAATCACGCTCTCCAAAACGGTGAGAAAAAGCGTCCCGGTGAGCACGCCCAGACAGACGATCATAAACGGGGCGTTGGACATCGCCTGCGGAATCAGGCTGAACGTCGCTGCCGCCACCATGATGCCAGCGGTAAAGGCCAGAAGAATATCCCGCCAACGGTGCGTGACCGTGCGAAAAAACAGAATGGGCAGAGCCCCGACCCCCGTTGCCATCGCGGACAGAAAACTCCCCATCAAAAGCTGTTCCATGAAAGTTCCTCCACGAGTCGTATGTATTGTCGCATTTCAATCATCCAGATACAGGGGGCAAGATTGTCCCTCCTGTTAGCTTATAATAAAACGAGGCGGAACATGTTAAAAAGTTCATCGCTGCGGCAACAAAAAAACGCCAGAAACACTGGCGTTTTCGAGGCGTCGCGGCTATGTTTCCGCGCGATACGTCTTGCCCAGCTCAGCTCCCAGGCCAAATTGAGACTCCCACGGCTAAAGCCGCAAGCCTTCCACAATGACTAAGCGTTCGCAGTCCATTTCTGTTTTGAACAGCCTTCAAGATGAGGACATCTCATTGCCCCTCCTAAGACAGTGCATATAGCATCTTAGGCTGATTGACTGTTACCATCAATCACAGGTGCATATCGAATGTTCATAGCACCGACTAAATCACGATGTTTTTCGAATCCTTATTCTTCTCAGAGCATTTAGGGCATGTCTGACTTGTGTATGCAGGATTCACATGCTCAACTCTAATACCAACTAAATTCGCTTTATATTCAATGAACTGAGACAGGCGATAAAATGACCAAGTATGCAGATTCTTTTCGTTTTTACGGCTTGTTCTTGCCGTCTGTCTAATATTCGCCAGTTGTTCCAAGCGAATGACAGAAATTTTATTGTCTTTTGCAAAATTTACGATAGCACGACTAACCTTATGGTCTTGGTCTTTCATCCAACGTTGTTCTTTATCTTTTGAACTACGAATCGCGTTTACCTTTTTCTTTTTGCCTAATGCTTTGCGTTCAGAACGAAACTTACGCTTCATGTACTTATTTTGTCTGCCATTCCCAAAGAAACGTACCTTTTCATCATCTGTTACAGCAACGGCAGGAACTTTTAAACCCAAATCAACACCCATGACTTTTACTCCTGTTCCTTCCATAGTAGGTATGGTGACAGAAATTTGGGCAATCCATTTATTTGCTTTCTGTGTGATTCGAAGCGTACCTAATTTGTGTTTTAGCAAAGCAAAGTTACGGTTGTCTTTATCAACTAACAAAGCACGGATAGGTGTTTTAGTTACCTTGCCGTCAATCATAATCGGCATGGAAATGTGCGTGAAATCAAACGAATAGTTTTGATTGTTCCAAATGCAGACAGGTTTCTTCAAAACAGGAACAATAGTGAATTTGCTTTTCTTCGCTTTCTTAAACACACTTTTAGCGTCCTTGATAGCTTGATTTTTAACGGCACTTGGCAAAGAAGCAGAAATATCCTTACTCGACTTCTTTGTGCTTTTCTTTTCAGCAACCATTTCGGAAACGAGAGTATTGATAGTGGAGAGGTACGTTTGACTCATTTCACGCAAAATAGAAGCCTGTTCTTTTGTTGGAAGCAATTTCACTTTGACTGTGATGGTCTGCGACATGATTTTCACCCCCTTGTTTTCTGTTGTTCGACATATCGCTTTATCGTTTCACTTGCGGTAGAAACGAAGTATGAGCGTGTCCACAAACTCGGCAAATGCCGAAGATGTGGAAACTCTTCACGCAATTTCTGAGAAGTCACTCCTTTCATTTTTGCCATCATATCCGCAGGGCTTAATGATGGGAGTGCGTTGAGAAACATATGCGTATGGTCTTTGTCGCATTCAAGAGCAACAATCACAATTTGCAGTTCCTCACACCCTTCATGTACCAACTCTTTGAAGCGTTGTTCTACATCTGCTTGCAGAAAAATCTTTCTTCTGTACCGAGGGCAGAACACAAAATGGTAGTTTAATAATGAAAGGGTTGTGCTTGTTCTTCTGTATTCGTTCTAGTACAAGGAAACTTCGACCGTTCCCGAAGTGTGATTGCACGCCTTACACTTTGAAGCGGCTAATCATCTGCTGCAGCTCCTCCGCCATGGTGGAAAGGGCTGTCGCCGAAGAAGTGATTTCCTCCATCGCTGCGAGCTGCTCCTCGGTAGCAGCGGAAACGTTTTGCGTACCGTCGGCTGCGATCTCCGACACCTCGCTTACCAGCTCAATCGCCTGCACCACTTGCTCGGAGTGCGCGGATACTTCCTGAGCTGCCGCCGACACGTCCTGGATCTGGTCGGCCACGGTCGTGATCGACATTTGAATCTGTCCGAACGTCTCGCCCGCATGGTGCACCACGAGAATCCCTTCCTGCACTTCTTTTGTTCCCGACTCCATCGACTCCACAGCGAGCTTCGTGTCTGTCTGAATCGTTTGGATCAACTGCCCGATCTGCTGCGCCGACTTGGACGACTGCTCGGCCAGCTTGCGCACCTCGTCGGCTACGACTGCAAAGCCCCGGCCGTATTCGCCTGCTCGCGCTGCCTCAATCGCTGCATTGAGCGCAAGCAGATTGGTCTGCTCGGCGATGCCTGTAATGACTTCGATAATTTGCCCGATTGCCTGCGAGTGGTTGCCCAGCCCATCGACTACCCCGGCCAGCTCGCGGATCGAATCGTGAATGGCGTTCATTTGCTGGACAGCGGCCTGGATCGACTGGTTTCCTTCGCCTGCCATCGACGCCACCTGGACGACCATGCTGGACGCCTGCTGGGCGTTCGCCGCAATTTGGCGTATTCCCCGGGACATGTCGTCAATTGCTTTTGCCCCTTGCTCCACGCTGGCGACCTGACGATCCGTACCAACCGCGACCTCCTGCACCGTAACCGCGATCTGCTCTGTCGCCCGGCTCGTCTGCTCAGCGCTTGCCATCAATTCCTCGGCCGATGCCGCTACCTGCTCCGATGTCGCGCCGGCCTGGCGGATCACCCTTTTGAGGCTGTCCGTCATCTCATTGAAGGAATTGGCCAGATCGAAAATCTCATCGCGAGTTTTGACCACAAGCGGCTCCACGCGCAGGTTTCCTTGCGCGACTTCCTTCATTTCAGCCACCAGGCGCAGCACCGGACCGCGAATGCTTCTCGTCAGCCAGAGAGCCAGCAGCAGGCAGCCCGCGATGGAGGCGGCGAGCGTAATGAGATTGTCCCGTTTGAGAGCCGCGTACAGCTCGGCGCTTTCCCTGCCTGCCCGTTCCGTTCCCATTTTGTTGAACGCGATCATGGCGTCGATGTGCTTCTTGCGCTCCGTGAACAGCTCGCTCGCCTTGTCCCGCACACGCTTGAGCTCGGCCAACTCTTCCGGCGTCACCCCGCGCGTGATGTCCATCTTTTTGCCGACTTCCACAAATTCCTGATTGAAAATCTCGTACTGCTTCATGGCTGCCTTCAAGCCTTCGAAATGCTTCCGATCCTCCTCATCGATAATCGTTTTTTCATAGCTCATCAGCAATCCGTCGATATAGACGAAGTTTTCATCAATTTGTCCGGCGTATTTGTTTTTGTCTGCCAGCGATTCAGCGTTCAGAATCGTCTGATTCAGGCCGTAGATCGTTTCCAGCGTCGAATTGATTTTCAGGATTGCCTCCATGCCCGGCTGCCAGACGGACTTCATTTCTTCGACTTTGCTGTTGATAAGGCTTGTCTTGTATGTACTCATGGCTCCCATATATGCGATCACCATGAGAATTAGGGCAAACGCGCTGCCCAGCTTTTTCCCGATCGTCCACTTCATAGAAACACCACTTTTCTCGACATTGTATGATATCGCTAAATCCATATTCCCTTTTCAATTTCAAGGTAAACATGCCCGATACAAATTGTACCCTCTCTACCAAAAATAACAACATCTAACATATGAAACTGGTAATATTCAGAATTTTTCTCAGATTGATTGCTACGAGAAAAACGTAAGTTCTATAATGGGGAAGAAGAGATAGATGCGGCTTTGGCATCAGAAACAGCAGCACGACCAACTTAGGGGGAATCCTTTATGCAAACATACGAAGTAATCATCGTCGGCGCAGGCTCGATGGGCATGGCCGCCGGTTACTATTTGGCCAAAAGAGGCGCAAGCGCGCTGCTGATTGACGCTTTTGACCCTCCGCACACGATGGGCAGCCACCACGGAGACACCCGGATCATTCGCCACGCTTACGGAGAAGGCAAGCAGTACGTGCCGTTTGCCTTGCGGGCGCAAGAGCTGTGGGCCGAGCTGGAACAGGCCGCGAATGTGAAGCTGTTCAGCCAAACCGGGGTGTTGAGCGCAGGCGCGCACGATTGCGCCTTTTTGCAGGAGGTGCGGGAGAGCGCCGAGCGCTACTCGCTTCCGCTCGAAGTGCTGACCGCCCAGGAGGTGCGCGAGCGCTGGCCGGGAATCGAGCTGCCCGATCATTTTTACGCTTGTCTGGAGCCTGCTTCCGGCGTTCTCTACTCGGAACATGCCATTCGCGCTTACCGCGAGTTGGCCACAGCTTCTGGCGCAAGCCTGCTGACCAACACGAAAGTGACCAGCCTGCAAACAGACGGGGCAGACGTGATTGTGCATACAGACTCCGGGAGCTATCGCGGCAAAAAGCTGCTCGTCTCCGCCGGGGCCTGGAACGCGCCGCTGCTGCAGGAGCTCGGCTTGTCCGTTCCGCTAGTCCCCACGCGCAAAACCGTCGCCTGGTTCGGCGCAGACGAAAGCTTGTACAGCGCGGATCGGTTCCCGGCCTTCGTCTTCCACCTGGGTGACTCCATGTTTTACGGCTTTCCGAGCATCGATGGAGCAGGTGTCAAAATCGGCCGCCATGACGGGGGACAAGCCATTGATCCCGACACGCTGGAGCGGACCTTTGGCTGCTATTTATCGGATGAAGGCGATGTCCGCGCGTTCCTTGAGACGTACATGCCGCAAGCGGCGGGGGCCTTGCGCCAGGGCAGAGTCTGCATCTACACGATGACGCCTGACGAACATTTTGTCATCGACCGCCATCCGGACAACCCGCACATCGTCTTTGCCGCAGGCTTTTCCGGCCACGGCTTCAAGTTCGCGAGCGCAGTAGGAGAAGCTGCCAGCCAACTGCTCATCGACGGGGAATCCAAGCTCGATTTGTCGATGTTTTCGCTCAGCCGTTTTTCGTAACCACTGTCAGTCCGCCATCAGCAAAAAGCCTCTCGCCATAACTTCGGCTCGAGGCTTTTTTCGTCTTCACCATTCCCAAAAAAGCGAACCGATCTGCGCCGTAATCCGACTGCCCATGTCTGCGGCCCGCTGCTCGAAGCGCACCTGCGGACGCCGGTTGTCGTACGGGAACAAATAGGCGAAGCCGGGGCGTGTCGCCTGGGGAACAAGGTACGCAGACCTGGTTGCCCCTACCCTGCGCTGTTCGTTCAAAAACTCGATCATCGACTCGGCGTCACGAATGCCCGCTCCGTGCCCGTAGTACAGCCCTCTGCCCAGATCGACCGCATTTTCCCCCTGCCATTGCGGCTTGTCGGGGTTGTGATCCGGGTTGGCAAAATACAAAATATCGCCCGGCAAAAACGTCGTCGTCGGGATCGTCCGCAAATCGAGATCCTGATCGTAGCGCCAGTCGTAGAGCAAAATATCCGCGAACAGCCGCTCGAAGTCTTCCCGGCGGATCGACTGGAGAACGGCGTGGTACAAAATAATGACCATCGCTGTCGCACACTCGGTCGCGTATTTTCTGCCTTCCTGAAAAATGTTGATGATTCCTTGCGAGGGCAAAATCCCCTGTCTCAGCCGAAAGCCGCCCAGCTCGGTGCGGTCCCAGTACGCCGGGTTGGCGCGCGATCTTTCATAGGTGGAAAAGGCGATCCCGCTGGCGTACAGCGCCCGTGCCGAGCGCACCAGATGGTCCCTCATCTTCAGTTCGAACTGCAGCAATTCAGGCTGCGGGTAGGAGAACTCCTCCCGGCTCTCCGCCATCCGCTCCACCACTTCTCGCTGGACCTCGTTCAATCCCCACTCCATTGCCAAAGCGTCCGGATCGGCCCGTCTGCCACTGATGATTAACATAGACAACCTCCTCTGCACACACCGTCCTTGGTATGTGTATGCGTCCGCCCATGTCCATGTGTGCGAAAAAAAAACGGTCGCGCGGCATTCGCGGGAAATTGCTGCCCGGTCTGGCAAAAAGGCACGCCCGTTCGTTGCCAAAAAAATTCCGCCTGCGCTGTACGCAGACGGAAAACAAGCCAGCCTCAGCCTCTTGCCTGCTCCAGCGCCGCAGGCGTCTTGGCCGGAACGTGCTTGAGCTTGGCAAACAAGTAGCAGCCGACGATGACGATGACGCTGCCCAGAAGCTGGAGCACGCTCATCGTCTCGCCCAGCAGCAAAAAGGCGAGAATCGCGGTAAACACCGGGTTGAAGTTGAGGAACATGCCAGCAGAGGTCGCCCCGACCTTTTGCACCCCGACATTCCACAAGACCATGCTGACCACAGTCGCCATTACGCCGACGTAAAACAGCGACAGCCAAAATGACCAGGTCGTATTCTCGACGGTAAACGTCGTCAGATTAAACGGCAGCATCAGCGCTACGCCGAAAAGTCCCGAGTACAGGGTGGACATCATCGGCGACACGGTTTTCATCGCCCAGCGTCCACAGACGGAGTAAATTCCCCACATCGCCACAGCCGCCAGCATCCACAGGTCGCCTGTATTGAAATGCAGTTGCTCCAAATGGGTAAAGTCGCCTTTGCAAAGCACGACCAGCACGCCTGCAAAAGAAATGAGCATGGCGACGATTTGCAGCGGCCGAATTTTTTCCCCGATCAGCAAAAACGAGAAAATCGCGATCGAAACCGGGTTGAGCGTCGACAAAAGCCCGACATTGGTAGCGTCTGTCCGCTCCAGCGCCCAGAACATAAACAGATTGAACAGCGCCACGCCTGTCACGCCCATCACGATCAACGGAACGAGCGCCTGTCGCGTGGGCAAGATCCGCTTTTCGCGCACCCAGACGACAGGCAGCAAACAGGCGACTGCAATCAGCCAGCGCAAATTGGTCAACGTCAACGACGACGCGTGTCCGACCAAAAATTTACCGACGACGAAGTTTCCTCCCCAGAGGAAGCTGGTACAGAGTAAGAGTCCGACATATAGGGGTTTCATAGTTCATGCTGCCTCCTGCCAAGCTGTTGAATGATCGTCTAGCTAAATCCGTCCTCTATCATACACCTTTCTTCGCGTCTTGGGGCGGCGCAATCCATTTTTCCATGAAAATCAGCTCGCAAGCGGCGAAGCCCAACTGCCTGTAAAACGATTGCACGCCGCTGTTTTCCGGCTCGATCAGCAGGTTGATTTTCTCGCAACCCACATTCATAAGCCGCCGCTCCAGCTCCTGCATGAGCCGGCTTCCCAGCGCTTGGCCCTGGCAGGCGGGATCGACCGCCAGATGATTGACCCAGCCGCGCCGTCCGTCATAGCTGCCCATGACAGCCCCCACGACCTGCCCGTCATCGTTTGTTGCCACCAAAAACAGCTCCGGGTCGCGCTCCAGCTTGCGGCGCAATCCTTCCCGCGTATCGGAGCGGGAAAGCACAAGCCCTGCCCGCTGCCAAAGCTCGACGACTGCCTCATACTGCTCCCATGCAAACGACTGTAATTGCAAGGTATGACACTCCTGTTTGTATTTTTATAAAACAAAATTAATATTTATACAATTATACCGAGAAAAAAGGGAGCTTGCCAAGAAGCTCCCCGCTATCGCTATGAAACGGCCAGCCACGACAAGATCAGAGGCAACAGAGTGAACGCCCACACGACCGTAATCATCGCCCCGGCAATGACGGCCAGCGTCGCGCTGCTCCCTTCCGTGTCGCCGCGCTCGAACGCCTTGACCATCCCGAGCATGTGCGCCCCCATGCCGTACATCAGCCCGATCGAGACGGGATGGCGCAGCTTCATTTTTTTGATAATCCACGGCGCCAGAAAAACACCTGCAAAGCTGGTCAGCATCCCGAACACCGCTGTCATCGCCGGCATGCCGCCAATCGCGTCCGAGACGCTAAGGGCAATCGGCAACGTAATCGAGCGAGGGATGACGCTGATGACGGCCGCCTTGCCCAAGCCGACCAGCATGGCTGTCGACACGCCCGCGATAATCGCAATCAGGGAGCCTGCGGCGAGGCTTTGCAAAATCATCCGCTTGTGCGCCATCAAAATCGACCAGTTGCGGTACAGCGGCACGGCAAACGCCACCGTCACTACCCCCATCAGCTCGCTGATCCACGACGTCGCTTCGCTGTAGGCAGCATACGGGATGCCCGCGAGCAAAAGAAAGACAATCATCGCGGCTGGCGCAAGCACGGCGGGGGAAAACAAGAGGCTCGGCCGCTTTTTGTTGATCCGCTTCGCCATGTAAAAAAACAAAATCGTCAGGACTACGCTACACGTTTTCCACAGGATCAAGCTGCTTCACCTCACCGCGTTTGAACAGTCGCTCAGCAACGACGCCTGTCGAAATCATCACGAGCGCGCAACCGCTAGTGACTACCAGCAAAACGAGCAGTCCTTTTCCTCCGAGCAGCCACGGATACTGCATCATGCCGACCAGAGACGGCACGAAAAACAAAATCATTTGCGAAAACAAAAGGGCGGCTCCCGCCTCTACCCACTGCAGGCGCACCCAGCCGTTGTGCAGACAAATGAACAAAAGCAACAGCCCGATCAGGCTGCCGGGGACAGGGACAGGCAAAAACGAAGCGATTCCTTTGCCCAGCCAGGTGAATCCATACAAGAGCAAAACTTGCCCGAGGAGCAAGAACCATTTTTTCATCGAGACCACTCCGGTTCCTTCATGTTGGTACCTTCATTCTAAAGCGTCCCGATTCCATTCGTACAATACATAAATATCATGATTTCTATTCCATTTGGTTATGGCGACAAATGCTGCCGCACAAACTCGATGAAGGCGCGGGTCGCGTGCGACAGGTAGCCGTCCTTGCGGTAAATCAGGGCGTACTGCCAGTCAATCACGGGAGACGAGATGTTTACCGTATGCAGTTGGTCGTTGTGCAGGCGTCTCACAATCGAGCGCGGAAGCAGCGAGATGCCTAGCTCGGTCGCCACCATTTCCCCGACAAAATCCCACAGCGAGCTCATGTAGGCCACTTTTGGCTCAAAGCCGCTCATTCGGCACGCCTGGCGCACGACGTCGTGAATCGCGTACTCCTCTGTGAACAGGATAAAGTCCTCGTCCCGCAACTCCGCCAGGTTCACTTCGTCCGCCCCCGCCAGCCAATGCTGCTGATGCACGATGGCGACGAGGTCTTCCGCCACCAGGGGAACCGCGGAAAACTTTTCCGCATCCGTCGGCAAAACCGTCAGGCCGAGGTCGACGCTCCCCTGCTCCACCTGAATTTCCAGCAGCTTGGCGCTGTACTCCTTCATTTCGATCTCAATGCCGGGATATTGCTTTTTGAACATGGCAATTACATTCGGCAGCAAAAAAGAGCCGACTGTCGGCATCATGCCCATTTTCACCCGTCCGCGCTCGATGTTGCGGATTTGCGCGATGGATGACGTCATCCCTTCCATCAACTGCAGCACTTTTGTCGCGTACCCGTACACCAGCTCGCCCGCTTCGGTCAGCTCCATTTTCCGCTCCGAGCGATCCAGCAGCACGACGCCCAGTTCCTCCTCCAGCGCTTTCATCATCTTGCTGATGGACGGCTGGGAGACATGAAGCGTGTTGGCCGCTTTTGTAAAATTTTTTTGTTTGGCTACTTCCACAAAGTATTGCAGTTGTCGAATATCCATTTGCCGCCTCCACCCGATCCGTTCGCTTTGATTCTTGTCTTTCCCAAGCTTACCACAGCCTTTACGCCGATGAAAAAGCCAGGACGCATCTGCCGCCCTGGCTTGTGACCTGCTTTTATTTGACGGCGGCCTGGATCATCACCCGCTTGCCGCCGTAGGAAGCGGTAATGGTCGCACGTCCTGCTGTCCCGGCTGCGACTTTGCCTTGCGCCACGCTCGCTACATTTTTGTCTGTGCTCGTCCATTCGGCCTCTGCTGTCACGTCAGCTTTCGTCTTGTCGGAATAAATGGCGAACACCTGCAATTGTTGCGACTCGTTGGCTGTGAGCTGGATTCTTGTCGCACTCAGCTCCAGCCGGGATACGATCGCTGCCTCTACCGGAATCGTAATCGTTTTCCCGCCGTAGGATGCGGTAATTTTCGCTTTGCCCGGCCCGATGACCGTCACCACGCCGCTTTCTACCGTTGCCACTTGCCCGTTGTCGGAGATCCACTTCGCCTTGGCGGTGACGTCGGCTTTTTCCTTGCCGTTCACCACGGCCGTGAGCTTGACTGCTTGCGACGAGCCAGGTCGCGCGTACAGCTTCTTCTGGTCGCTCTCCAGCTTGGAAACGACATCCACCTCTACCGGGATGGTCACGTTTTTGCCGCCGTACACTACTTTGATTTTCGTTTTGCCCGAGCCTACTGCGGTGACGAGTCCGTTTGCCACCGTCGCGATCTCGGGATCGGCGCTCGTCCACTCGGCATTTGCCGTGACGGCTGCCGTAGACTTGTCTGTAAACGAAGCGGTTGCCACGATCTGCTTGGCAGCCCCTGCGTTCAGCACGAGCTTTTTCTGGTCAACGACAAGCTTGGCGACGACATCCACTTCTGTGGAAATGGTGATGAACTTGCCGCCAAAGCGGGCCTTTACATCTGCCTTGCCGCTGCCTGTCGCCCTGAGCAGCCCGGCCTCTACCGTGACGATTCCGCTGTCGGACGTGGACCACTCCGCCTTTTGCGTCACATCTTCGGTCGTTTTATCCGCATATTGCGCGAGTACCGTCAGTTGCTGTGTCCCGTCTTTTTTCAGTCTGACCGTCTTCTCTTTGACCGTCAGCCTCGACAGCTTTTTGCTCTGGCTTGCTGCCGTTTCTGCTTTCGCCAGTTCTGCCGCTGGCCCGACGCCGGACAGAATCGTTCCGACTGTCAGGACGACGGTCAGCAAGGCTTTTTGCCACCTGCGCAAGTATGTGCTTTTCTTCGACACCGTGCTCTCCCCTTTTGCCGCTTTTCCCGCGAATGCGTTTTCCACTATTTTCTATATCGGCACGGGCAGAGATTTCAATAAATGGTATTTTTGGTGCGAAGTCGTCCTACTCTCCGCTCCACGACCCGGACAGTGGGGCAAAGTGCTGCATCGCCAAGGCCCCTGCGCCCATGACAATCGCCTCTCCGCGCAGTTCGGACGGGATCACCCGGAACTTCCCTTTGAA
Source organism: Brevibacillus agri (assembly GCF_004117055.1). Lineage (NCBI taxonomy): Bacteria > Bacillati > Bacillota > Bacilli > Caryophanales > Paenibacillaceae > Brevibacillus > Brevibacillus agri. Next base: position 4,977,198 of record NZ_CP026363.1, read on the forward strand.
CGGCTCCCAAATCACCTGGTCGCTATGCTCCTCGACCAGCTCGACAATCTCGCGGTAATTTTCCACCAGGTCTCCTGACAAAATGACGGTGTCGGGATTGTACATGCAGACGATGTTGTTGATCGTGATTCCGATGTAGAGGGCGGTGCGGGAGACGATTTCCTTCGCCCAGCGCTCCCCGTTTCGCGCCGCGGCAAACACCTCGCGCACATCGGTGACTTCTTTTACCCTGCGCGCCTCCAAAATCAGCGCGTTTTCATCAATATACGTCTGCAGGCAGCCGCGCTTTCCGCACTCGCACAGATTGCCGTTCGGGTCCAGCGTCGTGTGCCCCAGCTCACCCGCGCTGTTCGAGCCGCCGCGAAACACTTCGCCGTTGATGATGAGCGCGGACCCGATGCCTGTCCCAATCCCGATCAGGGCGGTTTTGTTCGAGCCTTTGGCAGAGCCGTACAAGTATTCCGAGAGGATTTTGACCTTCAAGTCGTTGTCGATCACAGTCTTGATGCCCAGCTCTTTTTCGATCAGCTCGGCAAAAGCTACGTCCTTCCACCCAAGCGTCGAGGACAACTGGACGACTCCCCGCTCGTAGTTGATGACGCCTGGCACGCCGATGCCTATGCCGATGACTTTTTCAAACGGAATGCCCTGCCTCGCGATCATGCCGCGAATTTCCTGGCAAATCAGCGCTGCCGTCTCGGCTGGCGTGCCCGCCAGCGCCTTGTGCTCCACGCGATGGTGCGCGACGATCGTCTCGCTGAAGTCCATGATGCCGAAGCTGATCCGCTTTTTCTCAATGTCGACGCCGATCGTGTAGAGTGCGCCCGGCTCGATGTCGAGCATGATCGCCTTCCTGCCGACGCCAGAGGAAGTCAGCTCCGTCTCCCGAATGACGCCTTCCTCGCACAGCTCGCTGACAAACCGGCCGATCGAGGTCGCGCTCATCCGCGTAATTTTCGTGATCTCAGCCCGGGAAATCGGCCGCTTGTTTTTGATAATATCGAGAATCATCAGCTTGTTGTGTTGCTTGATAACGTCCTGATCCTGCTTCACGATTTTTTTCATCACCAAAACTCCCACCTTGCTAATGAGATGCCGCTTGCTTTTACATAGTTATCCTCACACTACCTGTCGGGGTCTGGTACGTCAACTGCAAAAGCAAAACCGCCGCTACATCTTGTCTATGCAAAAAACCACCCGATTTCTCGGATGGTTTTCCGGCTGCTATCTGTTGTTCAGATCGTACGGTGTCTCCTGGTACACGTAATAGTTGAGCCAGTTGGAGAAAAGCAGATTGGCGTGCGCGCGCCAGGTGACGATCGGCTCGCGGCTCGGATCATCGTCGGGATAATAGTTGCGCGGCACGGCGATGTCCAGTCCCTTGTTCACGTCCCGCTTGTACTCGTCCTGCAAGGTGGTCGGATCGTACTCGGAATGGCCGGTCACGAAAATTTGTCTGCCGTCCTTCGTCGCGACGATGTACACGCCCGCTTCCTTGGACTCGGACAAAATTTCCAGTTCCGGCACCTTCTCGATGTCCTCCCGGCGATTTTCCGTATGGCGGGAATGCGGGACGTAAAAGTAGTTGTCATATCCGCGGAACAGCTTCACATTTTGCTTGTTCAACGTATGCGGGAAAATCCCGAACATCTTTTCCGGCAGCGGATGCTTGGGCACTCCGAAGTGGTGGTACAGCCCGGCCTGCGCCCCCCAGCAAATATGCAAGGTCGAGGTCACGTTCGCCAGCTTCCAGTCGAGAATTTGCTTCAGCTCTTCCCAATAAGTAACTTCGGTAAATTCGAGTTGCTCGACAGGCGCCCCGGTAATCACCATGCCATCGAAGCGTTGGTCCTTGATTTCCTCAAACGTTTTATAAAACATCGACAAATGCTCTTCCGATGTGTTTTTGGAGGTATGGCTGGACATGTGCAGCAAGACGATTTCCACCTGCAGGGGCGTATTCCCCAGGAGGCGAAGCAACTGTGTTTCCGTTGTTTCCTTCACCGGCATCAGGTTCAGGATGACGATTCGCAGCGGCCGGATGTCTTGCGTAAAGGCACGGCTTTCTTTCATGACAAAAATATTTTCACGGGCCAGCACTTCCACCGCAGGCAACTCGTCAGGCAGTTTGATTGGCATAAAGATCCCCCTTTCCACTCTTTGCAAAGCAGGTAGAAAAACATTAATCCGACAAATTCGACAAAAATACTTGGGTTCCTGCTTCCACCGGGAAGTATCGCGAAAAATGGAAGCCTGCTAAAACAAGCATGTATCGAATGTATATATGTTTATATATTCTGCAAATTTTTCGTCAAATCATTATACCTTTCTTTCTGGAAAAATAGCAGAACTTTTTCTGGAATAGCGAGAGGACCTTTTGCGCTGAATTGCGACAGCGGCATGAGCGAAAAGCCTCTCGCAAACAACTTGCGAGAGGCTCGTAGATTCGCCCGTTCGTCAGATCCAGCCACGCGCTTCCATGGCTTCCTTGATGCGCAAGAGCGAGATCATGTACGCGCCTGTGCGCAGGTCGACCTTGTATTTTTCCGCAAGCTCCGCCACCGACCGGTAAGCGTTGACCATCGCGGTTTGCAGCTTTTCGTTCACTTCCTGCTCGGACCAGTAGTAGTGCATCAGGTTTTGCACCCATTCGAAGTACGACACGGTCACTCCGCCCGCGTTGGCGAGAATGTCCGGAATGACCACGACTCCTTTTTCGCGCAAAATCGCGTCGGCATCCGGAGTCGTCGGACCGTTGGCTGCTTCTGCAATCCACTTGGCCCGGACGCGATCGGCATTTGCGGCTGTAATCACATTTTCCAGTGCGGCCGGAATCAAAATGTCGACTTCCAGCTCCAGCAACTGTTCATTGGAGATCGCGGTTGCCCCCGGATAGTCCAGGATCGTGGACGTGTCCTTCAACTGCCCGACCTTCGGGATATTCAAGCCTGCACCGTGGTAAATGCCGCCGCGCGAATCGCTGACGGCGACGATGCGAAAGCCAAGCTCGGTCAACAGTCTGGCTGCGATTCGGCCTGCGTTGCCGTACCCTTGAATCGCTACTGTCGTCTCCGCTGGCTTGCGTCCCGAATCTTTGAGCGCCTCCAAAATCGTGAAGACACATCCGCGGGCCGTCGCTTCATTTCTCCCTTTGGAGCCGCCGACCGCAAGCGGCTTGCCTGTGATGACGCCTGGCGAATACGCGCCTTTTAATCGGCTGTATGTATCCATCATCCAGCCCATGATCTGCGGCGTCGTGTAGACGTCCGGCGCGGGAATGTCGGTGTCAGGGCCGACGATGTCCGCAATCGCTTCCATAAAGCCGCGGCTCACGCGCTCCAGCTCGCCCGCGCTCAGCTCGTGCGGATCGCAAATAACGCCGCCTTTTCCGCCTCCATACGGCAGGCCGACGACACCGCATTTGAACGACATCCACATCGAGAGCGCTTTGACCTCATCCATCGTGACGTCGGGATGGAAGCGAATGCCGCCTTTGGTCGGTCCCACCGCATCGTTGTGCTGCGAGCGGAACCCTTCGAATACGCGAACGCTGCCATCGTCCATTTTGACCGGAAAGCTGACTGCGAGCACGCGCTTCGGCCTTTTCAAGATTTCGACGGCGTGGCTTGGCAGACGAAGCAACGCTGCTGCCGTGTCAATCTGCTTTTGCACAATCTCGTAAGGATTCAGGTTTTCTTTTTCTACTGTCTTTTGCATGCTTGATCCTCCCCACCTATCTTGCATCACCCTGGCGCAGAGCTAAAGGATGAATGGAGTTATTATATATGAAACAGATAAATTCAGACAATTTATTTTTGATTTTTTCACATTATTGTGTCATTTGTGCGTTTGTATGAAAAAACGCCTGCTGCATCTTCGCGACACAGCAGGCGTTCCCGCTTTATTTTTTCATATAAGCCTGCATCAGCTTGGTTTTGGTCTCCCATATTTCCTCGCTCACATGCAGGCGATAGTGCTCGGGGTTGAGCATCCGCAAATACTCCGGCCAGAACTGCTTGAGCTGCTCGCGGTGGTAGCTGCGAATCTCCTCCAGCTTCGGCAACTGATACACCAGCTCGCCATCGACAAACACCGGGATCAGCAACGCTTCTGCCTTGTAGCGGGTCACCTGCTTGTTCAAATACGGGTGGATCGGGTTGAACAGGTTGACCGGAGCGCCTTCGGCAATGGTCGTTTCCTCCGGGAAGCACAAGTAGTCGGCAATCGCTTTGCCCGTATCGGGATCGATCAGTCGGTACATGTCCTTGATGCCGGGAGTCGTCACTTTTTCCGGATTGGACGAAATCTTGATCGTCGGCTGGTACACCCCGTTCGCGTCCTGGCGCGCTACGAGTTTGTACACGCCGCCGAGCGTCGGCTGATCCGCAGCCGTAATGAGCTGTGTCCCCACTCCCCAGCTATCGACCTTCGCGCCCTGGACTTTCAGATTCATAATCGTGTGCTCATCGAGGTCGTTGGAGGCGACGATTTTCACGTCGGTAAGCCCCGCTTTGTCCAGCATCTCGCGCGTCTTCGTCGACAAATAGGCGAGGTCGCCGCTGTCGAGCCGCACAGCCGTCAGCTTTTTGCCTTCCTGCTCCAGCTTTTTCCCTACGGAGATCGCATGGGGGACACCGCTTTTCAGCGTGTCGTACGTGTCCACGAGCAGGGTCACCTGGTTTGGCAAGGCATCAGCAAAGCGCTGGAATGCTTCTTCCTCGTCCTCGAAGCTCTGCACCCACGAGTGCGCGTGCGTTCCTTTTGTCGGGATGCCGAACATTTTTCCCGCGAGCATGTTGGATGTGGCGTCAAAGCCGGCCAAATACGCCGCTCTCGTTCCCCACAAGGCTGCGTCTGCTTCCTGCGCCCGTCTCGTGCCGAACTCCATCAGGACGTCGTCGCCCGCCACGTTTTTGATCCGGGAAGCTTTGGTCGCAATCAACGTCTGGTAGTTCATGTAGTTCAACAGGGCGGTTTCCACGAGCTGCGCCTCCATGACGCGGCCTTCCACGCGGATCAGCGGCTCGTTCGGGAACACCATCGTGCCTTCCTTGACGGAGTAGAGCGAGCCTTGGAAGCGCAGGTTGCGCAGCTCCTCCAAAAAGCCCGGATCGTAATTCTCCTCCTGCTCCCGCAAATATTGCAGGTCGCTTTCTTCAAAACGCAAATTTTTAATATAATGAACAATTCGCTCCAACCCGGCAGAAACAGCGTAGCCGTTGCCAAAAGGCAGCTTGCGGAAATACGCTTCGAACACTACTCGCTGGTTGTGCGTCCCGTTTACCCAATGCGCGTACATCATGTTGATCTGATATTTATCTGTGTGCAATGCCACACCAAATGATTGCATATCGCATAAGCCTCCTGTGGATTCCTTTCCAACATCATACCAGAAGCTGTCGCCCGTGCCCATCTGCGGTGGAGCTTGGGAAGAAATATGTGATAGTATGGAATATAAAAAACCAAACGCGCGCCCAGGAGTGGAAGAAAACATGTCCGACCCAAAAATCGTTTCTTTATGTAAAGGATTGCCCAAAAACATCAGTTACAACGGCAAAGACTTCCTCTCCGGCATTTGGAAGGAAGAGGCTGACGAGCTTGTCGTCCGCTCCGCCAAAATCGACGATGACGACGTAGCGAATCACGCCTATCACGGCGGACCGGATCGCGTCGTCTGCGCGTATCCTTCCGAGCATTACACCCATTGGGAAAAGCGATTTGGCCAGCCCTTGACGCCATCCGCTTTTGGCGAGAATCTGACGCTTTCGGGCATGACGGAAGAGCAAGTATGCGTCGGAGATGTGTACCAAATCGGGGAGACGATTCTTCAAGTGTCCCAGGGCAGATTTCCCTGTGCGACGATCAACAAGCGAAACAACAACAACCTCCTGCTCAAAGCTGTCGTGGAAATGGGCTACACCGGCTACTTTTTCCGCGTCCTGCAGGAAGGCACGATCAGGCCAGACTCTGCGGTCACGCTGCTTGAGCCTCATCCCAAGCGCGTAACGGTCGCTTCCATCCACCATCTGTACTTCCACAACCAGTCTCTTACGGAGGAGACGATTGCGCACATGCTGGAAGTCGAGGAGCTGGCTTTGCCGTGGAGAAACAAGCTCTTGGAAAAACAGCAGCAACTAGCGAAAGGAACCACCCATGCGAATTAACAAGTTCATCAGCGAAACGGGCATTTGCTCGCGCCGCGAAGCAGACAAACTGGTCGAAGCCAAGCGCGTGACCATCAACGGCGCACCTGCCGCACTGGGGAGCACCGTCGCGCCCGGCGACGACGTGCGCATCGACGGCAAGCCGCTCGGCGAGAAGAAAAAAAGCGTCTACATTGCCCTGAACAAGCCTGTCGGCATCACTTGCACTACCGAGTTGCACGTCAAAGGCAACATCATCGACTTCGTCAACCACCCGGAGCGGATTTTCCCCATCGGCAGGTTGGACAAGGACTCCCAGGGCCTCATCCTGCTGACCAACGACGGCGACATCGTGAACAAGATTTTGCGGGCGGAAAACAATCACGAAAAAGAGTACATCGTCACCGTCGACAAGCCCGTGACCGCCAACTTTTTGCACGGCATGGCAAACGGCGTGCGCATACTCGGAACCGTGACCAAGCCTTGCAAAGTCACCAAAGTGAGCGACCGCGTCTTCAACATCGTCCTGACGCAAGGGCTGAACAGGCAAATCCGGCGGATGTGCCAGGCGTTCGGCTACCAGGTGCGCCAGCTTCAACGCGTGCGCATCATGAACATCAGGCTGGGCAATTTGAAGCTGGGCCAATGGCGCAATTTGACCAGCGAAGAGTTGCGGGAATTGAATAGAAGTCTTTCCTAGACGCAGCGCGATATCGCGGCGCGAAACACGAAAAACAGACTCCCTTTGAGCGGAGCCTGTTTTTTTATAGCCAAAAGCTGCCCCACAGCGACACAAACGGAGCACGTACTATGCGTCTGCGGCTCCCATCAAAACCCGAACCTGCCCCACAAACTTCCTGATCCCCTCCCGAAGCTGCTGCTCATTCAAATACGAATAGCTGAGTCGAATCCACGTGGCAAACTCTCGTTGCGGATCGCAAATCGTACCGGGCACAAACGTAATCGATTGCTCCACGCACGTGCCCAGCAGCTTTTCCATCGGGGTCGAGTCCGGCAGCTTGATCCACAGGTTGAATCCGCCAGTCGGGCGGCTCCATTCCCAGTCCGTCGCAGCCAGTTCCTCCTCCATGATGTCCCGGCGAATGGCGAGCGCCGTGCGCAGCTTTTGCAAATGCTGCTGCATCCGTTCGGAAAAGAAATAGTGCAAAAAGATTTTTTGGTTCAATAACGGCGTTCCGCTGTCGGACAATGCCTTCGCGCTGAGCAGGTACGCCATGAGCGAAGGGCGGCAGGCGATCGTTCCGATGCCGAGGCCGGGAGCCACGTATTTGCTGAAGCTGCGCAAGTAGATGACGTACCCGGACGTGTCATAGGCAAAAAACGGCAAGGGCGGCTCTTGGGCAAAGTACAGATCGCGGCACGGATCGTCCTCAATCAGCAGGCACTGGTATTTTTCCGCCAGCTCCACCAGCCGCTTGCGCTGTTCGCGCGGAACCGTGAAGCCCGTCGGATTGTGAAACGTCGGGTTGAGGTAAAACAGCCGCGGCTTGTGCGTCTGCATGAGCCGCTCCACCTGCTCCAGATCATAGCCGTGCTGCCGAATCTCGACCGGGACAATTTTCGCGCCTTGTCTGAGAAAAACATCAATAGCCGGGCTGTAGGTGGGCCGCTCCAGCAAGACCACGTCTCGCGGCTTGACGAGAACGCGGGCAACCAGGTCGATCGCTTCCTGCGAGCCGGACGTGACCATCAGCTCGTCAGGGGTCAAATAAAAGCGAAACCGCTCCGTATAGTAGCGACACAAAGCCTCGCGCAGCTCCTGATCTCCCTGCGTGGTCGAGTACGTGCCCAGCACTTTCGGATACAGGTCAAACACTCTCTTCACGTATTCCGAAAAATACAGATTCGGCAACAGGTTCGGGTCGATCAGCGCCTTGGAAAACTGGTAGGTCGCCTGCACCTGGTGAATTTCCGACAGGTGGCTTTTTTGCACGTAAGCAGACACAATCGGGTCGTTCCATGAGCTTTCCGGCAATAGCCCGCTCGGCTGAACGAAATAGCCCGATTTATCCTTGACGTACACGTATCCGTTTTGCTTGAGCAGTTGGTACGCCTTGAACACGGTCAGGCGATGCACATTCAGCTCCAGCGCCAGCGCCCGGACGGACGGGAGCTTGTCATGCGTTTTCCAGTCCCCGCGCCTGATGCCTTCCAGCAAATAGTCGTAGACCTGCTCAAACAGCTTATCGGCATGAACGCCGGACAACCCTTGTCTTTTCATGCTGGCCCTCCCCTTCCTCTTCCATCGTAGCTGACAGCCTCTGTATCTGTTCTATTCGCGTTCATCTGTTCTGTTCCTCTCCCTGTAAGATGGGGAAAAGGAGGAATCACCATGGTATTTGCCAATTATATCGCGATGTGCCTGATCTTCGGGACGACATTTTTAGCCATTAAAGTCGGGATCGACGCGGGAGCGCCGCCCTTTTTCTCGGCGGGGATTCGCTTTTTTCTTGCTGGCCTGATCTTGTTTGCGGTCATGGCCTGGAAAAAGCAAGCGCCCCTCTCCATCCTGCTCCGCAAAGAGATGGTTTTCACTGGCATATGCCTGACGTTTGGCGTGTTTGCCACCTTGTATTGGGCAGAGCAGCATCTAAGCTCGGGCATCGCGGCGGTCCTGTCGGCTACCGCTCCGCTGATGGTCATGCTGCTGCAAACAGGGCTGTCGCGGCAAAAGCTGTCCGCAAGCTCCTGGGCAGGCTGCCTTATCGGATTTGGCGGGGTCATTCTGCTGCTTTTGCCTGGGCTGACCTTTTCGTTCAGCATGCTCTGGGTCGCTGGCTGTATTGCGGTCCTGTTCGGCCAAGTGTTTTATTCCGCGGGTGCCGTCTATTCCCGCCGCGTTTCCCAACAGTTCAAGGACGTGTCGCCGATCACGTTAAACGCTGCTCAGATGATGTACGGCGGCATCCTGCTGCTCATCGCCTCCGCTTTTACCGAGCAGGTGCACATGGAGTTTCTGCTGTCACCCCAGGCCGTCCTCTCGCTGCTTTACTTGATTTTCGTCGGCTCGATGATGGGGCACACCATCTTTTACTGGCTGGTGGCGAAAACGAATCCCGTCTTTCCTTCTACATGGCTGTATATTTCGCCGCTGATTGCGCTCGCGCTCGGGGTCGCTTTGTACCAGGAGCCGCTCTACCTGTCTTCGCTCGCAGGCGGCATCGCGATTATCGCCGGAATCGTCATGATTAACTGGAAGACATTGCAGCAGTTGGTCGCGAAAAAAGCTCCGATCAGACATGCGGAAAGCCCGACAAAGTAGCCTTGCGCTCTTTGTTGGGCTTTTTGCCATTCTCCTAAAACTGTGCATCCCGCGTGAATGCGTGCTGCTCGTTACTTCGCTTCGTTCAATTGTTTGGCGATCTTAATTAGTTCTTGCTTGGAAACAGTCTCTCCCTGCGCGCGAACGCTGTACTCCAGGTCGCTTCCGTTTTTCACCCAGACAATCCAGTAAAAATCGGGTTTGTTTTCCTTTTTATACGTCATGAGCACCGCTTCGTTGCTGCCGAGCAGCACTTTTTCCACACCGTCCGCATTGGACCCAACCTTGGCGCCAACTTCTGCCATCCCCACTTCTACCGTGATTTTGCCTTGATCGGCTCCTTTATGTCCTGAAGCAGCAATTCTATTTCCGCTTTTTCCACCTTCCGGCCCTCCCTTCACTATGAATAACAATCGGCCACTCGTGTTTGTGACATGTATTTTCCAGCGCCCTGTAATGAGAAAACTTGGCTGCGCCAAGCCTTTGGCTCAGCCTTAGTTGCCCTTATACTGGAGAAGAATCTTATAAATCTTTATCTGTACAAAAAAAAGGGCCCCATCCGTCTCGTGCCTGCGGATGGAACACCCTTTTTATGCGCATTCCTTTTCATGATGCGAAGCTTGATGCTGTCGAATCGTCTTTTCTTTTCCCGGGAAATCGACAGCGGTTGTCGTCTCTTTGTTAGAAATGCTCGCCGTTGGCATAATAGCTTTCTTTTTGATAGGCGACAAAAGCCATCTCTACTTCCGGTATGCCGAGCGAGAGGACGTGTTTGGTCACGATCTTGGCAAACTGGTCGCGTGTTTCCTGGCCTCGCTCAAACCAGCCGACCTCGATAAACGGAAACGACTCTACTACCTTTCCGCCAAAAACGCCTGTCGTCTGCAAGCATTCGATAGTGAAATTGTCTGTCCCGCACTGGCACAAAGCGGCAAGCTCCTCTGTCAGCGGCTCGCTGATGGTTGCCATTTGCTCGGCCTGTATGCCGCGAACGATGAGATGTGGCATGCTCGAACCTCCTGTTGGTGAAAAAGCTGTTTGTTCTATCATACCGCTCGGCAGGCGAAAAGAGTAGTCTGTCCCGATTGGTATCAAAGCGGTAACAAACCTGGCGAAAACGAAATCCGCAAACAATATTGCTATTGACATAGCTCGTAAACTATTGGCAAAGTAAGGATAGTTCGTTTATAGAAGAACGCTTGTTGCCGTGAATGCATGCCAAGATCGCATGGGGACGATTCCGATCGACTCACGGGCTTTTCGAGCAATTACGCAACGCACCAAAATAAAAACATACAGCACGCAATCGGAAAGGTGAGTACATATGGATTTGTGGAACATTTTCGTGGCCTTCGTGCTCGGTCTTGTAGAAGGTCTGACTGAATTTGCGCCCGTCTCTTCGACCGGGCACATGATTATCGTCGACGATACTTTGCTGCATTCAAAAGAGCTGTTTTCTTCTGAAGTAGCCAACACGTTCAAGGTCGTCATTCAGCTCGGCTCGATCCTCGCTGCCGTGATCGTGTTCAAAGACCGTTTTTTGAGTTTGCTGGGCTTGAAAAAAATGTCGCCGGACGGCAACGGCCCCGGCCACAAGCTGCGCCTCTCGCAAGTGATCGTCGGGCTTTTGCCTGCCGCTGTGCTCGGCTTGATTTTTGAAGACTACATTGACGAGTACCTGTTCTCCATCCATACGGTGCTGATCGGGCTTGTCGCCGGGGCGCTCCTGATGATCGCCGCCGACTGGTTCCGACCGGGCCGCCCGAAGGTCACAACCGTTGACCAGATGACGTACAAGCAGGCACTTTTGATCGGGCTGTTTCAATGCATCGCCTTGTGGCCTGGGTTTTCCCGCTCCGGTTCGACGATTTCCGGCGGCGTGCTGCTGGGACTCAGCCACCGAGCGGCATCGGACTTTACGTTTATCATGGCGGTTCCCGTCATGGCGGGCGCCAGCTTTTTGTCGCTGTTGAAGCATTGGCAGTACATCACCGCCGATTCCTTGCCGTTTTTCATCGTCGGCTTTATCAGCGCCTTTTTGTTTGCCTTGCTGGCAATCCGCTTCTTCCTGAAGCTGATTAACCGGATCAAACTCGTTCCGTTTGCCCTGTACCGCATCGCGCTTGCTGCTGTCATCTACTTCTTCATTTTGTAGCAGCGACTTGCAACAGGCACGATCTTAACCAAAAAAGCTGCCTTTGCCGTTGAAGCGCCCCCTCATGCTAGACACAAGCGGGGGACGCATTTTAGGCAAGGCAGCTTTTTTTCTTTGCTCAGGCTGGCGAACCGTCCAGTTGCAAAGCATCGCCAACCAGCGTCTGCGTTTCCTTTTGTCCGTGCTGCAACTGATACATTTGATAATACTTGCCGCGCTTCTCCATCAGCTCCTCGTGCCTACCTCGCTCGACAATTCTGCCCCGATCCAGCACCAGAATCTGATCGGCATTTTTGATCGTCGACAGCCGGTGGGCGATGATGAATGTCGTTCTGCCTTTTTTCAGCACTTCCAGCGCATTTTGGATGATTCCTTCCGTCTCGGTATCAATGTTGGCTGTCGCTTCGTCCAGGACGAGAATCGCCGGGTCCAACGCCAGCGCCCGCGCAAACGAAATCAACTGGCGCTGTCCGAGCGAGAGCGTGCTGCCCTTCTCGATGACAGGCTCGTCGAAGCCGCGCGGCAAAGTGCGCAGAAGCTGATCTGCCCCGACGTCGCAAAGCGCCTTCTCCACTTTTTCCGCGGAAATCGCCGGATCGTCCAGACTCACATTGGAACGGATCGTCCCGGTGAACAAAAACGGGTCCTGCAACACGATCGCCATATGCTGGCGAATGTGCTGCTTGGGCACATCCATGACGTTCTGCCCGTCAATGGTGATCGTCCCGCTGCTGACGTCGTAAAAGCGGAACAGCAGGTTGATGATCGAGCTTTTCCCCGAGCCGGTGTGCCCGACCAGTGCTACCGTTTCTCCCGGCCACGCCTCGAACGAAATGTTTTTCAGCACGTACTGGTCGTCCTGATAGGCAAAAGAAACGTCGTGAAACCGGACGCTGCCCTGATAGCGCGGAATTTTGCCCGAATCGACCTCGATCCCTTCCTCGTCGAGCAGCTCGAACACGCGGTGCGCGGCCACCAGCGACTGCTCCAGGTTTGCCAGTTGATTCACAATTTGCGTAATCGGCTGAAACAGGCGATTGAGGTAATCGACAAACGCGTACAGGACACCGAGCGAAAACAGCGTGCCCACCCCAAGAGAGGCGCCGCCGAAATACCAGATGAACAACACAAACGCCGCGTTGCGCACGAGCTGCACCAGATTGAAGGAAGCGGTGGCGTTGAGCCGCAACATTTTGTTTTGGTAGGTGAACAGCTCTTCGTTCAGTTCGCCAAATTCCCGCATCGTCTCTTTTTCCCTGCGAAACGCCTGGATGATCGGCATTCCCTGGATTGATTCGTTAATCATTCCGTTAATGTCGCTGATGCGCGCGCGAATGACGTGGTTGAAGGCAGAGGCGCGTTTGCGGTAATAGACGATCCAGACCGCCATGATCGGCAAAATCGCCAGACAGACGAGCGCCAAGCGGACATCGAGCACAAACAGCGCAATGAAAATCCCGATCAAGTAAATCCCGCTGGTGAAAAAGGACGCGAGCACATTAGCAAACAGCTCGCGAATCGCCTCGGTGTCGTTCGTCACGCGGGCGACGACTTTCCCCGCAGGCAGGTTGTCAAAATACGTAATCGGCAGCCGCTGAATATGGGCGAACACGTCCATGCGCAGCTTGCGAATCACCAGATTGGCCGATTTTTGCAGCAAATACTTTTGACCGTAATGAAAAAGTCCGGCTGCCACCAGCAAACCGAGATAAGCGGCTGCCAGGACGAGCAAGCCGCTCGTCTCCGGGCCAAAAAATGCGAACAGCTCCTGATTGCTGAGCGGGACGGCCGGATAGACCGCCTGCCGGGAGCCGCTTTCAATCGTCAGCTTTCCGTCGGCGACCGTTCGCTGCCCGTCAAAAGCAAGCGGCTGGTCGATGAAGTAATAGTCGCGTCCGACCTGCAAAATTCGCACTTCCTGGCCTTTGCTCTCGCCTGCCGCCAAGTGATCCTCCCGCGTGTACCACTTCCCCCGGTACAAGACGGAATCTGCCCGTTGCCCGGTCTCGTACCACGGAAATTCAATGCCGAGTATGTGCGTGTCGATCATTTTTTTCGCCAAAAACGGCCCTGTCAGCTCCGCGCCTACAGCAACGGACAGCATCAAGAGAGCGAGCACGATCGTCTTTTTAAATAACCATGCATACTGAAACAGCCTTTTTCCCGTACTCATCCATTCACCCGCCTTCTGTCAACTGTGCTTCTATTTGCTGCTTTTCAAACTGTTCCTTGTACCAGCCGCCGCGCAACAGGAGCTGTTCATGCGTTCCCTCCTCGACCACCTTGCCTTCGTCCATGACGAGAATCCAGTCGGCATGGGCGACAGCAGACAGGCGGTGAGTCGCAATCAGCGTCGTTTTGCCTGCCCGCTCCCGGCGGATGTTGGCGATCATTTCCGCTTCTGTCTTGCCGTCAACGGCTGACATCGCATCGTCGAGAATCAGGATTTCCGGGTCGATCATCAACGCCCGGGCAATCGACACCCGCTGCTTTTGCCCGCCTGACAGCGCCACGCCTTTTTCCCCGACCAGCGTATCGAGTCCCTCCGGCAAAAACTGCACGTCTTTCGCGAACGCCGCCAGCCTAAGCGCGTTTTGCAACTGTTCCTCGCTGCCGTCCTTTCTGCCGAACAAAACGTTTTCCCGAACGGTCCTGGAGAACAAAATCTGCTCTTGCGGCACGTAGCCGATCCAGCTTTTGATGTTGTCCAGCTCGATCTCATCCAGCGGGACCCCGTTGATGGTAATCGTACCTCTCCCGAGCGGAAACTCCCGCAGCAACTGCCTAAGCAGGGTCGACTTTCCGCTGCCGGTTCGCCCGACGATGCCAAGTGTTTGCGAGCGGTGCAAAGTAAAAGAAACGTCCTGCAACTGATCCTGGGCAGTCCCCGGATAGCGAAAGCTCACCCGCTCGAAGCGAATCGTCTCTGGAACCGCAAGCTGCGCCGGACGCTCGCGATTGGTCACGTCCGCTTCGTACGCCAGTGTCTCGTTGACGCGATCGAGCGAGGCGCTTCCCCGCTGCAAGACGTTAATCAGCTCCCCAATGGCGAACATCGGCCAAATCAGCATCCCCAGGTAGACGTTGAACGACACCAGCTCCCCCAGCGTCAGCTCCTGCCGGAACACCAGATAGCCGCCGTAGATCAGCCCGATCATGTAGCTGATGCCCACCAAAATTTTCACGGTCGGTTCAATCAGCGAGTCGACCTTGGCTACTTCGATATTTTTTTGGTACACCTCACCTGTTTTGTCCGCAAACCGCTTCTGGTCCGCCGTCTCCTGGACGTAGGCGCGAATCACCCTGACGCCTGCGACGGATTCCAGCACGCGGTCGTTCAGCTCGCCAAACGAATCCTGCGCGCGGGAAAAGCGCTCGTGAATTTTTTTGCCGTACTGGTTGATCGCATACGCCATGAATGGCAACGGAAGAATCGCCGCCAGCGTCAGCTTCCAACTGATAAAAAAGCCCATCGTCAAAATGATGACGCCTGTGAAGCTGGCCGAGTCGACCAGTGTGAGGATGCCGAAGCCTGTCGTCATCGAAACAGCCTTCAGGTCGTTCGTTGCCCGGGCCATCAAGTCCCCGGTGCGATTGCGCTGATAAAAAGTCGGCGTCATGCGCAAAAAGTGCGTCATCAGCTTGGAACGAAGCGTCCGCTCCGCCAGAAAAGCTCCCCCGAACAGCTTGTAAATCCAGACGAAGTTGACGAAATACGTCGCGACAGCAAGCCCCACGTAAAACAGCAAAATGTGCCAAAGCCGCTCGCCCGTCAATGTCCCCACCCGCATTTCGTCGATGGCCACCCCGATGATTTTCGGCGGGATAATTTCCATGATACCGCCCAGGATCAGCAACAGAATCGCTGCCGTGTAACGCTTCCAATGCTCCTTGAAAAACCAGTCCAGCTTTGTTAAAACCGAAAACATCTGCCGCTCTCTCCTCTCGTCTCAACCGGGCGTCCTCTTTTTGGAGGCGAAAAAAGGCATATCGCCGCTGGGGCAACATGCCTTTTTATCTGAATCAAAAGAATCAAATAAAAAAGCGCAGGCTACAAAAACCGTAACCTGCGCCGTTTGATGGAGTTGGGAAAAACTACACTGCGTGCATCAAAGGGAGGGTTACGTCATGTATGCAGTTGTGCATTTTGTTCATTACACTGCTTTTCATGACAGACCCACCTTTCCGTAAAATTTTCGTTTTCCAAATAATACATTCTGAACTCTATCACTGATTTGCCGGAATTGTCAACAAATTATTTTTTGCTGCACGCATGGACGCGAATCGATTCCAGATCCTTTGCCTCCCGTAAAAGATACAAAGCATTTTTGCTCTCTAACTTTTTTTGGTATGATTACCTTCATGAAGTTTATTCGGGAGGCCATTCATTTTGTTATCTTCGAATCAAAAACGTCGCTTGACTTCCGTTCAAATTATTGTGTTTTCCTACGTTACGCTGATTCTGGTCTCTGGGGTTATCTTGTGGCTGCCGTTATTTCATAACCAGGGCGTGTCGCTTTCGTTCATCGACGCCCTCTTTACCGCAGCGAGTGCGATCAGCGTCACCGGGCTGACCGTGATTACGATTCACGAAGTGTTCAACCAGTGGGGCATTTTGTTTTTGACGCTGCTCTTTCAGGTGGGCGGAATCGGAATCATGACGCTCGGGACATTTATTTGGATGCTGATGGGCAAACAGATCGGCCTGGAGCAGCGCATCTGGATTGCGACCGACCATAATCGCTCCACCTTGTCCGGACTGGTCAACCTGATGCGCAACATTCTCGTCATGGCGCTCATCATCGAGCTGATCGGAACCGTGCTGCTGGGCGCGCACTTCTTGATTGCGGGCTATTACACCGATTGGTACGAAGCATTTTATCACGGCTACTTTGCCTCGGTCAGCGCCTTTACGAACGCGGGCTTCGACCTGCACGGCAATTCCATGCTGGACTACACGCACGACTACGTGTTTCAACTGACCGTCATGCTGCTGATTATTTGCGGGGCGATCGGCTTTCCCGTACTCGTCGAGCTGCGCACGTACTTCTCCTATCGCCGGGCCAAGGCGCGCTTTACCTTTTCGCTGTTTACCAAGATTACGACGCTCACGTTCTTTTCCTTGGTGGTGGCCGGGGCTGTACTCATTTACGTTTTCGAGCGCCAGCATTTTCTGCTCGATAAAACGTGGCACGAATCGCTGTTCTACTCGTTGTTCCACTCCGTTTCTTCGCGGAGCGGCGGCTTGTCCACTATGGACATCAGCCTGTTTTCCACCCCTACGCTGTTCATGCTGTCTGCGATGATGTTTATTGGCGCATCGCCAAGCAGCGTGGGCGGGGGGATTCGGACGACGACGTTTTTTGTCCTGATCGCGACTGTGTTTGCCAACATGCGCGGCTACAAAGACGTGAAAGTATTCGGCCGGGAGCTGGTGGACGAAGACATCATGCGCTCGTTCGTCGTCTTTTTCATCGCGATCGTCCTCGTGTTCATGGCTGTCATCTTGCTCGTCTGGCTGGAGGATTTGCCGTTCCAGCACATTTTGTTTGAAGTATGCTCCGCTTTTGGTACGACCGGATTGTCTACCGGAGTTACTGCACATCTGGGAACGCCCGGCAAGCTCATCCTGATTATCACCATGATGATCGGGCGTGTCGGGATTATCAACCTGCTCTTGTTCCTCAAGCGCGACGACCGGATCGTGCGCTACCACCACCCGAAAGAGCGGATCATCATCGGGCAGTAACGAACATCGGCGCAGCAAAAAAACTGGGCTGCGCCAAGCCGTTGGCGCAGCGTTGTTGCCCTTATTCGAACTAGAGTCTTCCCTGTACAAAAAGAGCCTGATGCGTTTTTCGCGCACAGGCTCTTCGTCTATGTTCACTTCTATTCCCACTCGCTGTTGTACAAGGCGACGCGGTACGGGTACAGCTCGGCTGTCATCACGTTTTGCCGGACAGCCGGATCGTTTTCCATGACGCGTCTGGCCGCTTCCTCTGATTCCGCGAGAAAAATCGCAATGCCAAACGTCGTCTCGTCCATGTTTTGCGTGCGGCCCGCGAGGATCAGCCTGTTGTCTGCGAGCAGCTTTTGCAAATAGCGAAAATGCTCTCCGACGATCTCGTGCTCTTTGTCCGTCCAGTTCGCCGGGTCGAGCAGCCGCGGAGCAAGCCTGATTTTGTACAAATACTGCTGGAGTCCGTCCATCCTCTCATCCCTTTCCGATTTCCTGTCTGTTCGCCACAGCCTGGTTCAGCTTTTGCAGCATAAAGCCGATGCCTTGGCAATCCGCGAGCGGAAAGCTGCTTTTGTCTGCGCCAAACACGGCGTGAATGATCTTCCTGAACTTCTTTCCGCCCAGCATGACCACTTCCTCCACCCCGTCGAGCTGCTTGTCCCGCGCTTGTCGCATCAGGCGGTCGAGCGCGATGATCTCCGGGTTTTTCGTGCCAAAAGCCACATCGTAGTTTTCCGGCACCGTATCATGCGGCAGCAAAAAGCCGTGCTTGGCAGACAAAATCGCCCACTCGGAAAAAAACGTCCGGGCATACGCCTGGCTCGCTTTATGAAACGCGCTTTGATAAACGTACTGCGCCTCTGTCGCTCCCGCCTCCGGGTGGACATCCCATATTTTTTTCGCGCCGCAGGCGATGATGCACAAACGTCGTTTCACTTCGTTCTATCTCCTTCCATTTGCGCCCGGCTTTTCCTGCCTGCTTGTCCATCACCCGCATGATCCTCTTTTTGTATTCTGAAAACTCACTTATACACTGACGTCCTCTTTCCAGCCCGGACTATCTGTCGGAGAGCAGGCCATGGGCCAGACAGGCAGCTCCAGAACGTGCCGATGCTTCCCAGGGCCGTAATAGTCCTGTTCGGCGTGAGCCAGACGAAAACCGTAAGCCGCCAGCGCGCGAAGGGAGGACTGGTTCGTCTCGCTCACTGTGACCAAAACGGTGCGCAGTGTGGCAAATCGGCGCAGGGCTTGCAATCTGGCTTCAATCAGCCGTTTGCCGATGCCTTGTCCCTGATATTCTTTGCGGACATTGCTGAACAACAGCCAGCCCGTCGTCTGGTACATGTCGATGCCCGCACAACTGAAGCCGATGAGCTGGTCATGGATTGTCGCCTTGAAAATCAGCTCGGGAAACAGCTCCATATATTTTTTCAGCTCGTGCAGGTTCATGCGATCCGGCAACGTCAGGTCGGCCAGCGTAATCATCTCGGCAAAATCCTCTTTTTTGGCACATTCAATCCGTACTTCCATCCATCCTCCGCCTCCTGTCCGTTTACCCTGTCATCTACACTCTAGCAAACGGATATAAAGCAGGAGTGGATGGCGTGTGAATGATCTGCAAATTTGTGTAAATCTTGTTTCGGCGGGATGCCTGTCCCGCCAGACGTCACGTCGTCCCCCTCTCTACCAGAAGCGGGGGCAGCTCCTTCTCTTCTTTTTCTTTGTGCTGGTGGAGAATTCTGTCGTACAGCATTTCAAAGGCGTATTTCCCCATCAAGCTGCTCGGGCTTGATACTGTGGTGATCTCCAGCAGCTCGCCGACCGGCTGATCGTCACAGCCGACAATCGCCAGGTCTTCGGGGACGCGCAGTCCCAGTCTGCCCGCTTCCTTGACGATCCCCGCCGCGATGTGATTGCAGGAGACGATCAATGCAGAAGGCCGCTCCTTCATTTGCCAGATGCGGTGAGCGATGTCTTTGCCGTCCTGCACGGTCAGACAGTTTTCAAAAGCCCAGTCAGGTGCGGGCGTTACGTCTGCCGATCGAAGCATGTCATGGTAGGCCCGTTTGCGGTGCTGGCTGTTGAAGCTGTTTTTTCTGCCTATGCAATAGCCGATTTTCCGGTGTCCTTTGCCGAGCAAATACTCCATCCCGATCCGAAAGGTCTGATAATGGTCGATATGAACGCTCGATACGAAAGCTGTCTCGTTTGCCTCGCAGGTGATGATCGGGCCGTATTGGGCGTACTCGTCAATCGTTTCGCAGCCATTGGCCCGGGAGCACATGATGAGGCCGTCCATTTTCTTGTTTTTCAGCAGGCGCAAAATGCTCTGCTCCTGCTCGGAACTGTTATTGGTCTGGCACACCATCAGGTTGTACTGGTGCCGGGCTGCTTCGGCGGCGATCCCTTCGATGATCGAGCTGTAATATTGATTGTTGACGAGCGGAAGCGTCACGCCGACCACCATTGTTTTTCCGGTCGACAGGTGGACGGCGTTGCTGTTCTGCACGTAGTTTCGCTCCTTGATGATCCGCATGATTTCTGCTCGTTTTTGTTCGCTGACATACGGATGGTTATTTAATACACGCGACACGGTGGAGACGGATACCCCCGCCAGTCTCGCAATTTCTCGAATGTTAGCCAAGCCTGATTACCCCTCTGTTTTTTCGAATCCGTGATTCTCTCTTCCATAGTAACGGGAAACGCGTCCTTTTCTCCAGTTGAAAAACATGCAGTGCGAAAGCAAAAAGACTGGAAGGCATGTCCGGCACATTTTTTTCTTGCTCTGAAAAGCGTTCCACACATTATCCTGTTGCCAATGGTAGATGAAAGGAGTCGTGCTGTTCGTGTTTCGCTTCAAATTCGAATACGTCCTGTTTGTCACAGGTCTGCTGATTCTTGCGCTCGGCATCAACATGATGACGACGATTACCTCGTTTGGCCTCAGCCCTTATGACTCTCTGTTTATTGCCTTGTTTCAAAACTTCGGCGTATCCATCGGCTTCTGGATGTTCGCGATCAACTTCGCCTTTGTCTGCATCGTCTTTTTCATGGATCGCAGCTACATTACGATGGGCGCCGTTGCCGTGATGGTGCTGATCTCTGTCTTTGTCGACCTGATCGGCTCGATTGACGCCCTGATGGCCGGCATCCGCTCGCTGCCGCCGCTCTTGACCATGGCGCTTGGCAACTTGTGCATCGGCAGCGGCATCGGACTGTACGTGTGCACGCAGGTGTGCACAGCACCGCAGGAAGCTTTCGTGCTCGTAATCTCCAAGCGGATGAAATGGACGTTTCGCCGGACAGAGATCTCGCTTGCCTGCCTGTTTCTCACCTTGAGCTTTTTGCTCGACGGGCCGATTTACTACGGGACGATCGTGCTGTCGTTCACGACTGGCTACATCATTCAGGCTGCCATTCATGCGGGGAACAAGCTTTTGTCGTTCGTCAATCGCGGGACGGAAGCACAGGTGCAGTAGAAGCCGGACGCGCGGCAAAAAGCAGTCACGCCAAAAAAGCCGCCATACTGGACGGCGGCAAATCGCTGGATATTTTCAGAGCCGGGCGGGCGGGGCGCATCCTGTCCTGCCTCGCCTCGCCGCTGACAGCAGCAGGCTGCGCTCCCGTGCCAAGCCTGCTGCCGTCCCGGCCATTGTCTAACGCCTGCGCACTCATCGGCTGAAGCTGCGCAGGCGTTCTTTTTACATCACGCGCAGTCCCCAGCGCGCGGCTTGTTCGGTTCGCTACCTGAAGGCCGTCGGTCGAGCACCTTCTCTTTTTCGCGATCGTCCCCGCTGTCCTCGCATATGGCATTCGGACAGCTCGCTCGTGCCTGTCACTGCACACTGGACTTTTTGTTACGCAAGAACATGGCCCACCATGCGACCAAAAACACGTAACCAGCGAGTACGAAAACAGCCCAGAGAGAGCCTTGCAGCAGCTCCATGACAAAATGCTCGAACTCGTCCATTCCTTCTGCCCGGGCGATGCTTTTCCACAGACTGACGACCGGAAGCAACAGCGCCAGGAGCATCGCGGCAACGGACATCCGCCTGTTTTTCTTGCGTGCGAGGCAGAAGGCGGCTGTCCCTGCTGTGATGAGGAAAAATAGGTAATAGATCGCCCAAAACCATCCGGGCAGACTCTCCCAGTACATGTTGTCCCTCCTGTGTCCGTGTTTGTACACGCTTGTTCTGAAAAACCTACTCTACACTTTCCAATGATAGCATATATTTTCCATTTGTATCCTTGTTCGTATGATATTGCACCCGCCATTTTCCCTTTATAGGTGTCACCTCGAGTTTTTCAGCATAAATCTGGTCTTTGGTCACCTCTCCAGACTGAACCAATCTGTTGTTTGGATCGAACAGTTCAAAAGTGAGGCTTCCACCATCCAAGTTAATCTCATGTTCGATAAGCAGCGTATCGAATCTGGTCTTGTTAACGGTAATTTCTCTAACCACCTGTTTATATTTTTCCTCGTATTCATCGGACAAAAAGACACCTTCTGCTGTCCGCATAAAATGTTCTTGATAAAAAAAGGAGTAGTAGCTGATTCCCCCCGCCAAAGCGATAAAGACGGCAATGAAAACGATCCTCCATTTCATTTGCATACCGTTACCTCTCCATCTTTCGGTCTTCTGTAATGACGCCATCTACAATGCGGATGATTCGTTTTGTATATCCGGCGATTTTTTCATCATGGGTAATGACCACAATACTTTTGCCTTCTTCATTCATTTGACAAAGAAGCTCCATTAACTGCGCCCCGTTTTTCTGATCCAACGCACCTGTTGGTTCATCAGCCAGGATCAGCTCTGTTTCAGCAGTCATGGCACGTGCAATGGCAACTCTTTGTTTTTGGCCTCCCGACAGCTTGGAAACATTTTTATTGCTCAAGTCGGCAATCCCGAGTTTGTGCAAATAATAGTCTACTTTTTCCTTCTTTTCCTTGAGGCTCATTTTTCGTTTAAACAAGGGCAGTGCCACATTTTCATAGACGCTGAAATTGTGCATTAAGGCGAAGTTTTGAAAGACAAAGCTGATCGTTTTGTTTCTGATCTGGCTTAATTCTCTATCGCTCAATTTTTGAATCAAAGTGCCTTTTAGCCTGTATTCTCCTTCAGTCGGTACATCCATGCAACCCATAATGTTCAACAGGGTCGATTTGCCTGAGCCAGACGGACCCATGATCGAGACAAATTCGCCTTTCTCCATGCGAAAAGTTACTTGTTTTAAGGCTACGGTTGCATACTCTGCTTGCCCGAATACTTTCGAAACATTATCAAGCTCAATGAATGCCATTCAGTCTCTCCCCCCTACTAACTCGCGAAGTTGGAGTTTTTTGATCCGAAGCAACGGGATGAACACGGAAGCAAGAACAACCAGGATGGATACAAGCATGACTTTACCGTATAAAGGGAAGGCAAACATCTCCAGCTTTATATTCGCTACCGATGAATCTTCGAAAGCTTCCATCACGTAATTCAGCACAACCCCGGAAACTGCTGAAACCGTTACGATCCATACAAGTTCCATGAGAATGATTACGGAAATATCCCTTTTGGTTGCACCTGCCACCATCCTGACTCCCAGTTCATGCTTTCGGGCATGAATCGACGACAGCGTCACCGAAACGATTCCAATAATCGAGATCACTAAAAAGAACATCCCCATGAACAGGGAGAAATTGCTGACTTGCTTCCTGTTTTCCCTGTAAGCATGCAACTCGTCGCCAACTGTTGTCAGCGTTGGATTTATGCCTAATTCTCTCCCCTTTTCTGAAATGGCCGCTGCGACTTGATTGAACTTTTCTGCGGAATCCAGTTGGATGAAGGTGTTATGCATCCTCACCGCTACGTCCATCGGCTCGCTTTCCCTGACAATCGGAAAAAAAGGAGCAAGAAAAAAGTTGTCCAGGTTATCAACCGGATCAGCAATGTAATCATTTCCAGATAACCATTCACTCCTCTGCTCAAGAACTCCAACAACTTCGTACACTATTTTCTTTTCATGGATGATGGTCTCAAACCGATCACCAAGATTGATGACATCCCGGTAGTTATATCCGATCAAAACCGGGATAACGTCACCGTCCTTTTTGGTGAAATCCGCTTCACCCAGTGGCCTTCCGTTGATGATCTTGAATTTTGCATATGAATAGATGCCTTTATCTAAAAAAACGATCTTGTTATTTTCAATCGCATTCTCCAACCTTGTTCCGGCATACTGTTTTTTGTTTTGTTCAAGAAAAGCGCGTTGATTCGGCAAATTTTCCGGTGTGATGGAGGTCGTATCAAAGGAGCCGTACCTCTGCACTCCGGGCGTTTGTTTGATAAAATTCTCCAATTGACCAAATCGTTCGGCAAACCATTCTGTGTCTTCCACATCCGCAAAAGACAACCGCAACGTTGTATCTTTATCCATCTGCGTTACCGCAAATAGCTTTTTCTCTTGATAATGCACGACATCCATGGAAATAAACGCATGATTCATCACCCAAAAGGAAAGCACAAGCTGCGCCATCATCAGAAAAACAGACAGCTTTCTTTTCCGCATGGATGAAATCGCGATGGAAAGGTGCTCCATTTCTCTTCTCCTTATCCCCTGATAGCCTCAACTGGCTGTATTTTTAGCGCCTTGCTCGAAGGGATGGCAGTAGTGACAAAAGCCGTTGCAAAAACGAACAAAATCGCGGCAAAGATAGTGGTGGAGGTAATCTCAACCGGATAATCAAGCCATTTGGAAAGCAAGCTTCTTATCATCCATTGAATAGAAAAACCTATGACTACCGCTATCAGGTTGATGACGCACATCTCCCAAAAAAGCATGGAGACGATATCCGCATTGCTGTAGCCAAAAGCTTTCCTGATACCGATTTCGTACTTTCTTTCTTGAATCCAAAAGGCTGTAAGGTTAATCGCGTTGATGATTGCCAGCGCGTAAACCATTATGGATATGTAGATTTCGCTTCCCCTGTTGGGCGCAACAATCCCCTCTGTTTCTCCGTACGGGGAGGCTGTACATGTCGCTTCCGGAAATAGACGCTTGGCATTTTGTTTAATCTGTTTTTCGTCTGCGTATGTATCTGTATAACTATTGTGGATCAAGAAAGGAATCGTTTTCGCGCTTTGCAATTTGCTCAAAAGCGTTGAGGAAAGCGACGTGGCCGGAATAACAATTTTGTAATCAATCGCTTTTGTCGTTTTTCCTTTCACGCCGATGATTCCGATCACTTCGTATTCTTCGTTATCCAGCAAAATGTACGGTTTTCCGTTCTTGGTGCGTACATCTTTCCCTCTCGCTTTGCCAACCAGGGCTACTTTTTCTCCATGGATGATATCCGTTACATTCAGATATCTTCCTGTTTCTAATGGAAATCTCTGAACAACCTGTTTTGTCCAATATTCAGGCGTTACCGGAGCCATGAGACCATTGTGAAACATTTTTGCTCGGTCCAGAATAACTCCGGTTTGATCCGATATCCCGTCAAAAACCTTGAACAAAGCTCGTACATCTTGTTTGTCCGAAAGCTCCAATTCTATTTTCGTAGCATTCTGAGGTGCGTAATGAACCTGTTGCTGGATGAGCAAATGCGTATTCCTCACACTCGATATGCCTATTGAAATGAGTACGATGGATATGGTCAGACCCAAGATAATCAAAGCGGTTGTGACGGGATGGGCTTTAAACTGATTTTTTATCGAGCTTAACGTCATGTATAACCGTCTCCTGAGTTTTTCAGCATTGCGTATGGTTTAGGGACAAGTTGCCGTCGTAGCCAAACAGAAAATAAACCGGCTATTCCACCGGTTTATTTTCTGTTTGAATGTTACGGGATTCTAGTCATCGGAGAAAGTATCAACGACAAGTTCTTTTTTCCGATCAGAGCTGTCAATCGAGTGTCTACTTTTGAAATACTCGGCGCCCGCATATGTATAGCGGCATTCAGCAAGGCTTTTATCCCGATCGTACTTGCTGCCAGAAACTCCAGAGTCGTCTTTCCACATTTCCAGTCTGACTGCAACATAGTTACTATTGTTTGGATTAATGAAGTCTGTTTCGGCTTCTGCCTTATCTTCATCTAAAAGATTCCAATCGACGTCCAGTTTGATATCAGCCCGCAAATCTTTATATTGAAGTGTGTCGGTTTGTGTCTCCGCATAAGCAGAATTAGCTGCGGTCAGCAAAGCGAGCGTTGCAGCAATACCAAGAAATTTTTTCCCAAGTTCCTTTCCTCCCAAACTTACTTTGTCTATATACCTTGGCCAAGGGTGATAAGGAGAAAACAACAACCAATTAGTAGTTTTTTCCTTATCGGCTTTTATTATATTTATCGCTTTTGTCTTTGTTTGTCGGAATATGTAAAATATAGAAATTTATATTTTATTAACATTTTGTATTTTTTGTGAATTACATGCGTGCGGTTCGCTTCTATCTCCTTGCCATGTTTCCACGAAAAAAACCGACGACCCCCGCATTCAAGCGGTACATCGTCGGTCTTGTCATGCAAGCCTGTTATTTTTTCACCGAAGGCATAACGCCTTCCGGAATCGGGCACACGTACGTTTTGTCGCCGAGGCGGGCTTTCAGCTCGGCTTTTGCCTTTGCGATCAACTCTGGATTTTGCAGCATATCTACCGCAGTAGCAGCCATGACCTTCCCGGCGTGCAGCATTCCTTTGTGCGCCATCGAGGTCGCTCCGAGCGACACCCATTGCCAGGAATGCAGCGTAGAACCGTTGATGAAGCAAGCTGTCGTACATTGCGCTGTCGGCGCGATCCAGCTTACGTCCCCTACGTCCGTGGAGCCGTTCAGCGGAATCGTCGACCCGGTGTACGGGTTCAGCCATGTCACCATGTCCGGGTCCGGCGCGTCTGGCGACTGTCTTTCCGCTGTCGCTTTTTCCTGCGCAGACAGCGTTGCGCGCATCGCTTTTGCCAGTTCCAGCTCTGCTTCGTCGTGCACAGGCACGCCAAGCTCCTGGAAGTTTTTGTACATGACCTCTTCCAGCGTCTTGTTTTGCACCAGGTTAGAGCACGCCTTGTCGAAGACGATCTCTACTTCGGTTTCCGTCATGAGTGCCGCGCCTTTGGCGATTTTGCAGACGCGCTCGTAAATTTCCTGCACCTGGTCGACCTTCGGCGCGCGCACGAGGTAGAGCACCTCGGCGTACGCCTGCACCACGTTTGGTGACAGGCCGCCGGAATTGGTGATCGCGTAGTGCACGCGGGCATCGGTAATGATGTGCTCGCGCAAGTAGTTGACCCCGATGTTCATCAGCTCGACTGCATCCAGCGCGCTGCGGCCGAGGTGCGGACTGGCTGCGGCATGGGCGCTTTTGCCTTTGAACTTGAAGTAAACCTGGTAGTTGGCCAGCGACTCGACTGCCATGATGCTGTTGTAGCCCATCGGGTGCCAGCAGAGGGCAAAATCGACGTCGTCAAACAGTCCGGCGCGCGCCATGAACGCTTTGCCGGAGCCGCCTTCTTCCCCTGGGCAGCCGTAGTAGCGAACCGTTCCGCTCAAGTTGTTTTCTTCCATGTACTGCTTCACGGCAACCGCCGCCGCCAGCGAAGCCGTCCCCAGCAGGTTGTGCCCGCAGCCGTGTCCGTTTGCGCCCGGCACTTCCGGCTCTTCTTTGGCCTGGCCTTTTTTCTGGCTCATTCCGGAGAGGGCATCGAACTCGCCCAGGATCGCCACAACCGGACTGCCGCTGCCGAAGCTGCCGATGAAGGCGGTTTTGATCCCGCCGACGCCGCGCTCCACCTGAAAGCCTTCTGCTTCCAGCGTTTGCGCCAAAAGCTCAGCGGACTGGTACTCTTCGAAGCGCGTCTCCGCCAATTCCCAGATGCGGTCGCTTACTTTAATGAAGGAATCCCGTTTTTGCTCGATCATGTCTGCAATTTGTTTGGTATGCATGTAAAAACATCCTCTCTATGTCGGAGTTGGCAAAAAGGCGACTTTGGCAACAGAGAGTTGCTTTTTAGGCAAGAAGCCGTCTGGCAATCCGCTCCAGCAGCTTGACACTGCGCGGCAAAATTTCTTCCTGAATATCGAACTTCGGATGATGGTGCGGAGCCGGAAGGTCGGTCCCGATCGACATGTACGTCCCTTTGCCGCCGCGCTCCTGCACGCGCTTAATCATGAAGCTCGCGTCCTCGCTGCCCATCGAGTTGTGCTCGCCCATTTTAAACGAGGAGAAGCCTTCCACGTGCTTCGCTTCTTCCAAAGCCAGCTCTGCCATCTCCACATCGTAGTTGATCGGGATCGCTCCCCCGATCACTTCGATTTTGTAGTCCAGCTCATGCATCGCTGCGCTGTGCGCGATGATGTTGCGCACGCGTTGCTCGACCTCGGCGTTGACTTCCTCGGAAACAGAGCGCGTCTCGACTACCATCTTGGCGTAGGCCGGAATGATGTTTGCCGCAGTGCCCCCTTCCAGCACCCCGACATTCACGCGAGTCGATCCTGTGCTAAAACGGGGAATCGCATGAATGTTGAGCAAAGCGGTGGCCGCTCCGAGCAGGGCGTTTTTCCCTTGCTCCGGCGAAGCACCGGCATGGGAGGACACGCCGTAAAAATGAGCGAGCATTTTCGTGGTGGCCAAAAAGCCGTAAGAGCCGCCGTGCACCTCGCCGAGCGGGACGTTGACGCCCAGGTGGTGACAGAAAAGGTAGTCCACGTCGTCGAGAAGCCCTTTTTGCACGATCGAATACGCGCCGCGCACTCCTTCTTCGGCTGGCTGGAAAATCAGCTTGAGCGTCCCGGCAAACTCCCCTGCCGCAAGCGCCTCCGCTACGCCAAGGCCAATCGTCGTATGCCCGTCATGGGCGCAGGCGTGCATGTTTCCTTCGTAGCGGGAGCGGAAGCCGTTCGCCTGCGGAAAGTGGTCCGCATCGGTGCTCTCCAGCACAGGCAACGCGTCCATGTCAAAGCGGAACGCGACAGTGGGGCCAGGCTTGTTCCCTTTTTTCACCCCGATGACAGCGGTGTAGCCGCCGCGCATTTTTTCCAAGATGGCCGGGTTGGCGCCGTCGCGCAGCGCCCGTTCGTAAGCCGCTTCCAGCACCGCCTCGGACGGCAGCCCTCTGCGGGCATCGCCATCCATGGCGTCCTGGCCGTAAATCACGTCGTAGCCGAGGGAAGTCAAAATTTCCACTACTTTCGAAGCGGTGCGAAACTCCGTAAAGCCCACCTCGGGATGCATATGAAAATCTCTTCGTAACGAAACCAGATCCAGCATGTTTTTTTCCTCCTGTTTATTCTCGAGTCATCTTCAGTTCATCACCGGATAAACTCCAGGACCGATTGGCAGACCGACGAAATACCAGACGACCAAGAGCAATGTCCACAAAACAAAGATGGCGATCGGATACGGCATAATCAGGGCGTAGTACGTCCCCAGCTTCGCATCCTTTTTGTACTCCTGCAAAAAGCTCAAGAAGAGCGGGATAAACGGCGAAACGATCGCAAACGGAATGACCGACGAGTCAGCGACCCGGAATGCCACCTGCGCGAATGCCGGGTGGAAGCCAAGCGCCATGAACATCGGCACGAACACGGGCGCAAGCAAGGACCAGATCGCCGAGCCGCTCGCGATAAACATACACAGAAACGCAGACAAGAACATCAGGCCGATAAACACAGGCGCGCCGCTCATGTTCACTTGCTCCAGCAAATCCGTAATCGACAGCGCCAGGAAGCTGCCCATGTTGCTCCAGTTGAACATCGCCACGAATTGGGACAGCGGGAAAATCATGATGATGAATCCTGCCATGCCCTTGATCGGGTCTGTCAGCAAGGCCGGGATGTCATTTTGCTTTTTGATAACCCCAACCTTGATTCCGTACGTAATCGCTACGGTAAAGAAAAAGAGCAAAATGACAGGGACAATACCGGAAATGAACGGGGAAGGCACGATTGTCCCCTGCTTCGGATCGCGCAACAGGCCATTTTCAGGCACGACCAATACGGCAATCACAGCAATGAACACAAGCGCTGCGATACCTGCGGCACGCAAGCCTTTCTTTTGGGTATCGGACAAATCTTCCAGTTTCTTTTCCGATTTGCCTTCGCTTTTGTAAACGCCCAGGCGCGGCTCCACGAATTTATCGGTAATAAACCCGATCGCCGCCGAAAGCAGCAGGACAGAAGCGGACATGAAGAACCAGTTGTCGAGCACACTCACTGTCACGTCTGGATTCACTGACTTGGAAATCTCTGAGCTGATACCGGAGAGCAGCACGTCTGTTGTGACGATCAAAATGTTGGCGGAAAAACCGGACCCGACCCCCGCAATCGCGGCGAGCAGCCCTGCCACCGGATGGCGTCCGACAGCCAGGAAGATCAACGCGCCCAGCGGCGGCATAATCACGAACGCCGCATCAGAGGAAACGTGGCTGAAAAACGCGATAAACGCTACGAGGTAGCTGGCGTAGCGGGCACTGACCCGCAGGGACATTTTGCGAATAACGGCTTCCAACAGGCCGACCTTCTCCGCAAGTCCCACGCCGAGCATGAGCGTCAAAATGGAACCGAGCGGCAGGAAGCCGGAGAAGTTTTTAATGATGTTGGGCAAAAGCCATTGCAAGCCTTCCTGGCTGAGCAGATTTTTGACCTGCACCTGCTCGTTTTTGATCGGATCGACTGCCGTGACGTGAAAAATCGACAAGACCGCGGTAATAATCATCAAAGCGGCGATCAAATAAAGGAACAGCATGAATGGATTCGGCAGCTTGTTCCCGACTCGCTCTACCCATTTGACGAGACCGATTCCTTGTGCATACTCCTCATTCCGGTTTGTCTGTACAGTATGTGCACTCATGGAGCACTCCCCCTTAGGCCGTTTCTTTCTGCTGATAACCATCATTCTCGTTTGTCTCGATGGCGAAACAACAACGTTCTGAATGAGTGGTCAGTCTGGTTGATGGCATGAAAGCGAGAAGGTGAAAGCCCTTTCATTTTCATTTCAACGCAATCCATTCATTCAAGCGCACAGCAAAGCTCGTCGCCGCGCAGATACTCCTTTCTTTTTTCGGTCGGCAATGACAATTATACGAATACAAAAAGACAATTTCGTTTAATTGGATTATATAACCTGGGTAACTTTTTTTCAATAGAATTGTTTGACTTCTTGAAAAATAGAAAAGCTTCCATGTTTATCCCTTGTTCCCCGGCTTTGACATTCGAAAACCGGGCCGTGCCAAACCATTGGCGCAGCCTTGGTTGCGCTGATACCGGGCAAGAATCTTATCTATCCATTCTTATCTGCACAAAAAAAGCAACCACCCATGCGAGTGGTTGCCTTCTTTGCTTCCTTATTTACTTGTAGCAGGTCGGTCACCTGGGCCGTCTGGTTGACCGCTTATTTTACGCCTACAGCGTCATACGCTGCCTGAACAGATTTGACTTGTTTGGAGCTGGCACCGAACAAGTCGGTTGCGGACTGTATCGCAGCACGGCGCATAGCCGAGAAGTTGGAGTAAGGCGTCAGGTAGTGCGTCAGAGCGTGGTAGTAAATTTTCGCCGTATCTTCGCGGCCGATGCCGTTGACGTTCACGCCGTAGTGCGTGCCGCCTTCTGCCAGCAGGTACGCTGCCTTGTTGTTGATTCCGCTGTTGATGTGGACGCCGCCGTTATCTTGGGAGCCGGTGTAGCGCTTGCTGTAGTGATCCGGGTCGCCGTACTCCGATGGGTCTTCCAGGGAACGCAGTCCGTCTCCGTTCGTACCTGGCGTGTAGATGTCCTCGCCCATCAGCCAATCGTCGTCGTCAATCATCGCACCGAAAATATCGGAAATCGACTCGTTCAACGCTCCCGATTCGTTTTGGTAAATCAGTCCTGCTGTCTTCTCGGTGACAGCGTGGGTCAGCTCATGCGCTACTACGTCCAGCCCGCCGGACAGCGGCAGGAATGTGCTGCCGTCTCCGTCTCCGTACACCATCTGGTAGCCGTTCCAGAACGCGTTGTTGTATCTCGTGCTGTAGTGAACGGTGGAGCGGATCAAAGCGCCGTTTCCATCGTAGCTGTTGCGGTTGTGCACGTCGCGGTAGTAGTCGTACGTTCTTTGCGCATACGCGTGCGCGTCGACTGCCGCGCCATCTGTCCAATAGTTGTCGCTGTCGCTCAGCAGCGTGCCAGGGAGCGTAGTGCGGTTATTGGCTGAGTATGTCTCGATGCCTTTTCCGCGAGTCTTGTCGCTCAGCACGTACTTGCCGCTTTGCAGTGTCGTCTCGAACTGCTTCGTATCGCCCAGCACGCCTGTTCCGCTTCCGGTCACGTGGTCGAGCATATTGTATTTGTTGATGACATCTCCGCTGTGCGCGTCGATAAAATACATCCAACGGCCAGGCTGCGGATCGAGGAAGTTCAGCTCAACGGCATACGCCAGGTAAGCTTCATCCTCATGCACGTAAATGTACAGCTTCGCCTCTGGGTCGCGGATGAAATCCGGCTCTTCGCCCACTTCATCCTCGATGTCCTTGATTGCTTGTTTCAACGCTTTTTGTTCACTGAGCTTCGGCTTTTTCTTCAACTGCTTGTTGTCATCGAGATCTGGAATGAACTGGCCCAGATAAGACGTGACATTGCCGTCCGCATCTATGTGAACTGTTTGCTGGAAGCCGTAAATCGGAATGCCGTTGTAGACTTCCTGCAGCCGGTAGTGCTTCGTATCCGTCTCTTTGTTGCGGACCTGATTCACAATTTGGAAGTGGTCCTCTACGTCTCCCTGGATACGGAACTCGTCTTTGTACTTCTCGAGGTATGACCAGACGACGTCATCCCCCTTAGCCCCTTCTGGCTCCCAAGCTTCCCCGATATACTGCGGTGTGTCCCACTGTTTGCTGTAATCGATTTGCTTCGGTTTGGCCAGAGCAGGCACCGATGCAAATCCCGACACACCTACGGCAATGCTGAGAGTGAGGCTGGTGGCAATGTAAGACTTTTTCATTCTAAAAAATTCCCCCAATCAAAAGATTATGAATGTATGAAACATTTTATCTTATTTGCTTTTTCTGGAAAAAATCCCTTTTTTCTCGGTATTTTTTTGCCGACATTTTCTCCATTTCTTTGACAAAAATCGCGGACTGGCAGTTCACGCTACCATACACCCGGCTTGCGCAGGCTTGTTCCTCTGGCTCAAACGGCCCGGCCAAGCGAGTGCCAAGGCTACCCGGAGCGGCTCGTCCCGAATCGGCGGATCGCTTCTGCACCAACAAAAAAACACCCGAGCTTATCGGGTGTTTGCCTGCTTTTTCAGCGCACAAGCGTGTATATTTTTTTCGGCCGACCGCGCATCGCCTGCTGTTCCTCGCCTTTGTACTCGGCAAGCTCCACTTCGCACAGGCTGCCCATGATTCGCTGGGCATTGCGCACCGTCATGGACAAATACGAAGCGATGTCTGTCGTGGTGAACGATTTCCAGCCCATCCGCTGCACCAGCGCCCGCAGCTTGTGGTACGTCTTGACGCTGACGTTGGCCTTGTTCAGCTTTTCGAGAAGCTCCCGGTCATTGGAGCGGTAAGCGTACTCCAGCTCCTCCGCTTCTCCCACCGATTCCATCATGACGCCGTTGTCCTGCACGACCACGATGCCGAACTGCGGCCGCTCCTTGGCGTGCTGAATCGCTTTTCTCGCGTTGTTTTCCGCAGAAAAAGCCGTATCGCCGAAGCCTACGCCGACTGCGACAGGCACGTCCGCCTCCAGCGAGAGCTGCTCGACCGTGTGGCGAAGCATTTCGATCTCCCGCTGGATCGCGCCGCGCGAGCTGAAAATCTGGTAGCGGCCGTTTCCGTTTGCCATCAGCGAGCCGTCCAGGCGCTCGCAGAGCAGAAGCAAAATCTCCCTGATTTTCAGCTCCAGATGTTGCAGATGGAAGCGCGTTTTCGCCCGCTCGGGAATTTTGTCGAACTGTTCCAGCTCGATGATTTCCACCCCGATTTGCGTGTGCTTGAAATACGAGCTTTTCGCTTTTTCGATGACGATCTTCATCGCCTGGCGAATCTCCATCTTCGTCATCAGGACGCGGTACACGGGAATGCCGGCCTCGCGCAGCGCCTGCTCGACGGAAAACAAGGTGGTGAAAGCGCCCTGCGTTTTTCCTTCTTTCCATAGAGAGAGATGGAACTGCGTAATGACATCAGGGTCGTAATGCTCGTCGTAGGTCATCACGTGCATTTCTTCCTCGGGAATATTCAGTTCGGACATCGCTTCGCGCAAATACGTCCCTTCTGAATCAATCATATCGACAGAGATGCGCTTCACGACTTCATTGTGATCGATCGACATCTGGATGAAGCAACGATACAGATTAGACCCGGTCGGCGGACAGTAGACGATATTGGCATCCGGGCTCAACACATTTTTGGCGATCGTAAAAGGAATCGGGCCAGAGAAAAACCACCCGTTAAATTCCGGGTTATGCTCCTGCACGATTCGGCTCACTTCTCTTGCATCGTCATAGGTGAAGGGAACGAATTCGATTTCATGCTCAAACTCATTGGCAACAGCCAGTATCCGCTCAACTGAGGGGGGCGGGCCCACAACACCGATTTTATACATAAGGGCGTAAACTCCTACCTGATTTGATAGCTTCCATAATTGGTTACCTCATTCTTATCATTTGCCGACCACTTTGTCTACTGGTGTCATTCATTCCTCTTCGCTAAATTAGTTAGCTACTTAACCAGTTACAAAACAGTGAGTTGTATCAAGCATTTGCCAAGAATACTTTGTTAATCACCTAACATAAAATTTTTTTTTCGAGCAAGATAAATATTACCTTTGCGAAACAAAACGCAAACAAATATTCTGAATATATGTTTCTATCATTTCCAAGGGGGATTTACATGAAAAAGGGCATTGCGCTGGCAACCTGTCTTACCTTGCTGTTCGGGGTAATCACAGGCTGTTCGAACTCGACAACCACTTCCCAA
The DNA here is from genome assembly GCF_004117055.1 of Brevibacillus agri. NCBI lineage: Bacteria > Bacillati > Bacillota > Bacilli > Caryophanales > Paenibacillaceae > Brevibacillus > Brevibacillus agri. The sequence continues at coordinate 5,011,456 of NZ_CP026363.1, forward strand.
CCGGCGGGCCAACCATCCGCCACACCGACAGAGGCGACAAAGGCAGAACCGATGGTGCTGCGCTGGAGCATCAACAGCGAACCGCCTTCCATGGACCCTGGCATCGCAGTTGACGCCGATTCGTTTGACATGATCTACGCCGCTTTTGAAGGCTTGACCAGCTACGACCTGAACGGACAACTGACCAACGCCACCGCAGAGAGCTTCACCAACACGCCGGACTACATGAACTACACGTTCAAAATCCGCAAAGACGCCAAGTGGAGCAACGGCGATCCTGTCACCGCCCACGACTTCGTCTATGCGATCAAACGCAACCTCGATCCGAAGACAGCGTCCGAGTACGCCTATCAGCTTTACTACATTAAAGGAGGAGAGGAATACAATACGGGTAAAGGAAAAGCCGAGGACGTAGGGGTAAAAGCACTCGACGACTACACCGTCGAATTCAACCTGAAATCGCCTACGCCGTTTTTCCGTGAGCTGACCTTTTTCCCGACGCTCTTCCCGCTGCACCAAAAAACAGTGGAGGGCAACCCGCACTGGGCTGCCGAAGCGAAAACGATCGTGGGCAACGGGCCGTTCATCATGGACACCTGGGAGCACAAAAGCAAGATCGTCTTCACCAAAAACCCGAACTACTGGGACAAGGACAACGTAAAGCTGGACCGTCTGGAAATTTCGATGATCGAAGACAACAACACGGCTTTCTCCATGTTTGAAAACGGCGATATCGACTGGGGCGGCTACCCGGCCTCCACGCTGCCGCCCGATGCCATCCAGTCTCTGAAGGACGCAGGCAAGCTGATGGTAGCGGACAACCCCGGCACGCAATCCGTCGTGTTCAACACGAACCAGCCGCCTTTCAACAACAAAAAAATCAGACAAGCCTTCTCCTACGCGATCAACCGCCAGGAAATCATCGACAACATCCTGCAAACCGGCGTACCAGCCGCTTACGGATGGGTGCCGACCTCGATGGGCCTGAAGGCGGACGGCTACTTCAAGGAGGACGCAGAAAAAGCGAAACAGCTTCTGGCAGAAGGGATGAAGGAGCTTGGCCTGACTGCCTTCCCGACCGTCACCTACACTTACGACACTACCGACACGAACAAAAAAGTGGCGGAAGCTTTGCAAGACCAGTGGAAAAAAGTGCTCGGCGTCGACGTGAAGCTGTACAACGCAGAGCTGAAAGTGTACCGCGACATGCGCTCCCAGGCCAATTTTGACCTGATCCGCTTCCAGTGGGGCGCAGACTTCAACGATCCGATCAACTTCCTGGAAATGTTCCGCGACAAAACAGGCGGCAACAACCACCCGGATTGGGAGAATGCCAAATTCAAGGAACTGATCGACAAGAGCTACAACGAGCCTGACCTGGAAAAACGCAAGCAAATTTTGCTCGAGGCGGAAACCATCCTGATGGACGAAATGCCGCTCGCGCCGATCAACTTCCGCGGAAGCCCTTATGTAAAAAACGACAAGGTGAAAGACTTCATCATCTTCCCGCTCGGGGGCGCGTACTTCAAGTACACGTCGGTGGTGACGCAGTAGCAGGTGCAACGACAGAACACGAAATGTATTTCACGAATGAGCTATAACGAAAGACTAGCCGGTTTTCACCTTGCCAAGGGTGTAACCGGCTTTTTCTGTCCCTACATTGCTAAATTTGAAGTAAGATGCAGAGAAAGTTGGGACTAAGACGAGTATATGAATGCAATCAAGACAATAAACACTTCATTCCTTGTGAATAGCTGGCTAATTGAATCGAAGGACTTTTTTCATTTGATTCTCGTGTATCTCTATTTTACTTAGGAACAGGTTGATTAAACGAATAACTTCGTTCCTCATTCAACAAAAAAGATCCTAAGTTAAAAAACTGTCAAACTTGGGATATTCAAAAATCCCTGATAGAACACATATGTCATGCCATGATATCTACTAGTGTATCAAGTTGAGCCTGGTCATGAACAAACGCTGGAGCCAGTTGTATGTATTTCTGAATAGGTGTCTCGTTTTTAGTCCGCCACAAACATGTTAATTGTATTTTTGGTGATTAACTATTTGAATCAACTACTTTGACTTAAGGAGCTGATCCACTTGTTAAACAAATGGAAGGTACTTCTTTTCATTATTTTAGGTGTATTTGTTTTATTTTTCATCACTGGACTTACTAATTTCTTGGTTAGTTCATAAGAACAGTTTGGGTTCACTAGAGTTAATAAACTACTAAACATTAAGAGATTTTTCCTGCTGAATCCGTGGCTTAGGCGAGCGAAAAAGGGGGGCTCATTCCCTTGTCCACAGTTCCTCTTTTCTGTTAAATCACTTATTTTCTAGTGAAATTTCCTCTGCGCAAGTAGTTGATGATTCTCAATTTCTAACTGTTGCCGATATTGTAGAATCAGAGTACTTAACAAAATACACCAATAAATTCAAAACTTATGAAGAAGTTAGAAAAAGTGCTGGTTTTACCTTGGACGGAACTATTGATGCAGAAACAATCAATAATTCTACTGGCGAAGGACATAAAGGAATAAAAGTAAATAATGTAGATGAATATGCCGCTTTGTTATTCTATTTAAAGGATCAAGATGGTCAAACCCAAACGGTAAAATTAAATGGACCAGTTAAGCCTAAGCCTGGTGTTGTTACTCCGTTTGCAACAAAAACTTTTGAAAAAGTTGTCGCTAGCGCCCTGACCCAAACTGTTATGGGGTATGTTACCGTAACTTATGATAATGGAAAAATATCCAAAGCTGTAACATCTAGTGAACTAATTGGATTTCATCCTATGAATACTTGGAAACATAATTCTGATAGGTCCTATGTAGATTTAAATTCAAAGAAAACCGGTGGAACTGCTTATATTGAGGGAACATTAAGTTTGGTTGTTTTAATTGAGGGAGTAGGTACAATTTCTACTAAAACTCACAGTACGTATATTGATTTTTCTATCTAGGTTTTCGTTGTAAAAGACATCTGAATAATTTAGAGGTTCACGGGGCTGTCTAATAAGTCCCCAAAATAAAAAAGTTGGACGGGAAAACGCAATATTTCCCGTCCAACTTTTTTGTTTTTGCTGGAAAGTGGCGAGGCGGATACCCGCCACCTTCAGTAAGTTGTGGGCCAAAGCCACAATCCCAAACTCAGTGTGCACCTTCTCCAGTCCTCGCAAGGAGAACCGACGGAACGACCGCTTGTCCTTGATGTGACCGAACACGCTTTCGACCTCGACTTTACATCGAGCATAGATCGCGGATTTCTCGTCATCCTCAAGGGCTATTTTTGCCTTAACTTTTAGCTATTCCCAAATCGTGTTCCAGTGTATCTGACGGTTGCCTTTTGCTTTCGTACAAGCCGGTTTGAGTGGACAATCGCTGCACTCTTCGCATTCATAGATCTTGAAACTTTGCTCCAGACCCGATGCCGTTTTCCTGGTTTTGTATTTCATAAAGGAAACGTAGCGGCCATTCGGGCAAACGAACCGATCTTCCAACTCTTCATATGTCCAGTTGGATGCGTGACGGATGTCCTTCTTGTACCGACGGGTTTTTTCTTTCTTATAGCCACCATAGGGAATCAGGAAGTCGAAACGGGGCTCTTTTTCTTCTCCGATCGCATACAAGTAGTTCTCTTCGCAGCCATAGCCCGTATCGGCAAAGAAGACGCCGCTAGTCGCTCCAGATGAGGGAGGAAGCAGCGCGTATCGGTAGGGCATTGGTGCAGACTGTAGAACAAAATAAACTGGTTTTCCGTCGCCAGTTGTACATTGTAACCCAGTTTCAGTTGACCGTTTTTCATGTGGTCTTCTTTCATCCGCATAAACGGGGCGTCCAGCAGTCAGTTTACATTGACTTTCTGGACAGCCCCTCTTTAATCAATTTAATCGAAGTGATTCCGCATATTCGTAAGAGATAATTTGTTCGTCTCTGGTTTGTTTCCATGCTTCTTCTTCATGAGCGAAGTCACTGATCGTTCTGGATCCATATGTTTTAAAATAATCTTCCACGTAACGAAGTACATCCCAATCTGCATGATCAAAAATATTGGGATCAAAATCCTTCTTAGCCTGAATGAGTATCATCGTGTATCCTTCAGGATTTTCCTCTTCCCGGATAGAAATAAGATCCAGTCCTGCCATTGTTCCCAATACGAAATCATGCTTTTTAGGGACAGGACCATATGGCAAATGCCAATATGGGGTGCCACTTATTGGCTTTTGTGTTCTCTTATATCTGAGGAAGTCAGAGTACCATAATAACTTCATGAGTTTAGTTTTCAAAACATGTTCTCTGGAGAAAAACAAAATCATGTGGAACAGTTTTTGATAGTTAAATGTGATCCCCCCTGTCTCAATCGTATTATTATGCGGCTCATATGTTTTCTCCAATAATCGCTGACTTGAATCCTCGATATCATCATTATCAATGAATGACTCGAGCTTTTTTTCCACCGTTTTCAATTCATCCGGTTCGAAGTTGCTTTTGTTCTGTTCAAAAAACTGCATGATTGATTTCGGATTACTCTTCAGCAGCTTATAGATTCCAATCTGAGTTGTATCCGGAGAAGATGTGCCCAGTTCATATCGCTTAATTGTCGCAATACCCATATTCAAAAGCTTCGCAAACAAATATTGTGAAAGATCATATCCCTTTCTTATTTCCTTTAACATTTCCGGATTAACAGAGTGCTTAATTTGATAAAGGTCACTCACCTGTTTGAGGGTTTTATTATCCAGTTCTTCATCAGTAACAGCATTTCCACATTCTGTGCATTCAGCGTACTCTTCAATAATCTCAAACTGCTCATTCCGGTAAGTGTATGTGGAGTTCCTTTCTTTGACCACGGCTTCGCGTTCGCAACGGCACTCATCACAATACCTTATCCTTTTCAACATATGAATTTTCCTCCAATGAATAATTCGTAGAATATAGTTTAATGTTTATTTTATGATATAAAGTGAGTTTAAAATTTTAAGGTTGGGGATGGGGGAAGGAGCCCATCCACCACTCACATATTTTTCTCTGCAATATAATCGTTAAGTATTAAGTTCTATGGTTCGTCTTCATGAAATGAGAGGCAGACACAGCCACGTCCGTTCGTCTCAATCTTTAACTTGATGTAAGCAATGACTCCGTTTATTTCCATTTTGAACACCCAAACGACCAGGGGACTTCCAGGTCCATCTTGATGGTCATGCATTGGACCGGAGTGATAATGAGTATGATTTAGGTCATTTACGATGCACTCCCACGCTGCATCAATACTGGTTAAGTTCATATCGAGAAGTTGTTGCAAATAATTTTTACCTTGTCGATTTCGCCTTACGAAGTGTTTCTTTCCTTCAAGTATTAATTGCTTCATCTCCGCAAGGACAGTCTTACACGTTTCCTCCAAACTCACTTTTTCACCTCCCTACTATGATATCCTAGACAGTATCAATTGATACCTAACTAAAGATTACCACAACTTGTCCACGGTATCAATTGATACTTTTTATTTCCGAGTGTGAACCATCAGAATCCTGCGTAACTACTTTGAAAATTCGCTGTGAACGGATCAATAATTATCCTGGTATGAGCTCTCATAACGAAACCCTTCATCTACCAACTCATGGTACTTGTAAAACAAAGAACCAATCCCTGTGATCCTTCCGTCTGTCTGTATTCCTCCCGTAGCTGCAATTTTGCGTCCTTTTACCAAGTTTTCACCTGTAAGCTGCTGGTACACCTTTAAAGCGCGAGACAGACTGCTTGAGTCCCCTTTAAAATCATCCCTGGCAATTACTTTCGCAGGGAGGGTATTCAAATCTAGTTTAGGAAATTCTTGATCTGACCTGGACATTTGCCTTCATTAATTTTTCTATGAACAATTGTTTGGTCATTTTCAGATCTTGCTTCCCATAAATATTCACTGTCACTGTCTCGTCTGGGATAGTTTGAGGATACCTTGTCCAATAAATGATCTTTGGTATAGAACTCTCACCGTTGATCGAGACAATTTGATCGCCATTTTGCAGGAAATTTTCAACTTTATTCAGAGCATTCACGCGAGCAATTTCCTCAAATTTTGGCTTCGGTATAGCCTGTTTGTTGCTTGCTTTAAGTCCCGTTCCAGCAAAAGGCAACAACCCCGGCTGCTCCTGCCAGACAGGCAGAACAACCGGGGTTGTTTTTCGCGTCTTTCAGTTTTACACCGTCACAGACTGCTGCTGTACTCCGTTGAACACTTTCGTATCCAACTCTTTCGTCGCCCGGCTCGTCAACAGCCCGGCCGTCATGCTGCCGCTCACGTTGAGCGCTGTCCGGCCCATGTCGATCAGCGGCTCCACGGAGATGAGCAGCCCGACAATTGCCACCGGCAGGTTCATCGTCGACAGGACGAGCAGCGCGGCAAAAGTCGCTCCGCCCCCTACTCCGGCAACGCCGAAGGAACTGAGCGCGACAACGACGATCAACGTCAGGATGAACGAAGGCGTCAGCGGATCGACTCCGGCCATTGGCGCTACCATGACGGCCAGCATCGCGGGATACGTGCCTGCGCAGCCATTTTGACCGATCGACAGGCCGAAGGAGCCGGCAAAGTTGGCGATCCCTTCAGGCACACCCAAGTCTTGCGTCTGCGTTTTCACATTCAGCGGCAATGCCCCTGCACTCGTGCGGGAGGTGAAGGCGAAGGTCAGGACAGGAAACGCCTTTCGCACGTACGTGATCGGGTTCAGTCCGGCAAAAGCCAGCATCAACAGATGCACGACAAACATGAGCACCAGCGCCACGTACGAAGCGATGACGAATTTGCCAAGCTGCCAGATCGCATTGTAGTCGCTCGTCGCAGCTACGCGCGTCATGATCGCCAGCACCCCGTATGGCGTCAGGCGCAAAATCAGCGTCACGACGCGCATGATGATGGCGTGCAGCGCGTCGACGATTTTCGCGAACAATTCCGCCTGCTCGGGACTTTTCTTTTTCACGCCCAAATACGCAATCCCGATAATCGCCGAGAAAATGACAACCGCAATCGTAGAAGTAGCCCGATCCCCCGTCAAATCGAGGAACGGATTGGCCGGGAGCAGCTCCAAAATTTTTGCGGGCAAGGTCATGTTTTGAATATCGCCCAGCCGTTGCTCCACCTGTTCAATGCGCGCCGCCTCCGCTTCTCCCTGCTGGAACTGGCTTGCGTCCAGATTGAAAGCAAACGTCGAGGCGATCCCAATTGCGGCGGCAATCGCTGTCGTGCCGACCAGAAGCCCGATAATCAGCGAGCTGATTTTGCCGATGTTGTTGGCCAGCTTCATTTTGGTAAAAGCGGCAACAATCGAAATGAACACCAGCGGCATGACGATCATTTGCAGCAGCTTCACGTAGCCTTTGCCCACGATGTTGTACCACTCGATGGAATCTTTCAGGACGTCTGATTTTACTCCATAGGCGAATTGCAGGATGAGTCCGAAAACAATCCCGATTCCGAGACCGACAAATACTCGCTTGGAAAAAGAAATATGTTTCTTCTGCATGGCATACAAGCCGCCAATGAATAAGAGCATGATAATAATGTTGAGAATCGTAAGAAGTGTTGACATATTTTCCCCTCCCTTTCTCCTTTGAACTCGTAATGTCCATCTTGTCGGTCTAGATATAGTTATATTACCAACAATCCCTACTGGTCAAGTAAGACTTATGGATACACTGTCGAAACCTGCACTTTCTCCTTCGCTGATGTTTATGCGCTCCGCGCCGCTTTATGCGTGTGCGCGCTCTTTTTCGCTGTTCGCCAGACGCTCCGCTTTTTTGCACGAAAAAAAGGAACCGCCACCAGGGCGATTCCTGTCTGCTGTTTGCTTGTGCCAATGACAATTGTACTCGTGTGGCTACTTGGATTGTCTGCTGAGCAGTGTCCACAGCCAGGTGAGCATAGCCGCTCCGATTACCCCGGCAATGACGTTGAAGCCAGCCCACATCCACAGCCAATCGCCCAACACCAAGTCTCCAAGCCAGCTTCCCAGAAGCGCAGCGATGAGCGAAGCCCACCAGTTTGTTCCTGCCGCTTTTCCTGTCAAAATCATGTTCATTGCCCACCAGACAACGACGCCGACGACAGCCCATACGAACCAGAACATCCGCACACACTTCCTTTCTCATGATGGTAACGCTTGCATAAGGGCTCGAAAGATGAATGGATATCTACTATAATCCTATGAAGAAAAAAGCAAAATGTGCCTGACCACTTTCCTTTTCCCAAAACAAAAATACAGCCGGCCGCCCGCTTGAGCTGGTGGGGCGACCGACTGCCTTTTTACAGAAATCCCATGTATTTAATTGGTGTACAGCTCTGCCCGGCGATTGGCGACGCTCGGCAGCTTGCCGCGCACGCGCTGAATCCGTTCCAGATCCAATTCTGTTATCAGCAAAGTTTCTTCTTCTCCGGCGCTGGCGATCACGACGCCCATCGGATCGACGATCATGCTGCGTCCCGCGAAAATGTTGCCAACCTGGTCAGCCGCGCACACGAACATCGTGTTTTCAATCGCCCGCGCCCGAACCAGCGTCTCCCAATGGTCCTCCTTCATCGCGCCCGCTACCCAGCCTGCGGGTACGAACAAAATATCCGCTCCTTGCAGGGCAAACTGCCGCGCGATCTCGGGAAAGCGCACCTCGTAGCAGACCATCAGCCCGATTTTGCCAAACTCTGTCTCCACCACGCGATACGGATTGTCGCCAGGCGCAATAAAGTCTGATTCGATATAGGAAAAAGCGTCGTACAAATGCGTCTTGCGGTAGGCGTGAATCAGCGCGCCCTCGTGATTAAGAAAGACCGTCGTATTGTAGGCGCGGTTCTCGTCGCCGTCAATCGCTTCGAACACGCCGCACACCACGTAGAGGCCGTGCTGACGCGCCGCCTCCGCCAGTCCCGTCACAAACGGGCCGTCCAGCTTTTCCGCCACCTCGGCTGGCGTCACTCCCGACTTCGGCGTGGCTGGCGCGCTGTACATCTCCGGCAAAATGACAAAGTCTGCCCCGGCTTTTTTGGCTTTGGCGATATAGTCTTGCGCTTTTTGCAGATTCAGCGCTTTGTCCATGCTCGCTGTAAGCTGTGCAATCGCTACTTTCATCTTCTATCCCCCGTCCTTCCCCTACGTGCAAAATCTGTTTGCTCTTATATGCTAGTATAACGGATATTCGCCCAGTTCCAAGCAATAATGCTTTACCCGCCGTGCTCGTTGTATATAATGGACTAGTCATCTTTTGCACACCCCAGTTATCGGGAGAGGTGAGTTTTATGTCTATCCGCATCAAGCTGCTGCTCTCCTACACGGGGATGCTCGTCATCAGTCTGCTCATGTTTGTTCTCGCCGCCAGCCTGTTTACGATTGCAGCCACAGGCGACATCCACAGCTTTCGCGATTTTTATAAAGTGTACTACTAGCTCAACCCGCTCACGAGCAGGAAGAGTCGATTTTTCTCGAACTGAAATACCTCGCCAAAAGCGAGCCGGACGAGCTGCTCGACAAGTCGTTGCTGCAAGACTACGATTTCAAGCTGCGAACCGTCCGCGCCGGCCTGTACGTCCGCAGGAAGAGCAACCAGGTTTTCGAATCGCTCACCTTCAACCAGCCGGAGCTGGAAAAAAGCCTTCCGCCCTACGACCTGAACAACAGCCAGATTCGCAACACGTTCAACATCGGGGAGCGCTTTTACGCCTACGCCAAATTTGACTTCCTCTACTCGGACGGGGCAAAAGGCAGCGTGTTTGTCATTCGCGAGCGCAGCCCGTTTGGCGAGGTGACCCGCAGTGGGCGACCATCGAGATCAGGGACAACGGGATCGGCATTCCCGAAGAAGCAATCCCCCATCTGTTCGAGCGCTTTTACCGGGCGGAGCAATCGCGCAATTCCTCGACGGGCGGCAGCGGTCTGGGACTTTCCATCGCCCGCCAAATCATCGAGGGACACGGCGGCGACATCTGGGTGAAAAGCAAAGAGGGCGTCGGCACGAGCCTGTTTTTTACTTTGAGACGATCGAACTACCTGGGAGGGGCCAAGCCACATGACGACGCGCATCCTCATCATTGAAGACGAGACGACGATCGCGCAGCTCGAACGCGATTATTTTGAACTGAACGGCTTTCAGGTCGATCTGTGCCACAACGGAAACGAAGGCTTGCAGCTCGCCCTGCGCGACGGGTCGGCGGCTGGGCTGGCGAATCCCGGGCCGAGCTGACAGTCGAATAAACCACTTTTCATGCGAACAACCAAACGAGCAGAAAGGGGCCGGTTCGCCATGCTGCAAGCAAGTCTTTTGACCGTCGCCCTCCTGCTGGCAGGGTGTGCGGCGAACGTGGATACGCTGCTTGCGAGCAGCGAGCAGCAAGCGACACAGGCGGAAAACGACGAAATGGACAAGCGAAATCAGGCGTTGCTTGCAGCAGTCAAGCAGGGAGACACAGAAACGATGCAAAAGCTGCTCGCGGACGGAGCCGACATCAACGCGACGGATGAACGCGGACGGACGTCTGCAATGATCGCGGTGCACACGAACCAGCTTGCGATGTTCAACCTGCTCGTGGAACATGGCGCGAACATCAACATCCGAGACGACCGCTCCGACAATCCGCTGCTGTACGCAGGCGCAGAAGGCAAGCTGGACTTTGTGCGGGCCGCTATAGCGGCAGGTGCCGATACGACCATCACCAACCGTTTTGGCGGCACTGCCCTCATCCCCGCCGCTGACCGCGGGCATGTGGAGATCGTCCGGGAGCTGCTCACTACTTCGGACGTCAACATCGACCACGTCAACAACCTCGGCTGGACCGCCTTGCTGGAAGCAGTCATTTTGGGAGACGGGGGCAAAAAGCACCAGGAAATCGTCCGGCTGCTGATCGAGCACGGAGCCGATGTCAATTTGGCCGATCACGATGGAGTCACTCCCCTCCAGCACGCCAAACAGCGCGGCTACAAGGAAATGATCGAAATGCTCACAAAGGCGGGCGGAAAGTAAGCCATTTGGCATCTGGCAGCCACAAGCAAACAGGACAGGAACGTCAGTCAGAACTGGCTCTCCCGTCCTTTTTTTGTCCTGTTTTGTAGTCCAAAAGACTCGGTCGCGCCAAAACTTTTTCCAGCGTTGCGCGTATCACTAATAGAATGAAGCTTCGCCTGCATATGATTGAATTTTTCGAATAGGAGTCGGCGTTCCATGAATACTTTTGCATCCGTATCCATGCTGGAAACAGACAAGCCCATCCGCAAGGCGTCACCAGACCTCGATCCCCATATCGAAATGTACAAGCTCTATCTCACCTCCGAAGAGGCAGTCGAAATACATATCAGCAATTTGACGCATCCGTCCTCTGCCATCGAAGTGTATGACGTGCACGGAACGAAGCTGAGCGAAGCCCGCTTTGCTCCCGGCGGCAGCATCATCCTGCCCTTTTTCCCCGACGAAGACGGCTTCTACTACATCAAGCTGACGATTGGCCCAGACCCCGACCCGCAGCACGCCTGTCAGTTGCACGTCGACAAATACGTTCGGCTGAGCGGCACGATCGAGAGCGATCGCGTGTTTACGGCAAAAGGCGGCCCTTACCTGATCGGCCCTGAAGACGTGACCATTCCCGCAGGCGTCCGCGTCAGCTTTGAAGCCGGCACCTCGATCAATGTCCGCTGCCAGCACAAGCTCATCGTCGAGGACAGCGGCTCCATCGCCTTCAACGGAGAAGCGGACAACCCCGTCGTCATCATCGGGGCGATCGACAACGGCAGCTCGCACCGCTGGAGCCAGCTCGTCCTCTCTCCCTCGGCCCAAACGAGCTTCACGCACATTCTCGTCCAGTACGACAATGACGAGGACGGCGTCGACTTTCTGGCCTCCTCGTCTCCTTTTGCCGATGGCGCTACGTCGCTGGAACAGTTCCAGGCCGATATCGCCAAAACGAGCTATTTGGAAAGAGCCGTCGTCGTGCCGCCCTCTTCCCGGCTCGCTTTCATCAAAACCTGGTTTCAGCAATCCAGCCCTTACCGTTTCAGCCTGTTTGGCGATCTGCTGCCGTTTGAGCTGTACTTCGGGATTGACGTCGCGACATTTGCCCACTGGGAAGCGGAAACGAAGCGGATAGACGAGCAGCGCTCCCAGGCCGGAGACGTGAATTACTGGGACTTCGTCAACGGCAACTTCACCGCCGACCTGCTGGAAGCGACACACTTGTTTGCCAACAACCAGCAAAGCCCGGAGCTGCGCATCCAGCGCCTGATCGACTTTTTGCTGCTCGCCCAAAGCTGGCGCAAAAAGCACGGCTATTTCAAATGGTACGACTTGATCGACCCGTTCAACGAGCACGACGACGAATTTTTCAAAACCTTTGAGGAGATGTCCTCCGCCTTCTGGCTGGCGCACAACACCTCGATCATTTACTGGGATACGATCGCCCGCGATTTGGGCATCTGGCAAAAGGAAAGCTTCTTCGAGCGGCAGTTCATCAACTCGGTCATCGTGCGCCTGCATTTCGCCGCCGACCTGCCGTTTTCGCTCACCGGGTACGGGAACAACATCCCGCCCGTCGGCTTTTTGGGCATTTCCATCCACTACGGCCCGCTGCGCTACCCGGAACAGTACCCTGCCCCCGGACCGGAATTTGACGTGAACTACGGCCCGCTCTCCATCGCAGAATATTTGAAGTTCATCCTGGAGTCGCTAGTCAAAGGTCAGACCAATCCCGTCTACACCTGGTGGATTCCTACCCAGGCGGACAAAGACTTGTTCCAAATTCTCGACGAAAAAGGCATCTCGCTCGAATCGCCTCCGGAAGACTGGGACCGCGAATTTGTCCAGCCTGCCCAAAAGACATTGGAGGAAATTCGGGCGCACTACCTTGGGCATCTGACACTGGAGCACAGTCGAAGCGCGAAGGGATATTTGCAAACCGAAAGCGCCCTGAGCACGACCTGACCGAGCTGGATTGAGCCGGAGCCGGAACGGGACGCAAAAAAGATGAGCCGCCGCGCAAAAAGAACAACTCCTTTTTGCAACGACGACGCTCATCTTTTTTATTCACACGCTTCTCAAAAACAAGCGAACTGCGCGGCTGATGAACACGGGCAGCACCGAGATGTGATTTTCCCGCGCGAACTGTTCGAACTGAACGTCCAGCCCGCAGTCGGCAAAAGCCCCCAGCCGCTCGGCCACGCCGCGCGCATGCTCGTTAATCCGCGTCGGGTGCGTCTGTTCCTCTTCGCCTACTCCGATCAACACGTGTTTGCGCTTGCCACCTGGCTGCAACTGCGTGACAAAAGCTTGTTCCTCCGCGAAAATCAGCCGCTTGTACCAGTCAATGGACGGGCTTCCGGCCAAATAGGTGGAAAAAGCGTCCGGCCGCGTGTACAGCGCATGCAGAACGAACAGCCCTCCGAGCGAATGGCCGAGAATCGCCTGGCGCTCGCGATTGACCGTCGCCATGCTCTCCACCATCGGCCGTACTTCTTCCAACACAAAGCGCAGGAAATCATCTGCTCCGCCTTGGCGCGGCCATTCTCCCCCGCGCGAAAAAGGAGGCAGTTCCTCTACTGTCATCGGCAAGGAGTAATCGGTTAAGCGCGCAGTGGCAAAAGGAACCTCTTCGTCGTAGCCGAGCCCGACCACGACCGCCGGACTGCCCTGGCCGTCCCTGCTCCTGCCTTGCAAGCGCACCGCCTCCACCACCGTGCCGATGACCGAGTTGGCATCGAGCACATACAGGACCGGGAAGCCTCCTCCGGCGCCTCGCCCGGCGGCACTGCCAAACAGATGCGGTACGTTTGCCCGCTGCCTCCTGCCTGCATCACGAGCTGCTTCGTCCACGGAATCGCTGCCGTTTCCCAAGCCGCGCCACTCATTTGTTCAACGTCTGCTCCAGCGTATCGAGCAGAAGCTCCTTGCCAAGCGGCATGTAAGCCTGGTTGTAGTAAGGGTTTGCAGGCAAGTAGTAAATGTGATCGTTTTTGTAGGCTTTCAGCCCTTGCCATACAGCCGAATCTTTATACGACTGCTCGCCGCCCTCCGGATGCAGCAGCACGATGCGATCCGGGTTGATCGTCGTGATGCCTTCCAGCGTCAGCAGCACCATCGTTTTTTCTTTCGTGTCCGGCGATGTCGCTGGCTTCGGCAGCCCCAGATCGTCATACAGAACCGAGCCTGCGCCTTCGCTGCCCAACAGATACGGGCCTTTTTTGTGCGCCAGGAAAATCGAGAACGTTTCGTCAAACGGATCGCGCAAATGAACGGGAATATCGCCAGCGTATTTTTGCCGATAGTACGCCGACCATTTCGGATCGAGCGGGGCCGCGCTGGAGATCGTTTGCAGCGCCAAAAGCTGTCCGGTGATCGCCGTGTGATACGTCGCGACCCTGTGGCGCCTGCTTTTCATGTGGACAGTCGGGGCCACGCCTTGCTGCTGCTTGAATTTGCGGCTGAAGTAATACTCGTCGCTGAAGCCGACCTGTCTGGCGATCTCGCGTATCCGCTCGTTTCCCTGGCCCATCAGTTGCTTGGCCTTGTTGATGCGCAGTTGCGTCACGTAATCCATGGCGCGTAAGACGGGCTTAATCCGGCCATGGCCGCCAGCTTTTCAATCGTCCAGCTTTCCTGGTAGTGGCCGTCCAAATAAAGCCGGGTCTGCTCCAATGTTTCCAGGGAATCCTCTGATGCTGCGCACTGCGAATCAGGCAGCAGCTCGTACATCAGCTCCTGAAGCTGCGTCTGTGCGCGGAAGCGGCTGCGCGCGTCCGTCTGCTCCCACGCTTCCCCGATGGAACCGCAGCGCATGCGAAGCGTCGGCTGCGACAAGCATGTCACGCGTCCGGCAAACGGCAACGTCGTCCGGTGCAGCGTGATCGCCTCGCCGTCTTCGCTCTCCGCTTCCCGGTACACGTCAAAAGCGAGCGCATGGCAGGTGAGCTTGCGAGAAGATTCTATATAGAAAGAACACGACTGACCTGGGAGAAGCAGCCACGCCTCCCCTTCCTTGACAGGATAGCAGCTCGTGTCGATCTCGATGGAGCCGCTGCCGTCCAGCGCAACGATCAGCCGATGCTTGTCTATGCAGCCTTGACCCGCGTGCGGGACATCCTGCTTGACCATGATCTGTTCACTGTGCCGCAGCTTCATCCACAAGCCTTGCCATGACACTGTCCCGCTTTTCTCGCTGCCTTGTTTGCTTTGCATAGCTGGTTGCCACCGTCCTTTTGCGCTTATGCCCCCATTATGATTGATAATGATTTTCAGCGTCAAATGGTAAGATCGCAAAGAGCGCCCGCAAATGCAAAAAGGCTGCTCTCCCTCGAACCGCTGCCTCGTCGCTTGGGTGCGGACTTGCTGCAAGGGAAGCAGCCTTGCTTAGTGGCGAATAATATTTTTCCCGTAGTAAATCTCGTCCATCTCTGTTTGCAGCCGCTCGGTAATTTCCGCTTGCTCTGCAGGCGTCAGCTTGTCTTTTGTGTAGCCGAACAAGTAATTGTTCAGGTCGAACCGCCTGCGCTTGCATTTCGTGTGAAAAATGTTGTCCTGGTACACGTTCACATCAATCATGTGGAACAAATCTTTAATTTCTTCGGGAATATAATTTTGAATCGAGCTGATGTCGTGGTCGATAAACAGCTTGTAGCCGTGAATATCGCGGGTAAAGCCGCGCACCCGGTAATCAATGGTCATCAGATCCGTATCGAAGGAGCGGATCAAATAGTTGAGCGCCTTGAGCGGCGAGATTTCGCCACAGGTCGAGACGTCAATGTCTGCGCGAAACGTGCTGATTTCCTCATCGGGATGGTATTCCGGGTACGTATGGACCGTAATGTGACTTTTGTCCAACTGCAGCACGACATTTTCCGGCAGCGGGCCGGGGGATTCTTCATACGACTCCGTCGGCACTTCCACGACCGGACCTTCGGAAACGAGAAACGTCACGCTCGCCCCTTGCGGCACATAGTCCTGCTGCGCCACGTTCAATACGTGCGCCCCGATAATCTCCGAAACGTTTTTCAGGATGCTGGTCAGCCGTGCAGCGTTGTACTGTTCATCTATGTATTCGATGTACGCTTCCCGCTCCGCTTTTGTCTTCGTGTAGCAGATGTCGTACATATTGAAGCTGAGCGATTTCGTCAGGTTGTTGAAGCCGTGCAAAGTAATATGCTGGTCTTTCGTCGGTTCCACTTCTTTTGTCCTCCCCTGTTATGAGCGAGTCTTTGCCATCATTTCCTTTTTTCAGGGTGCCCATTCCTTTCGATAAAAATCATGCGAACGTTTGCAGGAAAGCGGCTGGCAGTTGAGAATCATTACCATTTTCCTATCTCTCGCTGCTTCAATAGCACCAAATCCAAAAAATAAGATTATTTCCTTTCTATCCTCTGGAAAATGATGCTAAAATAATATTGCATGCTAAATTTTAGAAAGAAATGGAGAATTAGGTCATGGATTGGTACCTGAAAGTTTTAAAAAATTACGTCAACTTCACCGGACGCGCCAGACGCAAAGAGTATTGGATGTTTGCTTTGTTCAGTGCCATTATTTCTATCGTACTCATGCTCATCGAATACTTGATTGGTCTGCCGCAATCTTTGTCTTCGCTCTACTCGCTGGCTGTCCTGCTGCCGGGTCTGGGCGTAGGCGTCCGTCGTCTGCACGACACTGGAAGAAGCGGCTGGTGGCTGCTGCTCGCGCTGGTTCCGTTTATCGGCGCCATTGTCCTGATCGTGTTCTTCTGCCTGGACAGCACACCGGACAACGACTACGGTCCAAATCCAAAAACCGAAGAAAGCGTGTTGGCGTAACATGCGAAAGCCTCTCCCCATTTTTTGCGGGAGAGGCCTTTTCTTTTTTTATGCTTCTTCCCAGAAGCGGCGCAGATTGTCCATGCCAATTCGCGAGCCTTCGCGGCAATCCTCCATGCCTTCGAACTCGACGGTGATGTAGCCGTCATAGCCCGACTGCTTCACCAGCTTGACGACCTCGCGAATGTTGATGTCGCCCTGGCCGACGATTGCGCCGCGCAAGTAATTGCCGTTAACCGTCTTGAACCATTTGCCCGCTCCCGGGTCCTGATAGTACGGGCGGAAGTAAAAGTCTTTGAAGTGAACGAGCGAAGCGTACGGCAAGTTTTTCTTCACGCCGACGAGCGATTCCTCGTCCACGCACATGAAGTTGCCGATATCGAGCGTCGTCTTGAAATTCGGACGATTGACCGCTTGCAGCACGCGCTGGACGCGGTCGCTCGCCTGCACGAGCCAGCCGTGGTTCTCAATCGTCGTCGTAATCCCGAACTGCGCGGCGTAATCGGCAATCTGGCGGCTTCCTTCGACCATCGCATCGAGATGCTGTTCAAAGTACGCGATCGTCGTCTGCTCGACAGGTACGGTAAAGGTGGAGACATCGTGGCGCATGTGGCGGATGCCCATGCGGTGCAGCAAATCGACGTGCGTTTTGATGCGGGCCACCTCTGCGGCAAATGCTTCCTCCGTCTCGTGAATGAAGTTGGCTGGCATCGAGTAGTTGGACAGCTCGATGCCGAGAGCTTTTGCCTTGTCCCGCACCGCGTCCGCCAGCTCGTAGTTGTCCACCAGCGTAAAGCCGTACGGCACGATTTCCATGTGCTCTCCGCCGTTGTCCGCGATCCACTGCACGACATCCAGTACATCCATTTCCCCAGCGCGAATTGCTGTCAGCAAGCTGTACGTGCTCAATCCGATTTTCATTCTTTCCACCTCATTTGAATGTTTGTAGTCGTACGCCATTTTTTTGGCAAAAAAACTTAGCTAGGCAAGCGGCACCCTGTCGAGGACGACCGTTTGCTTCCGCTTGTTGGATTCATAAGCGGCCTTCACCACTTCAAGCGTTCGCAGTCCGTCCTCTCCCGTGATGGACGGGGCCCGCTTTTCCTGCACACTCTGCACGAAATCGGCAATCAGCCGTTCGTCCATGTCTGCGGCCCACGGCAGTTGCTGGAGCTTGCCTGCTGTGTCGTCATAGTGCAGCACATGCTGGCGGAAACCGTCTACCTCGATCGTTCCTTTCGTGCCGATGATGCGCATGGTCACATCTCCCCACGTCGGGAACGTCTTCGGCCGGGACCAGCTCGGATCAATTCCGACCACTACGCCAGACTCCAAGACCAGGCTGACCATGCCGCAGTCCTCCACCGCTAGCTCGTAAAAACGCGTATCCAGCTCCGCGTAGACGCTCTTCACCTCGTCGCCGAGCATCCAGCGCACAAGGTCCATCAGGTGGACGATATGGTCGGTCGCCGCACCGCCGCCAGACTGTTCTTTTTCCACGAACCAGCCGCCCGGCATCTGCCCGTGGTTCGTGCTGTTGATGGCGAGAATCGTGCCGAGCGCGCCTGATTGCACCAGTTCTTTTACATGTTGCATCACGGGGGCAAACCGGACCGGATACGCGACTTGCAGCATCACCTGTTCCTTTGCGCAGACCCGGATCATTTCCAGTGCATCCTGGACGTCTGTCGCAATCGGCTTTTCGCATAGCACATGCTTTCCCGCTCGGGCGCAGGCGATGACGTGCTCCTTGTGCCGCGCGTTTTCCGAGCAGACGACGACAGCCTCAAGCGGTGCCTGCAAAAACGCGGACAGGTCGCGAAAAAAAGTCGCGCCGTACTTTGCCGCCATCGCTTCTCCGCGGATCGGGTCGTCGTCCCAGAGCGCTGCCAGTTCGGCCTCCGGATGACGCTGCAATTGGACGGCGTAGCTCTGGGCGTGCATATGGGCAAAGCTGAGAATCCCTACCTTCATCGGGCAACACCTCCTTCGGCAAGCTGGACAGGCTGCCCTGTCTTCGCCGACTCCCTCGCCGCCTGCACGATGTCCATGGCGCGCAGCCAATCTTCTGCATTCAGCCGGACGGCTTCCTCGCCCGCGAGATAGCGGATGAGATTGTCTCTTTGCTTCCACGGTGGGTCGATCCCTGCAAGCCGGCTGTCCCATCCGCCTGCTGCTGACGCATCTGCACGTCCGCCCGCGCCGCCCCTGCTCCAACGAATCGGCGAGCTTTCCCGGCTGTCGTGGAGCAGCATGCCTGCATCCCCTGTCAGCTCAAAAAACGACTGCTCCGCAGACTCTGCCCACGACAGCTCCACCTGGGCGATCGCTCCCGCGCGCATTTTCAGGATGACGAGCGCATATGAAAGCACCTGCCCTGTTGCCGCGTCGGTATGTACGACCTGGTTTGCCTGCACGCGCTCCACTTCGCCGAACGTCCAGCGCAGCCAGTCAAATTCGCGCCAGCCGAGACTTGCAAAAAGGCAGCGGTCCGCGTTTTCAGCCGACGCCACAGCTCCGCGCCGCAGTCGCAAAACGCCGGGCTTGCCGATCGCCCCGTTTCGAACGTGTTCACGCGCCAACTCGTACTCCGGGCAAAAGCGCAGCGTGTCTGGCAGTTGCAGGACGCGTCCTTTTTGCTGGCACAGGCGCGCTGCCTGCAACAGCTCGTGCTCCCCGAACCGGGGGCAGCTTCCTATGAAAATGTGCGCACCCGCCTGAGCTGCCGCCGCGAGGGCAGCGCCATCCGCCTCGCCTGCGAACTCCACCACTTCCACCTTTGTTTCTGCCAACAAATTGTGCAACTCCTGCAAGCTTTCTGCCCGCCCTACCAGCTTCGCGCCGCGCACGCGCGCCCAGATGCCGAGCTGCTCATCCACAGCGTCTTTTGCCCCGACTACTGCTACTCTCCCCATGAAGCAAGCCCTCCTTTTCTCCTGATCCGCCAAGCTAAAGCGACAGCGAAAACTGGAACGTGTTCTGCAACAAAATAGCGGCGGCGCCGACGACCTCGACGTCCTCCCCGAGCGAATTTGGCCGCAGCTCCAGCTCCTCTGTCAAAATGCCGTGGGCGTATTCGCTAACATACTCACGCACCTTTTCGATCAGCAGCTCGTTTTCAAACGCGATCTCGCCCCCCAAAATGATGACCTCCGGATTGAACAGATGAATCAGGTTCACCATCCCGGCGGCCAGGTAAGAAGCCGTCTCTTCCAAAATGCTGATCGCCAGCGCGTCTTTTTCGGTCAAGGCCAGGCGAAAAATTTTCGCGTTGATCCGGCTGATGTCGCCCTCCACTAGCTCCATGATGCTGCTCGCCTTGCCTTTGGCGAGCGCCGAGAGCAGCTTCGAGTAGATGGCGGGCCAGCTCACGTAGTTTTCCAGACAACCGATATTGCCGCAATCGCACCGCATGCCCGCCCGGTCGATCGTTGTATGGCCGAACTCTCCGGCGCCGCCCTTGTAGCCGCGGTAGATCGCCCCGTCCATCAGCAGGCTCGCGCCCAGTCCGTCCCCAATCGTCACGTACAGCATGTTTTGATAGTGGCGAAATTGTCCCAGCGTCTTTTCGGCGAGCAGGTACGCATTCGTGTCGTTATCCACCCACGTCTTCAGTTGAAACCGCTGCTCGACCATTTCTTTTACAGGCGCATCCCGCAGGCGCAGCTTCGGATTGTAGCGAATGACGCCTGTCGCGGCATCGACAATCCCTTGCGTCACAATCGAAATGCCTACGCAGTTGTCGAGGCTTCCGACCTGCGCCAAAAATCGTTCGATCGTGTCCAGCAAAAAGCGGAGGACACTCTCGCCTTGCTGTAGCTTCAACGGATGCGTTTCCTTTTTTCTGACGCGCGCCTCCAGATTCATCTGGGCGATGGTCAGTTTGGAGCCGGAAAGCGAAATGCCGATCAAAAAACGGCTGTCCGGCGAAAACTGCACGAGAATCGGCTTTCTTCCCCCGTTCGACTCGCCGACTCCCACCTCGCACACGAGCGCGTCGCGGATCAGCTCGCCGACTGCCGAAGTGACGGTTGTCGGACTCAGCTTGTTCCGCTTGGCGATTTCACTTCGGGAAATGGGGCCGTATTGACGGATCGTGTCCAATATGATGGATCGGTTCAGTTCCTGGATCAGCTTCAAATCGCCCGTCCTGCGTTTGACACCATCCCTTTTATTCATGGATACCTCTCCTGCCGCGCACGCCGTTCACAGATGGCACGCGACCAGATGATCGTCGTCTGCCGCCTTTCGCAAATCTGGCGGTGTCGTCTTGCATATGTCCATCGCATACGGACAGCGCGTATGAAACAGGCAGCCTGCCGGCGGGTTTACCGGGCTCGGGACATCCCCCTGCAAAATGATGCGCTCCCGCTTCGCGCGCGGATCGGGAATCGGGACGGAGGACAGCAGCGCTTTTGTGTACGGATGCTGCGGGTTGGCAAAAATCGTCTCCTTCGCCCCGGACTCCACGAGGCTGCCCAAATACATCACGCCGATTTTGTCGCTGATGTGCTCGACCACGCTCAAGTCGTGCGAAATGAACAAATACGTCAAATGAAACTCCTCCTGCAAATCTTTCAGCAGATTGAGGATTTGCGACTGGATGGAGACGTCGAGCGCCGAGACCGGCTCGTCGGCGACGATCAGCTTCGGCTTTAAAATCAGGGCGCGGGCGATCCCGATGCGCTGCCGCTGCCCTCCGCTGAACTCGTGGGCGAACTTTTCCGCGTGGTAGCTGTTCAGGCCGACGACCTCCAGCATCTCGGCGACGGTTCGCTCCCGCTCCTTGGGGGACAGCTTCGTATGGATCACCAGCGGCTCTGCGACTACATCGCGAATTTTCATCCGCGGATTGAGCGAAGCGTACGGGTCCTGGAACACCATCTGCACCTGCTTGCGCACCTCGCGCAGCTTCGTCTCGTTCATTCTCGAAATTTCTTCGCCCGCGATCCAGATTTTGCCCTCATCCGGGGTCAAAAGCCGCGTGACCAGCCGTCCGGTCGTCGATTTGCCGCAGCCGCTCTCCCCGACGAGGCTGAACGTCTCGCCTTCGTGGATGACAAAGGAGACGCGGTTGACGGCCTTCACGCTTTTTTTGCTGGAAAAAAGGCCGCTGTCGATCGGAAACGTCTTTTTGATCCCGTCTACCTGCACCAGTGGTTTACGCATTGGCCCCCCTCCCTTCCGCGTCGTACAGCCAGCAGCGGCAAAAACGGTTCTCGCCCACGCTCGCAATCGCCGGCTCCTGCTCCCAGCAGAGCGGCATCGCGTCCTTGCAGCGCGGAGCGAATTTGCAGCCTTTTGGCATGTTGTTCGGCGTCGGCACATTGCCGGGGACAGAATCCAGCCTGTCGCGCTTCTGGCCGATTTTCGGGACGGAGCCAATCAGCCCTTTTGTGTACGGGTGCTGCGGATCGTCAAACAGGTCGTAGACGGACGCCTCTTCCACGACCCGCCCGGCGTACATGACGACGACGCGGTTGCACATCTCCGCGACGACGCCCAGATCGTGCGTAATGAGCAGCATGGACATCTGCTCGTCCGCCTGCAACTGTTTCATGACGTCGAGAATTTGCGCCTGGATC
Source organism: Brevibacillus agri (assembly GCF_004117055.1). NCBI lineage: Bacteria > Bacillati > Bacillota > Bacilli > Caryophanales > Paenibacillaceae > Brevibacillus > Brevibacillus agri. Next base: position 5,033,836 of record NZ_CP026363.1, read on the forward strand.
GTCACGTCGAGCGCCGTCGTCGGCTCGTCGGCAATCAGCAGGCTGGGATGGCAGGACATCGCCATGGCGATCATGATTCTTTGCCGCATCCCGCCTGAAAGCTGGTGCGGGTACTCGCCCAAAATTTCTTTCGGCCGGGGAATCCCTACCTTTGTCAGCATGTTGACCGCGTGCTCGCGCGCTTGCTTGTCCGAATAGCCAAGGTGCAGGCGAATCGCCTCCATCAACTGCTCGCCAATTTTCATCACCGGATTGAGCGAGGTCATCGGCTCCTGAAAAATCATCGAAATTTCTTTGCCGCGAATCCGGCGCATGTCGTTCTCCGAGATGGACAGCAGATTCGTTCCGTTGTAGCGAATTTCTCCCTGCGTGATCTCGCCCGTCGTATCCTTGAACAGCCGCATGATCGAAAGCGAGGTGACGCTCTTGCCGCAGCCCGATTCCCCGACCAGGCCCAGCACTTCGCCCTTTTTTATATGAAAGCTGACGTTGTCGAGGACGACCGTCTTGCGTTCATCTCTCGTAAACTGTGTTTGCAGATGCTTAACCTCGATGATGTTTTCACTCATCTGCCCCAACTCCCTCGTTTAGTTCTTCGTTTTCGGGTCCAGAATGTCGCGCAGGCCATCCCCTACCAGATTGAACGCCAGCACCGACAGGAAAATCGCCAGGCCGGGAATCATCACGACGTGCGGGGAAGTGGCGAGATAATCGCGCCCCATGCTGAGCATGGCTCCCCAGTCGGGACTCTCCGGCTTTGCGCCCAGACCGAGAAAGCTGAGACTCGAAGCCGCCAAGATAGAAGTGCCGATCCTGAGCGAAAAGAAGACGATCATGCTGGAGACGGTTTCCGGAAAAATGTGGCGAAAGATGATCCGGCTGCTTTTTGCCCCCATCGAGCGCGCCGCTTCCACGAAGACCGCTTCCTTGGCCGCCAGCGTATTGCCGCGAATCAGGCGGGCAAACGACGGAATGCTGAACACCGCCACGGCCACCACCACGTTCGTCAAGCCGGGGCCGAGAATCGCCACAATGGCGATCGCGAGCAGCAGGTCGGGAAAAGCGAACATCACGTCGCTGCCGCGCATGATAAGCCGATCAATCCAGCCGCCGTAGTAGCCGCTGCACAGCCCCAAAATCGTTCCGAGCACAGCCCCCACAAATACCGAGGTAAAGCTGACGCCGAGCGAGAGACGCGCCCCGACGATTATCCGGCTCAAAATATCCCGTCCATACTCATCCGTTCCCGCCCAGTGCGCCATCGACGGCGTCTGCAGCGTGGCGTCGTAGTTTGGCTCGTACGGATCATAAGGGGCAATCGCCGGGCCGAAAATCGCCACGAGCAGCAAAAACAGGATGAAAAATCCGGCCCAGAACGCCGTCTTTTGCTTCCTCCACTTTTTCCAGAAATCCCGCGCCCTGGAGCTTTTCTGTTCCACGGCAACGGCCGTTGTCTGGCCGATTTCCTTTACTACCTCCATTTACCTCGCCCCCCTTCGCCTAGCTTTCATAACGGATTTTCGGATTGAGCGCCTTGTACAAAATGTCCACCAGCAAGTTCACGAGAATGAACTCCAGTGAAAACAGCAGGATGACCGCTTGCACGACCGGATAGTCGCGGAAGGCAATCGAGTCGACCAAAAGCCGCCCCATGCCCGGAATGCTGAACACCGTCTCCACGACCACCGAGCCGCCCAACAGGAATCCGAATTGCAACCCGGCGATCGTCACGACGGGAATCATCGAGTTTTTCAGCGCGTGCTTGCGAACGACGACGGACTCCTTCAAGCCTTTGGCCCGGCCTGTGCGGATAAAGTCCTCCTTCAGCGTCTCCAGAAGCGAGGAGCGGGTAAAGCGGGCCAGCATCGACATGATCCCCGCGCCCAGCGTCAGCGAAGGCAGCACGTAGCTTTTCCAGCCGTCGACTCCGCCCGTCGGGAACCAGCCCAGCGTGACGGAAAAAATTTGTATGAGAATGAGCCCCAGCCAAAAGCCCGGCAAGGAAATGCCGGAAATCGCCGTCAGCATCCCCACGTAGTCCGGCCATTTGTTGCGGAAGACAGCGGAGACCGTGCCGATGAGCAGCCCCAGGACGAGCGCCCAGCCCAGGCTCATAAATGTCAAATTCATCGTAATCGTAAAGCGGTTGGCAAACATGTCGCTGATCGGAAGCCCTGTTTTCAAGGAATGGCCGAGATTGCCCGTGAGCAGGTTTTGCATATAGGTGACGTACTGCAACAGCAGCGGTTTGTCCAGTCCAAGCTCCTGGCGCACGCGGGTAATCTCTTCGAGCGTGGCGTCTTTTCCCGCCGCCAAGCGGACAGGGTCCCCCGGGACGAGGTGGATAAAGAAGAAAATGAGCAGGGACACGACGAAAATGATCGGGATGATCTCGATGAGCCTTTTGACGATATAACGGAACATTTAGCGGTTCCCCCTAACGGATGGGAAAGCACAGCGGATGGCAACGCCATGCTTTCCTTCTCCCAAAGACTTTTCTTGATTGTTGCGACCAAAACGTAATAGGAAAGCAGCGTTGGGCTGCGAGCAGCGACCCAACGCTGCCAGAAAAACCGTTATTGGAATGCCGCTTCCCTCACATAGATGCCGCCGCTCGGCGTGATGTAGACGCCGTTTACGTTGGCGCGCTTGCCGTACAAAATCTCGTCGACCGCCAGGAAAATCCACGGCGCATCCTTGAAGACGTGTTCCTGAACCGTTCCGTACAGCGCTTTTTGCTTGGCTTCATCGGAAGACTGCGTCGCTTCCTTGATGCTTTGGTCCACGATGTCGTTTTTGTAAAAAGCGGTGTTGGCGCCCGCTGGCGGGAAGTTCTCGCTGCTGAACAACGAGCGCATCGCATTGTCCGGGTCCGCCGAAGACCAGCTAACGTACCACATGTTCATCTTCGCTTCCTCTGGCGATTTGATGCCGTAGATTTCGTCCGACAGCGTCGCTTCCTCCATCGACTTCACTTCTACAGTCACGCCGATTTTTTGCAGTTGTTGCTGGATGAACTGCATGCCTTTCATCGTGTCGGAGTTCGTGTTGCCCCAGATTTCTGTTGTAAAGCCGTTTTCGTAGCCCGCTTCCTTGAGCAGTTGCTTCGCCTTTTCAATGTTGTACTCATAGACGCCCTGCTTGGCGTAGTGCGCGATCGTCGGGGACATGACCGATTCCAGTTGCGTGCCGTAGCCTGCCTTCACCACTTTGATAAACGCATCCTTGTCGACCGCGTAGTTGATCGCCTGGCGCACGCGCAGATCGTCAAACGGCTTTTTCAGCATGTTGATCGAGACGTAGCGGGTGATCGTGGACGGCGTGCGCTCCACCTTGACGCCTTCTGCTCCGCCAAGCGTCTCGGCCTGCTGCTCTGGCAGCGGATAGATGACATCGGCCTCGCCAGTTTTGAGCATCGCTACGCGCGAGCCGTTTTCCGGCACGGGCTTGTAAACGATTTTCCCGACCTTGGCCGCGCCTTTGTTCCAGTGATCGGGGTTCAGTTCGACGGTCAGATGGTCGCCTTGTACCCATTCCACGAATTTGTAAGGGCCAGTGCCGACAGGGTTTTTGGAAATTTCCTTGCCGTACTTTTCCAATGCCGCCGGGCTGATGATGCCTGTCGTGAACTTGTTAATCATCGCGGAAAACGGCTGGGTCAGCGTCACTTTGACGGTGTACTCGTCGACAACCTCTGTGCTCTTGATGTATTTGTAGTTGCGGTACGCCCGCAGATTGTTGTCCTGGTTGCTCATCCGGTCGAAGTTGATTTTGACCGCTTCGGCATTGAACGGCGTGCCGTCGTGGAACTTGACGTTTTGCCGCAGCTTGAACGTGTACTCGGTCGCGTCTTCATTGACCGAATATTCAGTCGCCAGCCCCGGCATGAGCTTCAAGTCTTTGTCGTAAATCAGCAGCCCTTCGTACATCGAGGTTTGCACGCCAGAGGACAGGGCATCCCCGGTATTTTGCGGGTCCATCGTGATGAAGTTTTCGTTTACGGCGATCACCATCTGGTCTTTCTGCGGTGCGCCCGTTTCCGTGTTCGCGCCCGTGTTGGTCGACGCTGCCGGAGTCCCGCCTCCGCTGGAACATCCAAAAAGTAATGCCACTGAAAAAAGTAAGACAGATGCTGCTCGCAAGTACGATGCTTTTTTCATTCCCCTTTTCCCCCTTACAAGGTTCTGTTTATGGATGCAATCTGGATGTCCGCTGCTGGGCACGGCCGCCATTTTTCTCAGGAAGAGAAGACGACCTCGCGTCCGGTCTGCGCCGATTCGTAAATGCCGCAGAGAATTTTCATCATCTCTACGCCGTGTTCCACTGGGCTGAGTGTCTCTTTTTCGCCCAAAATGTATGAGATGAAGTGGTCGATTTCATTTTGAAAGCCTTGCTTGAAGTCAAACGACAGCTTGTCGATCTGCGGCGTGACGTTGAGGATCGTGTCGTGCTTTTCCGTGATGATGGAAAGCTCCGGCTCCACCTCTGCGCCGCCTTTGTCCCCGTACAGCTTCACGGCCAGCTCCTCTTTTTTGGCGTGCAGCGTGTAGCTGACATCCACGAACAGGGAAGCGCCGTTTTCGAAGCGGATCAGCGCGTTTGCCATATCCTCGACCGTATTTTTGCTCGGATCGTAGTCAGCCGCTTTGTAAAAAGACAAGTTTTTGACGTGGGCGCGGTTGCCGAGCTTGTTGTATGTATTGCCGCTTACGGTCGCAACCTTCGGGCAGCCCATCAAATACCAGCACAGGTCGATCACATGTACGCCGAGGTCGATCAGCGGCCCGCCGCCGGAGCGCTCCTTGTCCGCAAACCAGCCGCCCGGATTGCCCAACCGGCGCAGGCAGGATGCTTTGGCGTAATAAATCTCTCCCAGCTCGCCCGCGTCGATAAACTGCTTGAGCAACTGCGCATTGGTGTCGTACCTTCTGACGAAGCCGACCTGGAGCCGCTTGCCGCTCTGCTTCACTGCTTCCTCAATCAGCAGGGCGCTCTCTACCGAGGTGCTGAGCGGCTTTTCCAGCAGCACGTGCTTGCCTGCGCGCAGAGCGGATACGGCAATGTCGGCGTGCGTGTTGTTCCATGTGCAGATGCTCACCGCGTCAATCTGCGGGTCAGCCAACGCTTCCTCCAGATTGCTGTAGTGCGCCGCCGCCTCGTACTTTTCTGCTTTTTCCTTCGCCCGTGCTTCGTTGAAGTCGACGACGGCCTGCAACTGTGCGCGGTCATTTTGCTGATACGATTGCAGGTGCATGTCCGAAATCGAGCCTGCCCCGATCACCGCAACCTTTACCTTTTCCATGCGGATGTTTCCCCCCTGTGTCGTTTAACTGGTTAATTTATTTTTTCAGTGGAGTTATTAATTGAATGATACAAAATAATCTTAATCTTTGCAATATAGTTTCCGCGAGAAAATGGGAAGATTTGCTTCCTGCCCGTCCCACGAAAAAAACGACCCTGCCGCCCCGACCGCGCCCGCCTCTACGCCGACCTGTTGCAGCGCGAATTTCACCTGGTTCGCCATGGACGGGATGCACCGTTCCCTGACGCTTTTTTCTGCTTCCGCAAGCAGGATGGACGAAGCGTTCATGACGCCTCCGCCGAAGACGATTACTTCCGGGTTGAACAGATGAATCAGGCTGGTCGTGCCCACGCCCAAATAAAAGCCCGCCCGCTCTACGATCTCGATGCAGGCGCGATCTCCGGCAAGCGCCGCTTCTCCGATCGCTTTTGCCGTCAACGCCTCGCCCGTCGTCAAGGCACCGCCTGCACCTGCCAAAACAAGCTCGCCCGCCTCGACCTGCTTGCGCGCCAGCTTTTCAATCGCCGTCCCGGAAGCGTACAGCTCCAGGCAGCCACGGTTGCCGCAGCCGCACAACGGGCCGTTCCAGTCGATGGAAATGTGGCCGAACTCGCCAGCCCCGCCTTCCGCCCCCTGCACCAGTTGGCCGCCGCTGATGATCCCCGCCCCGACTCCCGTGCTGACCGTCACGTAGATCATGTTCTGCGTCCCCTTGCCCGCGCCCCACATCCACTCCGCCACCGCAGCGGCATTCGCGTCATTCATCAGCCGGACAGGCAGCCCGAACCTGTCTGCAATCAGCCTGCCAATCGGAACATTCCGCCAGCCGAGATTGCCCGCAAAAATCACTTCGGCAGCCGCGCTGTCGATGACTCCGGCCGAGGCGATGCCGACTCCGCGCACGCTTCGCCGCTCCACCTGCGCCGTAGCCAAAACGCCTTCGATCGCCGCCAACACTCTGTCGATCACCGCCTCCGCTCCTTCCTGCGAAGCCGTAGGCAGCAGCGTCTGTCCGAGCATTTTTCCACTGCTGTGCACCAGTCCTGCCAATATTTTCGTCCCACCCAAGTCCAATCCAATCGCATACTCGTCCCGTGCCATGCGCGTCCACTCCTTCCGTTGCTCTGATTCCTGCAAAATGATTGCTACCGCTTACATTATTTTCTCCAATGGCTTTACAAAGTTGCTTAGCTTTAGTTTTAGCACAGGTCGGAAAGAAAATAAAGCATTCGTACTTTTCTGACTAAAAAAGAAAAGCCCGGCCCCCCGCACACATCCCGCTACGTCAACAGGCCACTCCACCAACATGCCGCATTAGAAAGCTTGGCTGCGCCAAGCCATTTGCCCAGCCTTAGTTGCACGAAAAAACCCTTCCTGCCTGCTACAGAAAGGGCCTCTCCTGCTATGCTCCCGTTTTCGCTACTTGACTACTTGACTACTTGGCTACTTGAACCAGCCTTTTTCCTTGAAATGCATGATCGCCTCGATCCGGTTGCTCACGCCGAGCTTGTCGAGAATGACGGAAATGTAGTTGCGCACGGTCCCCGTCGTAATGAAAAGCTGGCTGGCGATCTCCTTCGTGTTTTTGCCGTCCGCGATCAGCAGCAGCACTTCCTTTTCCCGCTCGGTCAACGGATTCTCCTGTCCGTACGCCTCATCCACCAGCTCCGGGGCGTAAATCCGCTTGCCCGCCATGATGCTGCGAATCGAGCTGGCCAGCTCCTCGCTCGGGCTGTCCTTGAGCAGATAGCCGTTGGCCCCGGCCTTCAGCGCGCGCTCGAAGTAGCCGGGACGGGCAAAGGTCGTCAGGATCATCACCTTGCAGCCGCTGCCTTTCAGCTCCTCTGCGGCATCCAGACCGCTTTTTACAGGCATCTCGATATCCATGATACAGATGTCAGGCTTGTGCAAATGCACCAGCTTGACGGCATCCTCGCCATTGCTCGCTCTCCCGACGACCTGCATATCTTCTTCCAGATCGAGCAGCGAAGCCAGGGCGCCAAGCAGCATGCGCTGATCCTCTGCAATGACGATGCGAATCATGATCCCGCCTCCTTTTCCGGTTGTTGGAAGGCGTTTGGCACCCGAAAGACGACCTGGGTGCCAGACTCCGACGACTGAATGTCCATGCTGCCGTTGACAAATTCCAGCCGCTCCCGCATCCCGCGCAGCCCGTTCCCCCGGCAAACAGATTCCTCTGCCATCCCGCTGCCGTTGTCGATGACGCGCACGATCAGATCCGTCCGGGCTGGCTCGATGACGATGGAGCATGCCGTGGCGTTGCTGTGCTTGACGACGTTTGTGACGGCTTCCTTGAGGCACATGCTGAGCACGTTTTCCGCCATCAGGGAGGTGTGCTTCAAATCCGGATCGCCTTCCACGGATAACTCGATTTCCGCCGCCTTGAAAATTTGCTTGATGCGGAACATTTCCTCCGCAAGCCGCGTCCCCCGCATCTGCGTGACCATTTCCCGCACTTCCTTCAACGCAATTCGCGCCGTCTGCCTGATTTCCTCCAGCTCCGTTTGCGCGCGCACAGGGTTTTTATAGATCAACTTGCTCGCCAGGTCGCTTTTCAGGCCGATCAAGGACAGCTTTTGCCCCAGCGTATCGTGCAGGTCGCGGGCGATGCGCTGCCGCTCCTCCAGTTTGACCAGCTCGGATATCCGCTTGTTCGCGTGGTTCAGCTCTCCCTGCAGCTTTTCCCGCTTGTTCCAGTTGTACGTCGTCACCGGCAACAGAATGACGGCGATCAGGCTGACGAGCACAAACGGCAACTGGTTGAAAAGCTGCGCGTTTTTCGAGAGAAAGCCCATGTTGATCGTCACGACGGTGCTAATCAAATGAATCGTGTACAGCGTGATAAAGCCGATCTTGTTCTGGATATTGCCGATGAAAAACGCCAGAAACAGCGAGAAGTACACATAGCCGAACATGACGGTCATCGCAATCGAAATCACGATCTGCAAGCTGGTCCAGAAGTAAATCAGCCAGCCCTTGGAGAGAAACGCCAGGACGTAGCAGACGAAAAACAGGATAATCATCGCGATTCCGCTCACGACCTCGTACGTGGACGACGAGCGAAAGATGAAGTAGAACGGCAGGATGTAGAAAACAACCCACACATAAGGACTAAGGCCCGTGTTTTTATGGAGAATGTGATACCACTTTTGCATGGATGCCCACCTTTTTTTCTTCGCCGCTACTTATCAGTGTATCGGAATGCAGGGGATTCGGGCAGGCTTATTTTCTTTCCAAACTGGCTTTTTTGCTGTGCAGCGCGTCGATAATCGCCTCAGCCGATGCCGACATTAGCTTGACTTGCTGCTGTTTGCGTTCCTTGATTTCCTTGAAGCTCACAAAACGCTTGCTCTCTTCATCCCACAGGCGGAAGCGCAACGATTTCACGCTTGTAGACAGCGTAATCGTCGTCGCCATTTGCAGCGGCGGCGTCTCGTTGTGCGCTTTTTCCAAATTGTAGTTTGGCACCTTCGGGCTCAGATGATGCACGTGGTGGAAGCCGATATTTCCCGTGATCCACTGCAACACTTTCGGGAGCTTGTAGTAGGAGCTGCCCTCTACTGCGGCCTTCACGTAGCTCCACTCTTCCTCGTTTTCAAAATACGAATCCTCGAACTGATGCTGCACGTAAAACAGCCAAATCCCGAGCAACCCGGAGACAAAAAAGACGGGAAGCTGCACGAGCAAAAATGCTTGCCAACCGATCGCCCAGATCAGAAGCGCATACAGGCCAACCAGCAACACATTGGTCAAATACGTGTTCAATCGCTCTTTGCGGCGGGCTCCTTTGCGATTGAAGCGGTATTGCAGCGCAAATACAAAAATCGGACCGATCCCGAACATGACAAATGGATTGCGGTAGATGCGATAGGCGATTTTACGCCAAAGCGGAGCGGCGAGATATTCCTCCACCGTCAAAATCCAGATGTCGCCGACACCGCGCTTGTCGAGGTTGCTGCTCGTCGCGTGGTGAATGGAGTGGCTTTGCTTCCACTGTTCGTACGGGACGCACGTCAGCACGCCCGTGATCGTGCCGAGAATGTCATTGGCCCGACGGCTTTTGAAAAAAGACTGATGGCAGCAGTCGTGAAAAATGATGAACGTGCGGATGACAAAGCCGGCTGTCAAAATCGCCAGCGGCAACGTCAGCCAGTACGATACGGACAGGCTGAGATAGGCGCCATACCAGAGCAAAAGCAGGGGAAGAATCGTGTTGACCATCTGGCGAATGCTCGACTTGGTGTCTGTTTTTTCAAAGGGGGCCACATTCTTTTTGAGCTGGGCGATGTTCGATTGATGCATCAATTGGTACCTCCTCGATTGAACTGCGCGGATGACTCAAGTAGCATCAGACGCATTTTTCTATCTATATTGTAAGAAATACGCGCTGGCCCCTGTAGTCATAAACGTCAAGTCGAGGGTATGACAAATGTCATGGTTGAAAAAAGAACTGGAAAATTTAGGGTGTGTGAATGATCACGAAAAATACTCCAACAAATAAACCGTCTGCTCCTGCGGCTTCCACAGAGCAAACACCGTCCCGCCGCCGATCGCGGACATGAAGCGGAAGCGCTCCGTCGCTGCGCAAACCATGCTCTTGTCGATTCCGTAATCGAATTTGACGTTCCATTGCAGGTTCATGAAAAACTCTTCGCTCATCTCCTGCGCCGTCTCCCGAGCGATCAGCACTGGCGAATCGTCATGGCCCCAGCCTTCCGTCAGCTCGGTAATATGGCGAAATTCGCCAGTCCGCTCGTAATGATATTTCGTAAATTCGTAACTGTAAAACGCCTCGGCATAGTAGTCCACGTCAAAATCGGCCACTTCGGCCAATTCGTCGATCATCCGCTCCTTGTACGCCGCAACCGTTACTTTTTCCTTCCAGTACGTTTCCTTGTTTTGCGCAAAATCGGCCTGCAGCAAGGCGTAGACTTCCTCCACGTTGCCTTCGCCAAACGCCGCCAGGTCGCCGAGAAACTCGTACTTGCCTGCTACGTAGCGAAAGCCGAAAAAATTGTTTTCCGCATTGCGGTACTCTCTCTCACAGTAAAGGCCATCCGTGCCGAGCAAATGAAACGTGTACTCTCTGCCGTCCTGCCTACAGGCAAAGCTGAGCAGCGGCCTGAAGTAACAAGCGAGCCTCTCGTCTGTAAAAACATCGCTTGCCTTCGGATACAGGATTACTCCGTTTTCGTGCCATTTTTTCGCCATGTTTCTCTCCTCCTCTATCTCTACAGCCACGGACCGAAAAAGTTTTGTACCGCCTGCCTGGAATAGCCGTCCTCGCCGCCCCACTTGTGTCGCTCGAAATTCAGCACATTCAAATCCTCTTCCACATACGATTCCCGGGAGGCGATATGGAAGCTGTCGCACACGTAGCAATCCCCGTGCATCGCGTAGGCGACGCCGTTTTCCGCTGCGGTATATCTGCCTGCGTTGCTTGCAAACGGATGCAGCGTAAACTGCCGCGTCAACGCCCAACTGGAGAGCGCGCTGCGCAAGTGCAGCTTGCGGGTGGACAAGCTGTGCAAAAAGGCGGCCGCTACCTTTTCCTTCGGCACCTTTTCATGCCATTCCACGACCTGGCGCACACACTCGTCATGATGAATCGTTAGCGGATCGAACATCAGCCCTTTGCTTTTCGCATAGGCAAAATCTTCACCCGAATAGTCGTAGGGGTGACTTTTCCAGCCTTGGCTGCTCCAAAATGCCTGGCTTTTTTATCCACAAAGGATTCCCCTTCCTTGTCCATGCCGAGCATCCTACACAGGTATATTTTTCCTTCCATATTTTAGCGCATAATCGCATCGAGGCTATAGCCTAAAAGACACTTTTTCCAAATTTCACAGTGGTCGCCCTCCCGTTCTGTTCCCTTTCCAGGGCTTACGAGAAATATTTTCCTGCCGGATGATAAAAAAATTTAGCGGGGAAGGCTCCGCGAAGCGGCTGACGAGCACCGTCTACGAATGGAACAAAGATTTGCGAAAATACGAGCGCACAGCAACGGCTGTCTCTCCCCAGTAGAAAACGCGGCTGCACCTTGCCATTGGCGGAAGAGGAGCCTTTGCCTTGGTTGCACTTGCACGGCTGCAAACAAAAAAAGACCTCATCCCTTGCCCGGATGAGGTCTTGTGCGTTGCGTTGTTTATTGGATTGGCTCGCTATTTACTGGACATCAAGGCGCTTCATGATGTCGTCGAGCAGCAGGTTGGCCGCTTTGATGCCGCCTGCTGTGTTCCAGATCGTCTCGCTAACCTGGAATACTTGGTTGTTTTTCGATACGTTCAACGATTTGAAAACTGGGCTGTCCATCCACTTTTTCGCCATGTTGGTAATATCGGTGGCGCCTTTTTCTTCCGATACCCAGTAGAACAGGACGTCTCCATCCATGACGGACATGCCTTCTTCGGACACGAACTCCGCGAAGTTGTTCACGTCTTGCGAAGCTGGACGCGCGATGCCCAGTTGTTCGAGCAAGACACCGCTGAAGGTATCCTTTTGGTAAATCTGCACGCCTTTTTTCGAGAATTTCGCTACGGATACTTTGGTAGCCGTCTTCGAGCCAAGCTTTTCTTTGGCTGCGGCTACGCGCTCGTCAAACTCCTTGAGCACCTTCTCGCCTTCCGCTTTTTTGTTCACCGCTTCGGCATAGAGAGCGAAGTTGGTTTTCCATCTGCCCGACAGCTCTTCCGCGAACACGGTTGGCGCGACCTTGGACAGTTGGTCGTACACTTTTTCATGACGGACTTTGTTTCCGATAATCAGGTCTGGGGAAAGCGATACAATCTTTTCGAGGTTCGGCTCGGTTTCAAAGCCGAGAGACTCTACCCCTGCCATCTCGTCCTTGATATGGTCGTACCAAGGTTCGCCTTCCCACGATTGCACGGCAGCGATTGGCTTCACGCCGAGAGCGAGCAGCGCTTCCGTTCCTTCGTTGGTCAGGATGATGACGCGTTGCGGCGTTCCTTTGATCTGGGTCGTACCCATGGCGTGCTTGATCTCGCGCACTTCGCCTGCTTCCGCTGGAGCTGGCTGGGCGGCCGTTGTGCTTTGCTCCGTCGTCGCTTGTTGCTGGGCTGGCTGCTGTGTCTGCTGTGCCTGATTGGCGCCTCCTCCGCAGCCTGCCAGAACAAACAGCATGCAAAGGGAGAAAAAGCTGGTCATGATGTGGCGCATGGTTCGTGCGCTGGTCTTTCTTTTCATATCGAGATATGCCCCCACTTCTATCAGTCGCTTGATTGATAACCATTATCAATTGATAGTATATAGAGACTGCTCCCGCTTTTCCATGCACGCCATTGCCTGTTTTATATGGACGGGATTGCCCGCAAAAAGTACGCCGTGCACTGCTCGATCATGTACTCCCTGCCCAGCGGCCCCCACGGGTCCCAATTTTTGCTCTCCGGATAGTACACCTTGTTTTCCCGAACAGCCCGCAAGCTTTGCCACAGCGGGTTCGGCCACAGGCGCTCCACGTCCTCTTTTTCGCTCCAGAACAGGATGATGCGCTCAGGGTCGATCCTGACCAGCTCCATCAACGCGTCAGGCTTGTAGGAGGCGTGTGTCACATGCGGATCGGGCTGGAAGCCGAGCTTGTCATAATACAGGTCGGTCAAGGCGTGCCCTTCCGTCCCGTACAGCCGCACCTCATTCTCCAGCACCCGGACGATCGTCCATTCGCCTTGGCGCGTGACGGGGAGAAGCGCCTCTCTTGCCGCTTTCTCCACTTTTTGCACGTGGTCGATAATCCGCTGGGCCTGGTTCTCCTTATTGAAAACCGTGCCGATCTGCCGTTGATACTCGTGCCAACTCAAGTAGCCGTTGAACATGAACGTCTCCCCGAGCTTTTTCCACTCTCCCTGCCCCTGCTCCTGTCCCGTGTCGATCTGCACAATCACGTCAGGCGACAAAGGCAAAACCTCCTGCGGCGTGATGCTGCGCTCCGCATTCAACGCCTTCGTTCCGCGCAGGCGCTGCTGCAAATAAACCGGAAACCCGGTTCGCGTCGGGAAATAGTTGGGAAACGACGGGGCGGCAATCGGCTGAATCCCGATCGCGAGGAAGTGATCTTGCAAAAACAGCTTGCTCGCGATCGCCACGCGCTGGCCCGCCTGCTTCATGTAAATTTGCGGCGACAAGCCTTCCCGCTTTTTGAATAGACGGCTGAAATAAAGCTCATCCGAAAAGCCGACACTGCGGGCCACGTCTTTGACGCGATTGGCGGAAGAAGACGAGGACAGCATCGCCTTCGCCTCCTCCATCCTAAGCTGCGTCAAATACTCCCCCGGCGTCATCCCGACTGCCCGCTTGAACGCCCGGCAGTAGGAGCTTGGCGTCAACCCGGCCAGCTTGGGCAAGGCCCCGAGGTCCAAAGCCTCGCGAAAATGCTTTTTCATGTAGTCAATCGTCGCGGCAACGGAGCTGTCCCCGCCTTTTGCCCGAGCGCTTCGCTCCTCGCAAGCCGTGGCGAGCAAGTCGTAAAACAACGACTGGGCGCGCAGATGCAGGCATTCGTCCGCTTCTTGCCCCAAGCGGTACAACTCCTCCAGCTTCGTCACAAAAGCGGATGCGGACGCGACAGGAAACACTTCTGCTCCCGCCGCTTCCCCCGCCAGCCGCTTCTGTGCGCCGGGTGCTGCCGCTTGCTTGCCGCCTGCTGGCGATGCCGCGTCGATCCGCGTATAGTGCAGCCGATACATCTGCAGCGGTCCCGAGGGAACGGACAGCTCGTCAATGCGCATCGCAGGAGTCAGCATGATGAGCGTGCCCGCCTCGATTCCATGCTTTTTGCCATTGACGGTAATCTCTCCGCTGCCTTCTGCCACATAGCAGAGGACGTATTCTTCCAGTCGCAGTTGCCGCAGACGAAAGCCTCTTTTCAACCGCTGCTTGCGAAAAGCAGTCCATACATAAGCATGACAACCCCGGCTGTTCCTCATCAGACTCACATCCTTGCTTTCGTCATTATCTGTACAAGAAAAAAGTAGCCAAGCGTCGGTGCAGCCGCCTGTACTACTCCTTTTTTGTTCGATCATGCTGGATCGCATCTCTGTCTACGATTGTCGTACTTTTGCCGCACGGAACATCAGCAGGAACAAATACGGCGCACCCAACAGCGCAACCACGATGCCTGACGGGATGTCTTTTGGAATCATCACGACTCTCCCGAGCAAGTCGGAGGCGGCCAGCAAGACCGCGCCCAACAGCGCGGAGACGACGACTGCCCTGCGGTGGTGAGCCCCGACCAGCAAGCGTGCCGCATGCGGCGCGAGCAAGCCGATAAACCCTACAGCCCCGACGCTGGCAACAGCCGCCGAAGCGAGCAGCACCGCAATGACCGCTACAGCGAGTCGCGTCCGGCGAACTTGCAAGCCCAAGCCAATCGAGCTTTCATCGTTAAAGGCGAGCAGGTCCACGCGGCGTCCCAGCCACCAGGCGAGCGGAGTCAGCACGAGGATCGCGGGCAGCAGTCGGCTTATTTCCGTCCAGCCGCGTCCGTATGTGCTGCCTGCCATCCAGGCGAGCGCCGGTGCAGCCAAAAGCTGTGCTTTTACGATCAAAATATTGATAAAAGCGGCGCCTGCTGCGGCAACCGCGATCCCGACCAGAGTGAGAATGATCGGGTTCAAGCCCCTCCGCCACGAAACGGCGTACACAATCGTGGCAGAGACAATCCCTCCGAGCATGGCTCCCAGCGGCATCCACGCGGAAAACTGCGGGAACACGAGCAGCAGCAGGATGGCTCCCACGCTCGCACCGCTGGTCACCCCGACGATTTGCGGATCAGCGAGCGGGTTGCGCACGGCGCTTTGCATGAGGCTACCGCTGATCGCCAAGGCCACTCCCGCCAGCATCGCGGTCAAAAGCCGCGGCATCCGCAGCTCGAACAGAAGCTGGCTGTACATCTCGTTTCCTTGTCCCATGAAAACGGCGATGATTTCCGCCCAAGGCAAATACAGATTCCCGATTGCCAGGCCGGACATCCAGACGAGGACGAGCAGCACGCACAAGATGACGACGACGATCGGATACGGAACTTTGCGCTGCCAGCCGCCTACGCTCATCGAGGTCTGCGCCCCGGAGCCTGTGCCTCCGCTCAGCTTGCGGGATACCCGCATCGCCAGCCAGATCAGCCACGGCCCGCCAATCGCCGCCGTAATCGCACCTGCAGGCAGCTCGCCGTACGCATTGATAAACGTGCGTGAGATCGTGTCAGAGACAACGAGCAGCGCCGCCCCCCAGATCGCACTGATCGGCAAAAGCCAGATGTGTCTTGTCAGCCCGCTGAGCCGCACCAGATGCGGTGCCACCAGCCCGATAAAGCCGATCGGCCCGACTACGCTGACGCTGACACACGTAATCAAAATCGCGATGAGCATGGCGATCAGGCGCGTTTTGCCGACCTTTTGCCCAAGCGACTGCGCTGTTTCTTCGTTAAAGCTGAGCACGTCAAGCTGTCTGGCCATCAGGCAGCTCGCTGCCACCCCGAGCAATATCAGCGGCCAACTGAACTGCACCCCTGTCCAGTCGTTTTGCTTCAACGAGCCTGAACCCCAGATGAAGATGCCCTGTGTCGTTTCTTCATTAAACAAAATAATGGCACTGGTCAGCGAAGAAAACACCAGGGTAACGATCATCCCGGACAAAGCTACGCGCACGGGCGTTCCTTTTCGCCCACCCGCCATGTAGTAAACGGCAGCAGCAGCCAGTATCCCTCCCGCCATGGCAAATGGCAGCGGGTACTGGTGCAGGATCGCCGGCCAAAAAACCATTCCGAAAACGACAAACAAATAGGCTCCGGCATTTACGCCCAGCGTCGTTTCCGAAGCAAGCGGATTTCGCGTCACGGTCTGCATCATCGCTCCCGCAACCGCCAAAGCCGCGCCGGATAAGAGCCCCATCACCGTTCTCGGCAGACGGACGCCGTGAATCATCTGATGGTCGGCAATATCTTGTGGGGAGAGGATCGCTTCGATCACGGTACGTACCGAGATGTCAGCCAGTCCTTGTGTCAGGCTGACAAATGTGAGCAACACCAGAAGCACGAGGCCGCCAAGCAGCATCCATAACGGCCTCAAGCCTTCTCTTGAAGAAGAAGGGGCTTGATGGATGCCGCTTGGGGCATCGCTTTCACGCTTGGCCAGACTCATTTCGCCAGCAGATCAGCAGCTTTTTTCGCCATGATTTGTGCGGACAATGGACCGCCGTATGGCCACATGTCGCCGCCCAATGCGTAAATGCGATTTTCTTTGACAAATTTGAGGCCGTTCCAAACCGGGTTGTTTTTCAACTGGTTCTCGATGACGTTGTCATCGTCCTGAATGATGTGCAGGAAGTTGGCATCCTGGAGCGCAGGAAGTGCTTCCACGTCTGTCGTCGTCATTCCGTTCATCTCAAATTTCTTAGGTTTGTATGCGTTGGTCAGTCCGACGCGGTTCAGAATTTGGATCGCGGTAGAGTTGTCCGTGGACAGACGGAATTCTACTGCGTTCTGGTTGCTGTAACCCATGGCGAGTACGATTGGCGTTTTGTCCATGCCAGCTTTGACAATTCGCTCTTTTGCCTCTGCATAAGTTTTGTCGAGCTCTTTCAGCACATTTTCTGCTTCCGCATTTTTGCCCAAAATATCGGCAATTTCCTTAAAAGTGGCAATCATTTGGGTATATTGATCGCCCTGGCCTTCTGCCGGGTTGGATTCAAACGCGATGGTTGGCGCAATTTTGCTCAACTCGTCGTAGTTCGCTTCCACGTTGCGCTTCATGCCGATAATGAGGTCAGGCTTGAGGAGCATGATAGATTCCAAGTTTGGCGCGACGCGGCTTCCCACGTCCACTACATCCGGGGCAATTTCCACAGGGAGCTTGACCCACTTTTTCATATTTGGAATATCGGCAATTCCTACAGGCTGCATGCCGAGAGCCAGAACATGCTCAGCGCTGCTCCATTCCAGAGCAACAACGCGCTTAGGAACGCCTTTGATTGTCGTTTCTCCCATCAAGTGCTTGACAGTGCGCACTTGTTCTTCCGCCGCCTTGTCTGCCTCTGGCTGCGCAGATGCTGCCGGCTGTGCCTGCCCGGAACCGGATTGGGCGTTTTGAGTAGCAGTCCCTCCGTTCCCGCACGCTGCCAACAGAAGCATGGCAGACAAAAAGACGAGCAGGATTGGTAACTTCGTGATACGCATGCGATGACTCCCCCTTTTTTACGTTGCAAGCATTCTAAGGATGATTACTGGCGATGGTCATGTCTTCCACTATGCAATGATAATGATTATCATTTTCTTTGTCAATATTAGAATATGCAGATATGTTCGATTTTCGTGCCTTGCTGATCGAGGCGAAATGAAGTAGTCATTCGCCCCAAGTACCGTTTTGTCCCGGATTTTGCGAGGGTTTTGACGGTCTTTTTGGCATAAAAAAAGACACTCCGTTCATTCCGAGTGCCTAGAAAATAGGAATAAGATTTAAAAAGGGTTTACCTTCTTACAACCCAACAGAAGTACAAGTTACCGGAAGTATCCCCGTTATCAACCTCTGCTGGCTCTGCTCGGCCTGAATGGCCATCGATTGTTGCCTCGAAGTCATGACCTATTTTATGTCCCTTTGCATTCTGACTAATCGTGTACGACTGTGAAGATACCCAAACATCAGATTCCCTTAGAACATCATCAAAATACTCATTGTCCTCTACCTTAAATTCATGCCAATCGCCGGAAAGACTTCCATTTGAATCAAAAATCTCTATGTCTCCAGATGTATCCCAAGATACTCTCGCGCCGGGAGGCCATGTAAGATCAAAATCTACACTACCAGAAATACTGGAATCATCAGGAAGCCACCCCTTTGTAATGATATTACTTGTTTTATCCGCATCAAGTCTGTCCACAAATTCTCTCGATTCAAAAACTTCAATTTCACTAAGCGGCTGGTCTGCACGGAAATAGACATAGCTTTTTGTATCAGGGTTAGAGGGAGTGTCATCTTTATAAACTTCCCAGACATGGTATGATTTTGCTAGTCTCTGTTGGGTAGAATTAATATCAATAAAGTTATTCATTTCCGTTTCCCAAGTGTATATATTTGAAAATGAATCTGGAAGGTTCACGTCTATTCCCGCTGCTTTGGCTATATTTGGACTTAGAAAGCTAATTTGGGATTTTCGAGGGTTAGCGATCTTATTTATTTTAATATTGTATCTCTTTGTGATATTCTCGAGATCTTCCAGATTATAGCCTTGATTTTCTCGATTAATCGAGATAACAGATGACAATTTCACCTGGTTATTTTCAAATTTGTAACCAAACAGATCAAGCGAGTATGTTGAATCTTTCGGATACTCAGGGGACAAACCCAAATCCGGTTCAAAAGTGTTTATGATATTTTCCGCATCAAGTTTTTCGCCGAAAATATAAAAAGGCTTGTGTTCTTTTTTAGCTTGTTTATACCATTTTTTCACCTTCGTGTCCTTTAGATTCGATTCAGCGATCCAAAGCGCATCGATCTCATCTGGAATTTCTTGAATATCCTCTTCTAGTATTTGGATGGATTCCTCTACTTTACCAAGACTTCTCTGTTCACGGGTAGCTTCTTCAATTGTTTTACCGACAGCGCTATTTTGCTCATAGCCAATTACGCCAATTTTAAAAGGGCCTTGTTTTATTTTTGAGGTAGTAATCTCTACTTCTTGAGCTTCAACACCAAAGTTACCCGCAACCACTGTCATGAGTAGAACAATACACGTCGAAATTTTTAGTATTTTTCTCCCCTTCATCAAACTCAACTCCTTTTTCGCATAAAAAACACCATTTATAATACTTAAATGTCAATCATTGGAGAGTGCCTTTATTATACCTAACATTTTCTGGTTTGACAGTTCTAATCGACTTGCCCTCGTCTCAAACTGAGTTGTGTACATTGGGACAAGCATTAGCCCTGGGCTTCCTCAGATTCCACCTCGCAATAGACTCCACTGTCTTTGGCTAACGATAAGCGCTCGCCCAACAACCAAAAATCCCCCTCATGCGAGGAGGATTTTTCCTTTTTACTTCCTTCTGCTACACTTCTTTCGGCAACACAATCCCCCGGTAGAGCTGAACTGTGACGAGGTAGTAGATCGCGTACACGGCTACGAAAATGACCGTTGGAATCCAGATGTTTACATATGGGTCCAGCAGGATGATCGAAAACATTTCCATCCCAACGAGCACGTGCAGCAGGCCCAGCAAAGCCGGGAAGACGAACACGACAAACAGCTCCTTGTAGATCGAGCCGACCAGCAGCTCCTTGCGCACGCCGATTTTTCGCAACATGCTGTAGCGGTCTTTGTCGCGGGTGGCCCCGGACAAAATTTTGAACATCAGGCAACTTGCCATCATCGCCAGGAACGCAATCCCGAGGAAAAAGCCCATAAACATCGTGCCGCTGGTAAAAGCGTACACTTGCTGGTACGTGCTGTATTTGGAGTTGATGGAGACTTCATGGTCCTCGTCAACATGCTCAGGTTTGAGCAGCTTCATTTGGCGCTCGTCCATCGCTTTCAAGTCGGCTTTGTACTTGAGGTAGTCATCCACTTGCGCCACGAGAACTTTGTGCTCGCTGCCCTTGATTGCCGCATACGTCTCCTGGTCGACGATTTGCACGGCATGGTCCGAGAGCATCTCGTAACTGCTGATGAACTCGCGGGAAATCGCTTGGCTCCACTCATCCGGCACCGAGGCAAGCTGCGGATCTTCGGCCGGATCGTTATACATGATGTACGCCTTTTCCGGCAGCGGCTGCGTCACCCGCTTTGGCTCGTTATCCGGCGAATACTGCTCCATCGTATTGGTCGAGATGAGCGGAGGATGCGCCAGCAAGTCTTCTTTGGTAAAGTAGTAGGCTTTCTCGTCCTTTTTGTAGCGATACGTATTTTGCTCCAGCACTTGCATGTTGGCAAGCGCCTGATAATCTTCCTCGACCGGATCGTGCAAGGTGATGTCGTAGATGCGCCCGATGCTCGCCACCAGCTCTACGTTTTGCTGGAAAGCCAGCCCGCCCGCCATCGCGCCGACGCCCAAGGCGATCAGCATCGCGACGGTTCCCAATATTTTCGTCAGGTTGTTGACCCGAAAACGAAGCTGGGCAAAGGTGAAGGCATTCAATTGACAGTCGTTCAGCTTTTTGTTGTTCTTCAACATCTGGACGAATACAGGCAAGAGCGAGATAAAGATCAGATAGGTCCCAATCGTCGTCACGACAGCCCCGACGATGAAGCCAAGTGCGACGTATTCTCTGAGGTGAGTCAACAAGTAGTAGCCAAAAGCTACCAGCGATATCCCAAGGATAGCCACGACAATCGTGCCGACGCCTTTTGCCTTGACTTTGTCATTTTGCTGCTCGGCGCGTATAAGATCCAGCTCTGTCGCCCGCGCCAGCCGAATGGCGTTGATCGTCGACGTAATCAGGAACAGCACGAGGAAAAAGCCCCACGTCATCAGCAAAGACGGCAAGTAAAACGGATGGTACCCTTCAGTGGAAATGTCCAGCAAGCTCATCAGCAATTGCCCGATTCCGCTGGACAACACGATTCCGACAAGGCTGCCGATCACAAGGGAGACAACTCCCATCAGCAAAGTTTCCCCGAACAACATCTGGCTGATCCTGGCTTTCTTCGCCCCGAGCACCATGTACATCCCCAGCTCTTTGCGTCTTAGCGAGAGCAAAAACGAGTTCGCGTAAAAGATGTAGAAGATCGTAATGAACGCCAGCAGAAAGGCCCCTACATTGAAAACGATCCCGATCGAGCGGATCATCGAGTTCGCTTTCACGTACTCACTATTCATGCCTAACGTCTGGAACATGTAAAAAATCGAAATGGAAATGACGAGTCCGACCAGGAGCACCAGGTAGTCCTTCATCATCTTGCGCATACTCGATAACGACAGCTTCCACAACATGACAACTTCCTCCTAGCGCCCATCATGAGCTGCACCCAGCTCAGCCAGTACATCCAAAATTTGTTTAAAAAATTGCTGACGGTCCGTTTCGCGGTGAATTTCGGTGTACAAGCTGCCGTCCTGGATGAACAGGATGCGTTTGCAGTAGCTCGCGCTAAAAGCGTCGTGCGTGACCATCATGATCGACACCTGGTGGTTTTCGTTCAGGTCGGACATCGTTTCCAGCAAGCTTTTCGCGTTTTTCGAATCGAGCGCACCCGTCGGCTCGTCCGCAAGCAAAATCGCCGGCTCATGCACCAGTGCGCGCGCCGCCGCAGCGCGTTGCTTTTGTCCCCCGGAAATTTGCACCGGATACTTTTGCAAAATCTCGCTGATGCCAAGCGTTTGCGCGACCTTGTTCACTTTGGCGCTGATCTCTTTGGAAGGCACACCCTGCAGCGACAGCGGCAGCGCGATGTTTTCGTACACCGTCAAATTTTCCAGCAGGTTGAAATCTTGAAAAATGAAACCGAGCTTTTGCGAGCGGAAATCGGCCAACTGGTTTTGTTTCATTTGTGTAATGTTCGTTCCGGCTATCTGGATGAAGCCCTCCGATGGCCGATCCAGCGTGGAGATGACGTTCAGGAGCGTCGTTTTCCCCGAGCCGGACGGGCCCATGATTCCTACGAACTCTCCTTTTTCGATCGTCAGCGATACGCCCTTCAAGGCGTGGGACTGGCTCTCGCCCTTTGTCCCGTATATTTTTTGGACGTTTTTGACTTCCAGTACGGCTGTACTCACTCGTTGTTCCTCCATTCGTTTTTTTGGCATTCGGCTGCCTACCGTGGTTCTCTTCGCTATTTACTGTAACTCGTTTCCATATAGGGAGCTATTGATCTACCTTACAGTTCGCTTTCGTTTTTGTAAGGTCGTGGGAGGGGAAAAGAAAGGTTGGCTGGTTCCGTGGGGCGCCAAGCGCTTGGGAACGCAAAAAAGCCATCCGTTATCCGTAACGGGATGGCTTTGTCGCTGTTGTCTCTCTCCCCGATGCGCTTTGCTCCCCTCGCCAAATAAAACGCTTCCGCATGCGGGCGCTATGGATCAATAGGCTGCCAATCCGCAACTCCTTCGCTAGCTTCCGCATGTGCTCCCACAATGTTTTTCCATAGCCTTTTCCGATTGCGTCTGGTTCGACAAACAAATCCTTCAGCAACCAGCGGCCGCTTTCCTCAAGTTGTTCCAGTCCCATAAACCCTAAGAGACGATTCTCGTCTTCCAGCACAATCACAAGCCCCGTCTCTATGTAATCTGGCGTCACCGTCAAATCTTCGCGGCATGCCTCCATGAATGCGTCACTGTAGCCCCAATAGGCTTTGGAACGAAAACAGAGGTCGCTCAGTGCGCCTGCCTCGTCCACGTGTGCTCTGCGTATTTGCAGCATTTTCTCTCTCCCTTTCTTTTCCCATTCAGCTTTTGGCATGTACTGACCGATTCTCCGACCAACATACAAAATCCCTCTGAATTTGTAAAAAAAGCCAACGCATCGCCAAAAGAAAAATGGCCATCGCAGCACGGATGGCCATTTTTGGGGGTCTGGTTTATTTTGCAGCAGCAGCTTTCAGGCTGTACACTTCTTTTCCTTCTACCAAGGTCAGCACGACTTTCGCATTCTTGATCTCTGTAGCCGGGATCGCAAACAGATTTTTGTCCAGCACGATCAGGTCCGCTTTTTTGCCCACCTCGATCGATCCGGTGATGTCGTCAACGTGGTTGGCGTACGCGCCGTCAATCGTGAAGCTGGCGATCATGTCAGGCAGGGTGGCGCGCTCATTCGGATTGGCGATTTTCGCCGGATCGGTCACGCCGTCTTCGATGCGCGTAATGCCCTGCTGGATGCCGTGGAGCGGATTGAACTCAGGCGTCACGATGTAGTCCGAAGAGGACGCTACATGCACGCCTTGATTCAGGAAGCTTTTCATCGGGTATTCTTTTTCTGCGCGCTCCTGGCCGAGATACGGCACCTCGATCTCGTCGTAGTAGCCGTCCTCCTGCATGAACCAGAACGGCTGCACGATGCCGACAGCTCCGAGCTTTTTGAAGCGGGCGATGTCCTCCTGGTTGACCAGTTGCAAATGAACGAGCGAGTGACGGGCATCGTGTTTGCCGTTTTGCTGTTCCGCGTACTCCATGCCATCCAGCGCGATCCGGGTGGAAGCGTCGCCGATGGAGTGAACGTGCAGTTGGAAGCCCGCCTTGTCAGCGGCCGCTGCCGTCTTGTTGTACACCTCTGGCTTCCAGATCAATTCGCCGTTCGTGTGCTTGTGCTCATACGGCTTTTCCAGGTATGCAGTAGCACCTTCGACGACTCCGTCCATGAAAATTTTGACGGCGTTCACCTGGAACAGCGGGTTTTGGTTGCGCTCGCGAATTTTCACAAACTCGGCAATCTGCTCAGGTCCTTTGTCCGGGTTGGCGGTGATGGCATTGCGAAAACGGATAGTCAGCCTGTTTTCGCGAGCCAGCTCCTCATACGCTTCCAGCACGTTCGGATAGCGTAGCATGTCTGGGTCGCGGACAGTCGTCACGCCGCGCTCAACCGCTTTATGCTGATACTCCTCGATTCCCGCTTTGTACTGCTGCACGGTGTAGCCGCCGATTTTGGACAGCACGAGATCCATTGCTTTTTCGCGCAGCGTTCCCGACGGTTCGCCTGTCTCTGGATCGCGCTCGATAATGCCGCCTTCCGGATTTTTCGTTTCCTTTGTAATGCCCGCCAGTTTCAGCGCGGCGGAATTGACCCACAGAGAATGTCCGTCATCCGAGGTCAGAGCGATCGGAATGTTTGGCAAGATGGCGTCCAGCACTTCTTTGCGCGGACCGATCCCCGGCGCTACCGGATTGCTCCAGCCGCGTCCTTGCAAGGCTACTTCTTGTGGATGCGCCTTGACAAACGCGGAAACCACCTCTGTGTACTCCTCCATCGAGCCCGCGTCAAACAGGTCGATGGAATAGATCAGCCCGGTTGTTTTGCTCGCATGGGTATGGCTGTCGATGAAGCCTGGCAGCACCATTTGCCCTTTCAAGTCGGTTACCTTCGTACTTTTCCCGATGTACGCCTTTGCGCCCTCATCCGTGCCTACGTAGACGATCTCGCCGCCGCGAATCGCGACAGCCTGTGCCCAGTTTCTGTTTCTGTCCACGGTGTACACGGCGCCGCCCGACAACACGACATCGGCCGGCTGCACGACTGCCTGCTTCGCAGCATCCGCAGTCGCCTGACCAGAGGCTTGTCCCGCCGCCTGGCTCGTTCCTTGCGCAGCGAATGCGGGCAGCGGAATCATCAGCGCCGTTGCCAGCAATGCGCTGGTCCATTTTTTTCCGAACAAAAAAATCCCCACCTATCTCTTTTTCCATGATGCCAAACACGACAAACTTGATTGTAGCACCACAACTCAGAAAATTCCATGAAATCCCTCCGGCAAACTCGACTTTTTCCCGATTTTTGGCGAAACACCTCGATTTTCATCGAATGAACTTGTTCATTTGGTAAAAGGTAGATTTGACATCCCCGAGCAGAACATTTACACTGATTAATGTTTCAAGCATTTAATTATTAACTATGTATATTATTTTACATTTAAAACAGGAGCGATTAGCATGCCGAGCCAATCCGGTCTTACTGATTTTGAACAGCTCTACATCCAGGTGCAGCGAAGTGTCTCAGCAAAATGGCACAAGCGGCTGGACCCGCTCGTCTCCGCGTCGCAAGCCATGCTTCTGCGGATGCTGGATAAAAACGGTCCGCAAAAAGCGTCGGCTCTGGCCGAGCTTTTGCAGATCACTCCCGGAGCAGTGACCAGCCTTTCCGATAAACTGATCGCCTGCGGTTACGCCAGCCGCAGCCGGGTCAGCCACGATCGCCGGGTAGTCTACCTGGAAATTACCGAGAAGGGAAAAGCGATTTTGCAGCAATACAGAGTGGAACTGAAAAAAACGATCGGAGACTTGTTTGCCGGGCTGTCGGAAGAAGACCTTCAGCACCTGAACCGCATCTACAGGCAAGTCTTGCTTAACATCGAACAGCGAAGAGAGGAGAATCACGCATGAACGGGTTAACCGAAAAAAAGAAAGTGACGATCATGATCGCGATCATCACGGCGATGTTCTTTTCCGCGATCAACCAAACGATCATCGGCGTCGCCATGCCGCGCATTATCGCCAAGCTGGGCGGCATGGATTATTACTCTTGGGCCATCACCATTTACTTGCTGACTTCCACCGTCGCTTCCGTCCTGGTCGGCAAGCTGTCGGACATTTACGGGCGCAAGCCGTTTATTTTGGCCGGGATCGGGCTGTTCAGCATCGGCGCTTTGCTATCCGGCTTTTCCGCCACGATCTTTCAGTTGATCGCCTATCGCGCCATTCAAGGGGCAGGTGCCGGTATCATCATGTCCACCGCCTTCACCGCCATGGGCGACCTGTATGAGCCTCGCGAGCGAGCCAAATGGACCGGAGTCATGAGCGCGGTATTCGGCGTTTCCAGCGTCGCGGGTCCGCTCCTCGGCGGATATATTGTCGATCATCTCGACTGGCATTGGGTATTCTGGATTTTCCTGCCGATCGGGCTGATCGCCTTCACCTTGATTTTGCTTCATTTTCCGCAGGTGGAAAAACGCCAGGGCGAATCCGTCGACTACTTCGGCTCCCTGTTCTTGACGACGACCATCGTTCCGATGCTGCTTGCTTTTTCCTGGGCAGGAGAAGGCCTGCACAAATACGCCTGGGGCTCCTGGCAAATTCTCGGCCTCCTGGCTGTCACCGTCGTGTCCTTGCTCGTGTTCCTGTGGGTCGAGACGCGGGTAAAAACACCTGTGCTGCCGCTTGGCTTGTTTAAAAACAGCATTTTCACCGTCTCCAATCTGGTCGGCTTTTTCCTGAATGCCGGGATGATGGGAGCGATCATCTACGTTCCGTTTTTTGTCCAGGGCGTAAAAGGAATCTCGCCTACCATGGCAGGCTACGTCGCCATGCCGATGTCGATTGCCATGCTCGTGACGTCTGCGCTCGCCGGACAATTGATGACCAAAACAGGCAAATACAAAAAGATGGCGATCAGCGGGCTGCTCGTCATGACGCTCGGCATGGTGCTGATGTACTTCATGGTGCCGACCACGCCGATTTATTTGCTCGTGCTGTACATGATCGTGCTCGGCCTGGGCATGGGCATCGCGATGCCCGTCTTCTCCTTGACTGTGCAAAACGCAGTCGCACCGCAGGAGCTGGGTGTCGCCACCGCTACCTCCCAGTTGTTCCGCAACCTGGGCGGTACGATCGGGATTGCCGTCATGGGCAGCGTCATGAGCGCCAGCATGTCTGCAAAAATGAACCAGCTCTCGGCTACCATGAGCCAGGGCGCTGCCTCGATGCCTGCTGATCCGGCGTTGGCTGAAAAGCTGTCGCTGTTCACCAATCCACAAAATTTGCTCGATCAGCCCAAAATCGAAGCGGCGCTGCACAGCTTGCCGCCTGAGTCGCAGACCGTGTTTGCCCACATGCTGGACACGATCCGCGAAGCGATGAGCTACGGCATTACGACCACCTTTTTGACCGGAGCAATTGTCGCTGGCTTTGCGGTCGTGATCGCGCTGTTCCTGAAAGAAATCCCGCTGCGCAGCCAAAACACCCCGGAGCAAAAAAAATCGTCCGAAAACGAAAAGCGGGCGACAAGTACCGCCGAATGGGACGGTGCGCAGGCTGCAGGAAAAGCTTGAGAGTAAGACATATTTATTATAGAAGAAAAAGGGGAGCACACTGACGTGCACCCCTTTTTTGTTGCCCGACACTCCGGTCGCTATGCTCGTTTTACAGCCGCGCTCTGCCCGTCCGGATCGCATGGGCATAGTCCATGCGCCCGGCTTCCTCTGCGAGTTTGGCCGCTTTTTCATAATCATACGGAAGCAGGGAAGCAGGACGTACTCCACTTTCCAGGAGCACTCGCGGGCAAGGGAACTCGTATGGGAACTGTACAAAGCTGCTTGTTTTAGTTCAATACGATTTCGAGAACTCTCTTGAATAAAGGATTTTTTACATTATTTTGAAATAGAACGCAGGTCCTGTTCCCTGTTAATTCCAATTATGATATATTTTTTATGGATTTTGTTTCACAATAGAATTCACAAATAGAAACATGACAATTCCTAAATGGGGTGACGAAGATGAACCTGTTAAAAAACTTTCTATTATTATTGTTGATCTTAGTGGGAATTAGCGGATGTGGGGGGGCCACTGACAATAAGGAAGAGAATAGTAGTGTCACTGAAAATCCAATTAGCAAGCAGGGAAGTGCAATGATTGGAGCAGACACTATTAAATTATATGAATTAAGCGGTAATCAAAATCTCAAAGACCAATTCAAATTTGCGTTTGACCCAACAGTTCCCCAAGAGATTAAATACTACAAAAACGGTGAGACAGTTACCATCGATTTTGGTGAAACAGTATATGATAACATAACTATTTTGGACATTCTCCTAAATTCTAAAGGTGAACAATTATATACGGATAAAGAAATCAAGAATGTTGCCTTTACCCGGATAGACAATAAATATCAATTCAAATTAGAGAAGCACTTCGCTTCTGCTTTAAATTCGAACGATGAACCGTGTCAAACGGTTTATAGAGGTTTTCGAATCAATGCTTATAAAGATGATAAGGAATATCCATTTGGATTTGTAATAAAAACAGATGCTTACTAATGCTTTCGAATTGAAACAAAGTTGCTCATTTGAACTAAGGAAACAGATAATCATTTTTGCTCATCAAAGAATCAAACCATATATGAAATCTAATGCGATGGGAGGTTAGATTTTAGAACAACTTTCAAGATTGACCATTTCTTTATTTTTTCCAAATCGTATGAAAAGGAAGGAAAGGTATGAAATTATTTAAGAGAGCTTTGCCCGTGTTTTTATTAGCGATAAGCTTAGTCGCACCTGCTAGTGCAGAAAAAGTTGGCGGATATGAGTACCCCGTGAAACCCGGAACAACTGAGTGGAAAGCACTTGAAAGCAAAATGGAACGCCAAAAGGTAAGCCAAATACCTGAGGATGTTTTGGAACAATTGTCAACCGAAGAGCTTGTTGAAACTGTTTTAGACTATCCGTTCCTGATCGACATGTATGCATACGATTCTTTTGAACAAGGTTTTTCTGCTGTTTCATCCAATTTCAACGGTCTAAAGGAACTGCTGAAAAGAGAAGATGCTGCTTCGAAGCTACTTGAGAAATACAAAGTGACAAAAGAATCGAAGGGAGTTAAGAAAGCATCTTCAGATGAAATGTTAGACTTGAAGAATCTTGAAATTATTTTAGAACAAAGTGAGATTAAAGAGAAGTTATCTCCAAACGAAGTAGAAGAAGTGGAAGAGCTTACGGAAGAACCAAAACGGGCAGCGGCTGCTATATATGTAAAGACACCAAAGGGCACTAAGGTGGAAGTGTTGCAACTAGGGGAACGTTTATCTTCTGCGGAGATTAAAGCTCTGGATCGGGAGGTTGAAAGGGCATATCCTCGTACTACTCTCCTAAGATCAGCTACAACAAATTACAATTGTCATTCCTATGCTTGGTACAGTACTTCTTCTAGCAACAAATATTGGATGAATGACCCTGGCGCCTATATGACAGATGGGAGTTATAAAAAAAGGAGTTCTGCTTCTGGAGATAGCAAAATTTACTACGATGTAAGAGGTAATGAACACACTGGGATAGTTACGACAGTTTATTCTGGCCCACCTGCACCTGGAAAAGATCAAGCAAGTATGATTAAAGTTAAATCCAAATGGGGGCAATTAGGATTAGTAGAACATATGGCCGATGATTGCCCGTATTATACGAGTGACTCAGATTTAGAATTTTACAAGTAATTAATCCAAATTTCGAAAGTATCTTGGAGAACTACTTTTAGGTGTGAAATCCAAGGTACTTTCTCTTTTTTTGGTAAAGGGAGAATTTCACCTTGTGGACGTCGCATACTTGGCGTACGGCGTCAATGACTCCATGACATATAGAAGAAAAAGGGGAGCACATCGACGTGCCCCCCTTTTTTGTTGCCCGGCCCTCGGCCGCTATGCTCGTTTTACAACCGCGCTCTGCCCGTCCGGATCGCATGGGCATAGTCCATGCGCCCGGCTTCCTCTGCGAGTTTGGCCGCTTTTTCATAATCATACGGAAGCAGGATGTGCTCCACTTTCCAGGAGTCTCCTTGGCGCGTGGCCGTCGCATACTTCGCGTGCGGGGTCAACGACTCCATGAAATGCGGATGGGGCTTCTCTTCAAAGTAAGCGGGCAGCCCGACACTCCCCGGATTGACGATCCATTTTCCATCCGGCAGCCACACCGATCTGTGCACGTGCGTATGTCCGCAAAAAATGACGTTCTGCGGTACATTCGCCAGCTCAATCATCAGTTCGGTGACGCTTTTCGCGTCAGTCCCGTACGGAGCGACCCGCTCCATGAGATACTCATCGTCCGCAAAAGGCGTTCCATGGCAGAACAAAAGGTCCTCGTAAACCCACTGCTTGCGAAACGTGCGGAGCCAGTCGAGCACGTCTTCGCGCAGCAGCGGCTTCACATGCTGAAAAGTGGGGGAAGCCAGCACCCCCTCTAGCAAATAGCGGTCGCAGTTGCCCATAATGTGGACGACATCCGTGCGCCGCATCAGCAGCTCCGCGGTTTGCACCGGGGCAATCGGGCCAAACAGCGCGTCTCCGAGGTTCACAATCGTCTGAATCCCCCGCGCGTCAATGTCCTGCAAAACCGCCTCGAGCGCGAAGACATTGCTATGTATGTCAGAAATGACGGCGATGGCATGGTTCTGGTTTTGATGCTGATTCAAAAAGGCTCGCTCCTTTCAGACAGTCTTGTCACAAATGATACCGCCCCTCGCCTTTATGAGCCAGCCATTTTGTGCGAAGGGAGACTTCACTTTTGATTGTGTAAATAGTATGTCACTTTCGCTAGATGCGTTGATTATATTCTGAATTTTAATTATATTTGTATAACATATTGTAACGGTTGTGTTTGTCCGATTATTTTTTCCACAGGAGGCCACCGTCATGAACCATGTCAAAGCCGTTATCAAGCATTTCTCCGTTCCGTCCCTGCTCCAACTGATCCTCAACCTCGCCCTGATTATCCTGGCCGTCATCCTCGTCGTGCTGCTCGGCAAGGAGCTGATCCACTTCGGGAAAATGATGATCTCGAGCGATTCCTCGCTGAACGAATTTCTCGAAGCCATCATTGCCTTTTTTCTCTACTTCGAATTTATTGCCATGATCGTCAAGTACTTTCGCGAGAACTACCATTTTCCCCTGCGCTATTTTCTTTACATCGGCATAACGGCTATGGTTCGTCTGATTATCGTGGATCACCACAGCCCGCTCAACACGCTGATTTACTCCGGCGTGATTCTGATTTTGATTATTAGCTATTACATCATTAACAAAACTCCGGTCGAACGGCCAGGGAAATAAATCAAGCGGAAAAAGGCTGGCAGCAACTTGAGCTGTCAGCCTTTTTCTATCGAAAACAAACCTCCCTAACAGGCTGGGAGGCTTCACTCTTATCAGTTGCGGTTTGTACGGCTAGTTCGCTTCGTTCGCAGTGGTCCCGACAGATGCTTCTTCTTTTTTGACCGTTTCGTACTGCATCGGGTCCCACTTGCCCGCAGGCCCTTCCACCTGCACGGCTGGCAGCTTTTCCAGATCCTTTTCAAACTGGGGCGCAAAGTAGCTCGTAAGCTTGACGGTTGCGACCATTTTCGTGTCTTCCGGAATGACAAACTCGTCTTTTTGGTTCGATTTGAAGTCGAGCTGATCGACACGCAAATAACGCGACATCTTTTGCATTTCGCTCACAAAGCGATAAATTTCCTTGTAATCGCCTTTGATCTTGAGGGAAATTTCCACGCTATGAAAAGGAATTGGCGGCAAGTATTTTTCAATCATTTCCGCCTTCACCTGGCGCTCTTCTTTCCCGGCAGCCGGCTTTGGTTGTCCGGCCGATGAACCCGCATTTTGCGCGGACTTGGCGATCTTCTGCGCTTTTTCATCAAGCTTTTGTACCTCTCCTTCGAGTGTTGCCTGCGCTTCTCCCCCCTCAGCTTGATCCATGTAGGTGAGCTGATTAGCCAATTCTTTTGCAGACAGTTTTTCCCGCTCGGAAAAGGAGGCTTCTTCAATCGAAATCTGGCTGACGGATTGCAGCCTCTCCAGGTCCTTGATAAGCTGATCCGCATACGGCCTAACCGGGATCGCTTCCAGGATTTTATTGGAGATCACCATTGGGGTTGTCGGCTCCGTCGCCTGTGCGCTTTGCAACTGGTCAAAGGTTTGTTTCAATTTCTCAAGCTGCACCTGCAAGCTCGTCTTTTGGTCCGTAACAGGTACGATGTATAAATAGTAAGCTCCTGCCAAGGCAGCGAACAATAACGCAAAGATGAAGAGTGCAATCTGACGCGTCTTTTCTCCCATGCAACGGTTCCCCTCCTCTTACTTCTTCACTTCGGCTTTTCCTGTTGCGGCAGCTTGCTCCTTGGCAACCAGCTCTTGCAAATCAACAGTAATCGCCTTTATTTTCAGGGAAGCAGTATAGCGAGGGAGCAGCTTTCCGCCAACGGTGCTCAAAATGGCCGACAGCGGTTTTCCCTGGTCATCTACAGGGCCTTGCCATTTGATTTCTCTCGCCTTGATGCTGGTAACTTCCGCTTTCACGACGTAGGGAGAGGCTTGCAAATTGTGGAGGTACGCAGCAACATCTTCGTACTGCTCAAAGCTGCCTTCCAGTTCAATGCTGCCACTCAAGCTATACTTGATGCTGTCCAGGCGGCCATGCTCGGGCAAAGCGTGCGCTATCTCGTCCATGAGCAGGTTCGTCGGCAAAAACAACTGCTGCATCCGCTCGGAAAAAAGCACATACTGATCCAGCGAGTCGTCCGCTTGCACGGCTACCGCCTGTTTTTGCAGGGCAGCAATCGCCGTTTCCTTCATTTTGATTTCCTGTTTCAAGAGAGTGACCGACTCATTCGTTGAGCCATACGTGAGCCAGAGAAAGCTGGCAGCAGCTACCCACGTCAAGCCGATTCCTGACAATACGATATGCGAGGCGGTAAATAACCGCTTCTTTCGCGGAAGCAGATTTATCGTAACCAATAGCCCTCAACCTCTCAAAGATAATCCCAGCGCCACAGAGAAGGCTTGCAGCATTGCCTGGTTTGCCCCTACGTGCTCAATGTGCTCTAGCGGCAGCGGCGCGATCTTCAACTGAGGAAGTCGCTCGCGCAAAAACCTGACCATTTTATCCAGGTCGGGAAAGTCACCTGTGAGGTACATCGTGTCCAGCTTGACTATCCCGTTTTTCAAGGAGAACTGGTAAAAGTTAATTACCCGTTCCAGCTCTCGTGCCAACTCCTCCGCAAAGTTGGAAAAGGCGCTGCGGCGTTCAAGGAATTGCAGCAGCTCTTTGGTCGACGGCTCGTTCTCGTCTGCACTGTTCTTGTAATTTTCCAGGTCAAGTGGAATATTGCGCAAAAACTCCGGAATATCTCCTTCAAAAATGCCGACATTGATGGAGCGTACCCCGAGCTGCACCACGAGCATGTTCCGGCTCAGCTCCATCCCGCCACTGGTCAGAAGCCGATGCAACGCCAACGGCTCGATATCAACCGAAGTCGCCTCCAAACGGAGCACCTTCAAAAGCGACAAATACTGGTCAATCAGTTCACCCGGCGCCGCAATGACCAGATACTGCTCCTCCTCTCCCGAGCCGAGCTTTTCGGCGGAGAATTGGTTGGGAAGCGCCCACACATTGTTTTTCGGCAGCTTGTAATAGTCAAAATAAGGACGGGAAAACGGCAAGTGAACGGATGATTCCAGCTCGATCTCGATCAAGGGGCGAACTTCCTTATCCGGCACTCGCGGCAAAGCGATCTTCCTGATGACGACAAACGAGCTCGGTACGGCAAGGCACACCTTGTTCCCGCTCAATAGTAACTGATTTTTGGCTGCGGACAGTTGCTGCTCCAGCGCCTGCTGGTTCATAATCTTCCCGCCGACAAGCAAACCTCGCTCCAACGGAATCATGCCCATCTGGTGGACCTGGACAGCTCCTGCGTTCTGCGACGTTTCGACGACGCGAATCCCGTCATCTTCTATCGTAATGCCAATTCTCTTTTTGGACGGGAGAAACGGCAGATGGACCCCCATTCGACTCCACCCTTTCTATTGATGCTAGGAAATGCATTTCTTGTTTTCTACTAAATTAGACAAAGCTCGCCTCCACCCTGCCGTAAATAGTGGCAGACCGATGGCTTAATAAAAAGATAAATACCAGTCCACGATAGCCGAACCGTATAAATAGGCGGTGACGGCTCCCAGCGCAATAAACGGCCCAAACGGAATCATCGACTTGCGCGTCGCCCTGCGAATCGCCAGCAGAAACAGTCCATACAAGGCGCCAAAGGCCGAGGAGAGAAACACGGTCAAAAACAACAGCGTCGGCGACAGAAACATCCCGATCACAGCAAACAGCTTGGTATCGCCGCCCCCCATCCCGCCACGCGTGATGACTGCAAGCAGAAAAAAGAACAAAAACCCTGCCGCCATCCCGATCAAATGCGCTACATAGCTGGCATCGCCATAGGGCCAAAAAAAGCGCATGACGAGAAAAAGCAAAAAGAACAGCAGCAGCACTTTATTCGGGATCAGCCGATACGTCAAATCCGCCACCGTGATGATCGACAGCAGGGAGACAAACAACATCCCGAGCAACGTCTCCCAGGTCAGATCGTACCGCAAATAGACAAGGACAAAACCAAGCCCCGTCAAGCCCTCCATCACCGGATAGAGCGGAGAAATCGCCGTCTTGCAGCCCTTGCATCTTCCTTTTGCGAGAAGATAGGAAATAACCGGGATTAATTCTCCGGGCAATAACCGCCGCTTACAGGTCGGACAATGCGACGGCGGGTAAATGATGGACTGTTTTTTTGGCACTCGCAGCCCAACTACGTTGTAGAAGGAGCCAAAGAGGAGGCCGAGGAGGAAGAAGCTTATGGAGAGTGGTAGTTGGAGCATTTCTTCACCTCTAGGTTGGAAGTCGTGTCGGGCATGTGTTAGCGAGCAAGCTGCCAACTGCTTCTAAGCTGCAAAAAACTTCCTTCTCGATATTTGAGAAGGAAGTTGTCTAATGAATTACTGTGCTCCGTCTTCAGTGCCATCTCCATCCAAATCCACTACTGCTCTCGTTAAGTCTTGTGACTCCTCATTGTTAATAAATGGATGAGTACGCCCTGGAGCAGTCAAAGTCACGTGGTATGTCAGTGTATTATTTGTAGCATTTCGTGCTACCACCACATTGCTAGTATCTGCATAGTTTCCATTGTCACCCGGCACACGAATATCTTGAATGAGCCCCCAATCCCGAAGTTCAGCTAACGTGAATTTACGATCATCGTAAGTAGTCCCTAATTGATTGGTTGTTATCCTCATTTTTGTTGCATCAATTAACATTCTGGCGTTGGCCACATGAGCATCGCGGCGGGAATTTTCAATAATATTTCCGATAGCAGGCACTGCGATTGCAGCAATAATCCCAATAATCACAATCACGGCCAACAGCTCGATCAGTGTAAGGCCACGCTCATTTTTTAAAATCTTTTTCAACATACAATATGTCCTCCCCCGACCATTATTTAACTTGACTGAAAATCTCAAACATCGGCACCATGATGGATAGCACGATAGTTCCCACAATTCCGGACAAACAGACGATCATAATTGGTTCGATTAGCGACTTGATTTTGTCAACAGAGTTCTCCACTTCCTTTTCGTAGAAATCTGCAACCTTGTCCAGCATCGAATCAAGCGAACCTGTCTCTTCGCCAACCGCAATCATATGGGACACCATCGGAGGGATTACCCACGATTTTTTGAACGGCTCTGACAGAGGTCGACCTTGGCGCAGGCTTTCTTTCGCCTCGCCAATGGATTTGCTGATAAGCTGGTTCCCTACCACTCCCTCGACGATGTTGAGAGATTGCAGAATCGGAACCGAGCTGGCAAATAACGTAGCAAGCGTTCTGGTCATTCTTGCTACCGCGCCTTTTTGCAGCAGCTTGCCGAATATTGGTAGTTTTAACATACCATAGTCAGTGTAATATCGTCCATAAGAAGTGTTGACAAAAATTCGAAAACCGATAAACAGTGCCAAAAGTCCTAGAAAATAGAGATACCACACTTCAACCAGGCTGTTGCTAAAGCCCATGACCGCTTTCGTAATCGCCGGCAATTCCGCTTGAAAGCCTGCAAACATATCGACAAACGTCGGCACAATGCTGACCAGCAAAAAGACCGTGACGGTGACGGACATCAAGCCTACGGTCACCGGGTACGCCATCGCCGACTTGATCTTTTCCTTTGTGTAGTAGGACTTTTCGTAAAACGTAGCCAGCCTGTCCAGTACAAGCTCCATATTCCCCGACGCCTCGCCCGCGCGCACCATGCTGATGAATAGCGGCTCAAACACCTTCGGAAACTTGGCGCACGCCTCGGACAGTTGTGTCCCTTGCTGCAAATCTACCTCGATATCCACCAAGTATTTGCGCAGCTTTTTGCTCTCGGTCTGTGCAGCGAGGATATGTACCGATTCTACGATCCCGATGCCCGCGCGAATCAGCGTGGCAAACTGGCGCAAGAAAATGACGATGTCCCTGCCTTTTACCGGTCGGGTGAGCTCGATGTTGCGGTCGAGCACGCCTTTGATCGGCTCCTGCATGTTCAGCACGAGGACGCCTTGCTGCTTCAATTCCATGATGGCAGAGTTTCTTGTATTGGCTTCGATTTTGCCCCTGACCTTTTTCCCCGTCCGCTCGCGGCCTTCGTATTGAAAAGTAGGCATTACTCCAGCACCCTCTCATTCAGGAAATACTGGGCCGCCTCCATCGTGATCGTGCCGCTTGCGATCAGCTCCTTGATCGACATCTCCAGCGTATGCATGCCCATCTCCCTGCTTGTCTGGAGAATGCTCTTGATCTGATGCACCTTTTCGCTGCGAATCAGGTTGGCGACCGCAGGGGTATTGACGAGAATCTCCGTCGCCACCGTCCTGCCACCGCCTACCTTCGGAAAAAGGCGCTGCGAGATGATGCCGACCAGGACGGAAGCGAGCTGTGTCCGCATTTGCGGCTGTTGGCTGCCGGGGAAAACGTCAATAATCCGGTCGATGGTCTGCGGTGCGTCTGACGTATGCAGCGTCGCGAGCACCAAATGTCCGGTCTCCGCCGCCGTAATCGCGGTGCTGATCGTCTCCAGATCGCGCATCTCGCCGACGAGAATCACGTCAGGGTCCTGGCGCAGCGCGGCCCGTAGCCCGCTGGCAAAATCTTTTGTATCAAAGCCGATCTCGCGCTGGTTCACGATGGAGAGCTGATGCTTGTGCAAATACTCGATCGGGTCCTCCAACGTAATCACGTGCTTTCTCATCGTGCGGTTGATATAGTCGATCATCGCGGCAAGCGTGGTCGATTTCCCGCTGCCTGTCGGACCTGTTACCAGCAGCAGTCCCTGGGGCTTTTGCGAGAATTTCCGCAAAATCTCCGGCATACAGAGCGATTCAATGGTCGGCACCGATGTCGGAATGACCCGAGCCACGATCCCTGTGCAGCCGCGCTGCTGATACGCGTTCACCCGAAAACGGGACACCCCTGCCAGGCCGTAAGAGAAATCCAGCTCGCCTTTTTCCTGGAACTTGTGGTACATGTGCTCCTGGATCAAGGTCCGCGCCATCGACTCGGTGTCTTCCGGAGTGAGCGGCGGCAAATCCAGCCGCTTCAGCTCGCCGTCAATCCGAAAGACAGGCGACGTCCCTACCGATATGTGCAGGTCGGATGCTCTTTTTTCAAAGGCGTACTTCAGCAGCTTGTTAATATCGACACTAGACACGCTTCATCCTCCCTCTTCCTGACGTCGGCCGTCACTGGCTGACCGATATCCGATAAATTTCTTCCATGGTGGTGATGCCCTGCTTTACTTTGAGCAGGCCATCGTCGAACAACAGGACCATCCCGTTTTTCATCGCATACTTTTTGTACTCGTGGGACGGGAGGTTTTGGATCAGCATCGAGCGGATCGTGTCGTCGATCTTGAACACCTCGTGAACGGCGATCCTGCCTCGGTATCCGGTCATTTGACAGCTTGCGCAGCCTTTTCCCCTCCATAATGTTTCCACGTTCAACCCTTTTTGGGCAAACAACTTCTTCTCCTGTTCGGACGCCTGGTATTCCTGCTTGCAGTCCTTGCAGATGCGGCGGACGAGCCGCTGCGCGAGTACGCCGTGCACCGAAGAAGCGATCAAAAACGACGGAATGCCCATGTCCACGAGACGGGTAATGCTGCTGACCGCGTCGTTGGTATGCAGCGTGCTGAACACCGAGTGCCCGGTGAGCGCGGCGCGGATGGCGATTTCGGCCGTCTCCCTGTCGCGAATCTCCCCGACCATGATGATGTCCGGGTCCTGGCGCAAAATCGAGCGCAGCGCGGAAGCGAAGCTCATCCCGATATTTTCGTTGACCTGCACCTGGTTGATCCCGTCAAGCTGATACTCGACAGGGTCCTCGACGGTAATGATGTTGACATGCTCTGAGTTCAAATGGTTGAGCGCCGAGTACAACGTCGTCGATTTCCCGCTTCCCGTCGGGCCCGTCACCAGTACGATCCCGTTGGACATGGTAACCAGCTCTTGAAACATCGCCAGATTGCGCTTCGACAGGCCGAGCTGGCTCATCTCCACCAGAGCGTTGGTCAGGTCAAGCAGACGCATGACGATTTTTTCCCCGTAGATGGTAGGCAAAGTCGACATCCGGATATCAATTTCCTTGAAGTCTACATTCATCTGCACCCGGCCATCCTGCGGCATCCTGCGTTCGGCGATGTTCAGATTCGCCATGATTTTCAGCCGGGCCGTCAGCATCCCCTGCATGTGCCGCGGCAAGACCCGCTCCGTTCGCATCAGACCATCGATGCGGAAACGGACGCGGATGCCGTCTTCCATCGGCTCGATATGGATGTCGCTCGCCCGAAGCTGGACAGCCTGCTCAAACATTTGGTTGACCAGGCGAACAATCGGCGAATTGTCGTCAAAAATCCGCGCTTCTTCCAAATCCTCCGGCACTTCGATGCCTTCCATCAGCTCCTGCACAGAGCCTTGCATGCTGTACATTCGCGAGATGGCGCGCTGAATCTCGTCGCGGGTCGCGATCACCACGTTAATGACAAAACCCGTGCTCATCCTCAGCTCGTCAATTGCGTAGTAATCAAGCGGGTCAACCATCGCGACAGTCAGCTTGTTCTCTTCTTTTTTCAACGGAACCAGCGAGTGGCGGCGAGCCAGCTCCTCTGGCACAATCGCTGACAAAGACGGATCCAGACGCATGCGGAACAGGCTGACATGGGGAATCCCCAACTGGTATTCCAGAATTTCAATCAGTTGCTGCTCGGTGATGTAGCCGCTTTGCAGCAGGTGGTCACCGAGCTTCAGCTTCGATTTTTTTTGTTCGACCAGCGCTTCCTGCAACTGGTCGGCGGTAACGATGCCGCTCTCGACCAAGATGTCGCCAAGCCTTTTGCGGGACAAGAGACTCCCCCCTCTTACGTACGGTTGCTTTGCCTAGTTTTGATAAATAATGCCGTTTACCACTTCCGTCCCGCCAGTGCTTCCGCTGTTTGCGTCAGTGGAAGGGGCGCTTGGCATCGGTATGTCTGGAGGCGGTGCAGCGGCAGGTGTTCCGCCGCCGTCATCAGCCGTTTCGGCCGGAGCCGCATCGCCTTCCTGTTGCGCCCCTGGCACAGTTGTCGCCCGCGCCTTCTTGTCTTTTTCATAAACGGGGCCAACCGCAACGACGTTGTGCAGCGGCTTGTAGTAATCCTCGGAAACCTTTTGCTTCCGGAATATCCCGTTCTCCTGCCAGCTCTGGTAAACGGCGACCGTGAAGCCCTCGCTGCCTTTGCGCTCGATGAACTCCTCGTTTGGCCCCAGCGTTTGGTCTACGCGAACAATCGTATTCGGCAACACCGTCGCGCCTTTTTCCGTAACAAGCGTCGCCACAGGCACGTCCTGCTTTGCCCCGAAAAGCGCCACTCGCACCTGATTGCTCTGCAGTGCCGCATGGATAAACAGCGGCTTCTCCGTCTGGTTGGAAAAGCGCAGATCGAGTTCTTCCCCATCGACCCGCGCTTCCAGCCCTGCACTTGTATAGGAAACAGGCCGCTGAGCCGCATGCCGCTCGATCACGGTCAGACGGTTCTGCAAAATGGTTTGGTAGAGAGCAGTCGCTGCCTGTGTCGCGGCTCCACCGAGCTGGTCCGGAACGACTTGTTCGTCGGCGAGAATCGGCTGCAGCACATAGCCGTTTTCCTGCGTGTACGGCCCTGTCGCCTTCAGGAAGGAAAACGTCTCGCCAGGCAAAACGACCGTGCCGTTCAGGCGGGAGACGAGCTGCTGCAAATTGGCAAGCCCGCTGCTCCCGGAAACAGCCATCGGCAAAGACTGCTCAGCCAGCATGTTTTTGATCGACTCCAAATCTGCTGTGCGGATTTGTGGAACGTCTTCCTGTACAGCCAGACGAAGCTCTCCCGACCAATCTGCGAGATTGGACGAGATGACTTGCTCAAAGGCGGACAAAGACTGCTCCAGATTGATCCGGTAACCGACCACCTCTGGCACGATCGAGATCGTATTCCCCGAAACAGCTCCTGTCGCAGACACAGCCGGGCGCTCGATCTGTTGTCCGATGGCGTCAAGCTGCCTGGACATCTCCGCGCGATCAAAGGCAATCTTGATCGGCACATTGACAGGCGCAGAATCCCCCCACAAGCGGGAGAAAAACCCGGTCTTTTCTCGGGAGCGGGCATACGCCTCCTGCAAGGTCGCTTCTACATCAAAGCTGAGTTGCAGCTTGCTTTTGTCAATCGGGTACGCTTGTCCATCCAGTACAAAGCGAATTTCTGTATTTCGGCTGGCCTGTACGGCCTCAAGCAGCTTCTGCCTTGCTTCCTCATATGTCTGGCCGCCTACGGGAAGCGATGCGATCCTGATCTCTTCCTGGAAAATCTTCTCGCCAAAAGTGGCGCCTCCCCACTCGATCATCGAAAAAAGCGAAAGCGCCGGGATCAGGATGAGCTGGACGAAAAATATGGCAAAGAACCAAGAAAACGAATAGCGCCGTCGAGGCGAGATTTGGGTTGCGTACATACGTCAACGCCTTTCTTTATCGGTTATTCATTTGTCTGCTTGTCATCGTGGATGAAATTCCATTCATGCTCATCTGCTTTCCCGACATCTGTCCGTTCCGTTGTGTCAGGCATGGTTTTCTTTTCGGCAGGAGACTCTTCCTCGAAAAAGTAGATGATCCGATCCTCGTCTGCTTCCTCGGCCTCTATTTTTGCCGAAGGAGGATCCAGTGCAGGCATGAACGGAATCGTCTCCGCTTCTTCCTCCTGCAAAAAGTCGTAGCTGATCGCCTCATCCTCGTCGCGGATTTCCGGCAAGCTGCCTTCCTCCTGGCTCACGGCCACTTCAGCCAAAGCCGCCTGTTCGACTTCTTCCTCCAGCTCCAGTTCCAACTCAAGGTCATGCTCAAGCTCATGCTGCTGCTCACTCTCATGCTGCTGCTCACTCTCATGCTGCTGCTCACTCTCATGCTGCTGCTCAAGCTCACTCACCGCTGGCACGCCTTCGTCTTGCTGCTCATCCGCTGCCTCTTCCAAACTCCACGGATGCTGCCGACCCAGCTCCGCTGTCGCCGGCACAGAAAAAACAGGAGCAAATCCGCCTCTCCTTACAGGCACTGCGGACAGCTTCCATGCGCCCCACGCCAGGCAAACCGCGAGCAAAAGAAAAACGGACAGCCACAGCCACAAGCTTGTGTAAGCAATAAAGAAAGGAGAAACGGCGCCGATCAGGACCGCCCCCGCTGCTACCAGCCAGCCTTTTCGCGCAAAAGTGCGCTTCGCCCTCCGATAGAGCATCACTCCAAATAGGGCAGACAATAGAAAATAGCAGCCAATAAATATCAGGACACCTGTTGTATCCATCTTTATTTCACCCTATCCTCTCAAAAAATATGCCATTAGACCCATTCCTTTCTCTCTAACCCGATTCGACTTTGATGTGCAAATTCCTGTTCGAAATTTTGACATTCCTGTATAATATCCTATTTTTCTCATTTCGTGTACAATAAGGTCACGAACCTTTCCAGGAGGATAACCAGGATGAAAGTACTAGATAACGAAAAAGGCTTGTCCTTGGTCGAAGTGGTCGCATCGCTTCTGATTTTTTCCATCGCCCTCCTGTTTTTGAGCCATTTTCTCGTCAGAAGCTTTGAAATCTCCGGCAATCAGGACAGTCGGCAAGTCGCCATGAACTTGGCCAGGCAGACTGTGGAAGAGTGGCGGGCCGGAAATGGCGTGATCCCAGCCGATCAGCAGCAAGGAATTTCGCTGGCAGATCAATACTTGGGCAAACCGCTTCCTTTTCACCTGCTCGCAAGCATCTGCTCCAACGAGGCACCGAATTGGCCCAACGACTTCAAGGGGATCAAGCTCGCTGACATGACCATCAACGATCGCGTCTACCAGACTTACGTGCTCCCCCGGTTTATCACAACAGAGCAAACAGCATCCCAGTCGCTCATCAGAGTCGTCGTCACAGTCTTTTCAAACGATGTGAAAGTCGCGGAGCTGGAAACATTGATAGCCAATCCAGAGATTGGGCAGGAGAATGACGCATGATAATCAGATCGCGCAAACTACCGCTAACCAAATACCTCAAGGATGAACGCGGGCTTACGCTCGTTGAGGTGCTCACCACGTCGCTCATTTTCTTTGCCATCTTGATCCCGCTGATCGGTGTGTACGTCAAAGGAGTAGAAATCTATCAAACTACTTCCTTAAAAAACACGTTGCGAAACGATACAGATTTTGTCATTGGCGACGTGATGCGCACGATCCAGGAGGCGGACTACGTCAAGCTGCCTTCTGCCTCGGCCGACCCCGAGCAAGGATCAGCGGACGATACGGCAGCACGGCATATCGTCAGCGCCTCTTTTCCCGAGTTTGCCGATGCCACCAGCTCCAGCCAGGTCTATTTGCACAAGCGCTCCGTCAAAATTGATCGAGCCTCCACGAGCACGCAAACAGTGTCGCTGCTCACCAGGGAAACGTATGCTTTTGCCGCCTGTGAAACACACGGGTCAGAGATCAATCCATGCAGCCACATTCCCTTTCCGGCAGATCGTAACCAGTATATGGTAAAAGGCTTTTTCACCATGCCTCAGCAAGAAAACGACGATGCAGCCCAAAAACAGGTAGTTCTCTATCTCGTCGTTGCCCTGCGCTACGGTTCTTTCCCGCTTCCTTCCACAGAGGAGGACAGGCAAAACCACCAGCTTTTTGCCAATTGGACCGAGGTGGAGAACGCCGTCACACAAAACACGGAAAAAGCCCAGTATGTACGTGTCGTCCGTACGGAAATCGAGCTGGGCAGCGAGCAGAAGGGGTGAGTCCATGCAGATCGTCAAAGAAGAGAGGGGCGGCGCCCTTGTCATCGTCTTTTTTATCATTGTCCTGTTTACGGTCCTGGCCCTCTCGCTCGCCAGCTACACCATGCAGAGCGTAAAGCAGCGCACCTTTGCCGAGGATGAGGTGCAGGGCAAACTGCTGGCAGACGCGGGACTGGCCTATTTCCAGGAGTATTTGGAGACGCAGTTGCAGATGCCTCATTCCTTCCTGAACGGGAATGGGACGATCAGCGAGGTGCGGGATTCTTTGTCGCGTCCCACTGAGGTGCCAGTGACCCAATCCAGCGACAAGGTCATCGACCTGGTCGAGAGCATCTCCGCTACGGAACCGAATACATACAAGGAAATCCGCTTGCCGGGCTTGAACGGCAGCTTCGCCATCCATACCGCCATCGAGTCGCGGATTCCCCGCGACACCGGCAGCACCAGCCAGCCGTATGTGCTGAAGCTCAAAGTGTCCGTGATCGGCATTCCCGACCGGGCGGAAAACTTGCGGAAGGTCAAGCTCACCTCGACTGTCTACGTGAATACCGTGCCTGCGCCTTTTCACTATGCGATCAGCACTCCCGGCCAACTGCGGCTTTTCGGCGGGAGCAACGTGATTGGCAACATCGCAGCCGACTCGGTTGTGACCAGCTCGCGCTATCGTTACAGCTCGTTGAAAAATACGGAGGACAGCGATCCGGCAAACGATGAGGTAGTCTGGGAGGTCGGCACAAGCGGTCCCAACTACGTGGAGGGCGAAATTTTCCTGCCGAGCCGCAGCCGCCTGATGGAAATTGCCGCTTTTCCTGCGGAGGAGCCGAGCAGCACCGCTTTTTCCGGCCCGCGAATTGCTGATCTGGAATCTGCCTTCGTCCCCAGCCCGCTGCCAGACACGGAGGAAAATGCGGTTACGCTCAGTGCTGATCCGGCCACGCCGTACATCCCCGGATATGAGCCGCCTATCGTGACCGAAAGAAACCGTCCGACAGATTCGCTGTTCATAGATGAACAAGTGGGAAGCACGGCGAAATACGTCTCCGACCGCATCCGCGAAGGAAAAGCACTCGCGACCAGCGCACAGCAAATGCCGCCTGTCGAATCGGCCAGATGGTTCAGAGACCCTGACGAAGCGGATGGCGCAGTGCCTCCTGGCTTTATCGATGCCTACGCGCCGAGCGGTGAGTTGCTCGTCATCGAATCGCCTTATCGCGATGCCAACCCGGATTTCCTGAACCTGACGGCCCGCTTCACGGGAGATTCGCTGGAAAACATTCGCCATCTGTACATCAGCGGTCCGGACGGCGAAGGAATGGCAGCGGTAGAGATGGGCAGAAGCGGCTCGTTCAAGGCGGAGCCGGACCATGAAGGCAAGCCTTTCACTTACACGGGCACGATCTACATCAAGGGCAACCTGGACATTGTCGGAGACGTGTCCATCAACGGCACGGTTTATGTCGATGGCAACGTGGTCATTCGCGAGATCCAAAATATTACGCAGCCCGGTCGG
Source organism: Brevibacillus agri (assembly GCF_004117055.1). Classification (NCBI taxonomy): domain Bacteria; kingdom Bacillati; phylum Bacillota; class Bacilli; order Caryophanales; family Paenibacillaceae; genus Brevibacillus; species Brevibacillus agri. The sequence continues at coordinate 5,078,191 of NZ_CP026363.1, forward strand.
AAAAACAACCTGGTCATTATCGCGTCCGGCACGATCAGCCTCACAGACAGGTACAAAGACGAAAGCTCGATCGACAGCAAGGACATTTATCCACTCTCGGCCTTCCTGTACTCGGAGAGCGCCATGGAGATTTACTCGATCAACTCCCACAACCGGCTGATTGGCGGAATCGCCACAGGCCGCAGCGTGCGTGATGCTGTAGAAGAAGGAACCAGCTACATCGAATTGAACTCCGTGCGCGAAGACCGTGCGGAAAAGCCACCGACGCACATGTCGATTTCTTTTGACCGCAACATTTTCGAAGAGAAGACACCGGGCCTCCCGCCTGGCGACCGTTTTCACATCGACATGTACGACAAAGAGTATCCCGAAGTAGGAGATCCGATCCTGGAGTAAAAGCAAAAGTGCCAATGCGAGACAAACCAGTTCGCATTGGCACTTTCTATTTTTCATGTCAGGAAGCGGTTATTGACGTGTCCCCGTTGCCAGAACGGTGATGGTCAACTCATCTTGCGTATGCTTGATTGGGGATTCTATTTTCTTTCCTCCCTTGCGAATGGTCGTAACGGTGTATTCGACTTCTACGGTAATCTTGTATGTTTTCGTCTTCGAATTGTCCGTTTTCAGATTGAGGAACTTCTCTGCAAAAATATCGCTATGCGGGAGAGCAACCGTTGTGCCAGGTTCACCGCTTCCGACCTGCACAATCGTATATTTTGCATTTTTTACGTTGACCTTGACTCTGCCATCGACATCTACGTCTTTAAAAGAGTAGCCCAGGCGCACGTTTACCGCCCTGTTTTCCTGCACGCTTCCAGTCGAGATGACAAAGGCATACGGCGAAGTTCTTTCTTTCGGCGGTGTCAGGACAACCTGGCGAGTCGTCACATAGCCGTCGCCATTATCTGCCTTGATGATAACCGTGGTTTCCACGTACTTTCCGCCTTCCGTGCGCAGCGGAATGTCCAGGTAGTTATCGTTTTTGCTGTCCATGTTGGGAATAGGCGTAAAGTCGCTTTCCGTAGGGTTAGGCGTTGTGCTGTACTTCCAGACGGTATCCTCGGTGACATGCTCTTGAGGGGTCACCTTCACAGTCCCTATGCTTTCCAGCTCCAAAACCTTCTCCGCCTCTGCCGTAAATACCGGATACTCGCTACCGCCGATCGTGATGACCTTCGACACGCTCATTTCATTAACATCCGTCGTATCTCCGTCCTCGTTAAAGTCTTGGCGCATGGCGACTACAAAGTGGTTCACGCCTGGCTTCAACGGTACGCCTTGGGCAGTGGTGCCGTTGTTGAAATCGGTCAGTTGCGTCTGGTGGTTGACATTCTTGTTATCGCTCTCGTAAACCCAGCCAAAGGTTGCATTTGGCATGATCGTTCCAGACGGCGTAGCGACAAGCTTGGCCGTCTGCGAACTGCCCTCTCGCTCGCCCGTCGCCGTAATTTCGATTGGCGGGTTAAAGTACACTTTCCCTTCTGCTTCGTTGGAAAGCTGTCCCAGCCCGTTTTTCACCTGACCTGTAATCACCGCAGGCCCGACAAAAGGTCCGCCCAACGAGGTCTGATTTTGCTCAATCGTAAACTGGTACGTCGTTTTGAACAGGCCGTTTCCGACTTCAACCGGAGCCTTCGGTGTGCCAGGGTCTACAGAAGTACCGTTGATGCGGAAATCCGGTTGCAGCACTTCGGTTTTACTGAAGTGGATGACTTCTGCCGTAATGACTACTTCTTTTGGATACAAGCTGTTCCAGCCATCGTTAGGTGTCATGGTCAACTGCGGCTGGGACGAAACGATGACCAGGCACGTGTCCGTATATCCGCCGTCCACTGTCGTCACCGTGATCGTTGCCTGACCGCTGCCGACAGCGACGACACGCCCTACCGAGTCGACGGTCGCTACTTTTTCGTTGCTGAAGGTCCATTTCACGTCTTTGTTTTCTGCATCAGCCGGGAAGACGGTTGCCACCAGCTTCTCGGTATTGCGAGCCGGATCTTCCGCGACGAGTGTAATTTGCTCTTTATTGAGGGTGACGCCTTCCACAGCCGTGTACACATTGAAGTTCACGCTGTTGAACTTGTCCGTAATCTCCGCTTCCGTAAAATCGGTGTAATTCATCTGAGCTTGGTTGAGCGTGTACAGACCGCTTTTCGTTGCTTTCAGCTCTACGGTGAATTGCTGTTTCTCCGCACGGTACACCTTGCCGGCAGGCGTATTCACGAGGTTGTACGTCACATCCTGCAACTGTCCAGCCAGTTGCTTTTTGCCTCCTGACGTAGACTGTTGCCACCCTTCGGAATTGCTGCTCACTTCAATGCCCTCCGGGTAAATTTCGTTGAAGCTGATATTTTTCAAGGTAAGCTGATTGCCAGTAACCTGATACACGTATCCCTGGAAGACGCCTGTGTAGTTGCCAGCCGCATCCTTTTTCACTTCAAAGCGGCCAAAGTTGAGGATCGGCGCCGCTGTGGAACTGCTGGTCAGCTTCGTATCGTCGACGATCGGCAGCGTAATGACCGCCTTTCGGTCGTACAAATATTTCAAGCCTTCATTCAGTTCGTTTTTCAGATTGCTGCCTGGCAGCGTATTGACGGTCGCACCGAGTGAAACGGATTGGGTGTAGCCTGTCTTCAACAGATTCAGGTATGCCGTGCCAGTGTTTGGACTTGCCCACGCAATCGGTCCAAAATCCCCTTTTGTCGGGTCCTGGAACGAATACGCCTGGCCGACCACATAGCTCTCCTGCGGCATCCAGATTGGACGCAGACCTGTCAACGCCAGCTCGCTGACGGGAATATCCCTAGGCTCGATGGTGTACTCGATCGCGATCGGATCGCTTTTCTTGATCCGTCCCGGATTTTCATTGAGCACTTTTCGAGACAGGGCGAGCGCAGGTGTCACTTTGTCTACGATGACTTTTCGCGTAACGGTTTGCTTGGCTCCCTTGCTGTCTTCCACCTCTACCCTGATCTCGATCTCGCCGCCGTTCGGCTTGGTATTGGCCGCCTGATAAATGACGATCGAGCCGTTACCTGTCCGATCATTGGAGTAGACCTGCTTGCCGTCGACGTAGATTTTCGTTTTCAGCATGAAGTCTTTCAAATCGTAGTCGTCCACGCGGTAGACGATATCGAACGCCTTGTCGGTGCTGCGAATGCGCTCCTTGTCATTTGGCGCAATCATCGTAATGATCGGCGCATGGTTGGCACCGATGAAGGCGCGGTACAGCGTGTTGACGAACAGCTTTTGCTCGGAATCCGGAAAGCTGCTGGAGGTGTGTCCCGTACCCGAGTAGGTGACGCCTCCCTTGGAGTAGGTGTAGTAATGGTTCCAGCTATCGTCGACGTCCCGGTTGCTGCCTGTCATGTTGTACCACGGAATGACAGTCGGATCTTCCAGGTCAAGCGTATAGTACTGGTCGTGCGTTTCCGCCACCGTGACGGATTCTCCCAAAGCAAACGGGTACTGCGTCAGCAAGCCGCTGTTGACTTGCTTGGTCGTTTTCGAACGGTTCGGCGCTCCGAAGCCCAGGTTGTGCATCGGGTCGATTTGTCCGCTAATGTCTTTGAAATACGTGAGCCAGTTGTTGCTGCTGCGGTAGATCGTATCGTGGGAAAACATGACGCCCTGGCCTGTGCGGATAAAAGATTGCACCGCTTCGGCTGCTGCTGTACTGATCGACGCGCCTTCGTTGTATGTATCCCGGAAGCCAAACACCAGCATGTCGTAGTTGCCGTTCAAGGTCTTGTAGTACGTTTTGTTGAAATCACTCATCGAAACCGTATTGATCTGGAGGGCGTAATCGGTGCCGTTGTCCAGATACGCCTTCTGAATCCGCTTGTTCAAATCGCTCTCGTCATTGGAGCTGACGGTTACTTGCAGCACCCTGACGTTCACTTTTTGATCGCGGAACTGAAAAATGCCTGTCTCGTAATCTTTCAGCTTGGTCGCTTCGTCTACCAGCTCCAGCTTCCAGTAGTACAGCGTGGACAAGCCTTTTGGCAGGACGAAGGAAAGCTCGTTGACTGCGCTGTTGGCCGTAAGCGAAGTCGTGCTGACCAGCTCTTCCGGCTCATATACTCTGTCGAAGTCAGCGTCAATGTACAGATTGGCGCTCAGCCCGCGGCCGACAAAAGAAGAGTAGTTCGCCAACTTGAACGTGTAGGTGATCTTATCTCCCGGACCGTAAATGGCATGCGAGGAAAGCGTGTAATCGCTCGGCTGGGAAAGAATGGTCAAGCGCGGTCTTGTCGCTATGTTTTGCGCAATTTTTTTCGCTGCATCTGAGGCGCTGCTGGCAAAAAGGACATTTTTCTGGCTGCCACTTTTATATGGGTTAAAATGCGCTTTCAACTTGCCTGTATTTTTGGTAACGGTATCGTTGTGCAAGACTACCAGTTGGCCTTTGCTGATAAACTCCTTTTTGATCGCTTCGGCCTTCAGGTCGGTGATGTCGTTCATTTTGTTTTTTGTATCGTGCGCGTTGGCCCGATCCGTCGGGGAACTGGAGTTTTCCATGTTGCGATAGCTTACCGGATCCGTGCTGTACTTCCCGGAGCCGATGTAGATCGCATCGTATTTCCCGTCCAGCTCTTCGCGAATCGCGACGAATTTTTTCATGCTCATCGTCGTGATCGCATAGTCGGAACTGGACAAGGAAAGCTCCGAACTGCCGGAATCCGTAATCTCCAAAATCTGCTTTTTCAAGTCGTTCCCGCTATTCGCATGGCTAATCGCCTGCGGCCCCCAAGTCCCCAACGTCAGTTGAACCATGAGCAGGAACAATAGCAAAAGCCTCCATACTCTCACTTTTTCCCTCTCCTCCCACTATAAATTAATGTTTTCTCGCGTTTGCTCACTCATTCTTAGATTTTCAACCATCAACATTCCAGAGAAGTGGGCGAAGCATGTAATTATGGAATATTTTTCTGGATGAGCCGGTGGCGGGAATAAAGATTCGAATCTTTTTTCCAATCTATTGGTAAATCGTATGACCGCACATTTGGATATCCACTCCATTCCCCTGACGGCTTACCCTCCCATGTCACGCTGGGTCTTCGCCCTTACATTCCTTCGTTCTGCCTCTCAAGGTGTGGACGCCGCTTCTTGCTCCTTTACTGGGTCGTTGCCCTTACGGAATAGATCCTGCGGCTGCTCCGTGCTTCTGTTGTCATTGGTTTACTTCCAAGCTCTTGTGAGAAACGAGAATTATCGTTTGAATTTAAGCTACCATCTGTATTTGGGACTGGCGTACAGGTCCTAATACGTCGGACGCATTGTACGGAATGCACTTCGTGCCTAGTGTGTACAGTACGCGAATGAGCTTCCCGCAGAGTGCCACTATAGACTGCTTCTTCTTGAGCGGATTATGACTTCGCTTCGTAAAGTAATGGTGCAACGCCTTGAATTCGGCGTTTTTGGCGACCATCGGCATCATCGCCCGAAATAGCAAGGCTCTTAGTCGGGATCGTCCACGCTTGGTAATCGTGGACTTGCCCTTCTTCTTGCCGGAACTGTTCTCTTTGAGGTTAAATCCAGCAAGACGGATGATCTGCTGCCCATGGTCATAACCGCTAAGATCACCAACTTCAGCCAAGAAGCCCGCCAGCGTAACAACGCCGATTCCTGGTACTGTCAGCATTTCATTTGTACCTGGAATTTGTGCAAGCAATGCTTCCACTTGCGCCATGATTTCTTCAAGTTGCCTTGAGAATAGTTCATATTGTTCCAGTAAGGCCTTGAGCTCGATTTTCGCCGCCGTCAGCCCTTCGGTAAGTCCAATTGAGTTTGTGGCAGCTTGTAGGAGTTGCGCTGCACGTTTGGAGCCAACCGCTCGCTTCACGTCTTCCTTCCATCGGTTCACGATTGTACTCGCGCCAAGCGATACAATCTCCTGTGGCGTCGGAAATTCACGAAGCGTGATGAGCGAGGCCTTTCCTTCCCAATCTTTAAACACAAGGCTGTACTCCGGAAAGAAGCGATCAAGCCAGTTCTGGATACGCCGTTGGACTTGACCGAAGTTCACCATCACCTTCTCTCGAAGGTTCATGAGAATACGAAGATCGGCATAAACGCTCGTAGGCAATTTGGGCTCGCTGTACTTGCCATTGCGAACTAAATCAGCGATTAACCTAGCATCCTTGTAATCATTCTTCGTCGGTGAATTGTCTTCAAGTTCTTTGCTTTTATTGACGTGATGAGGATTCACGATAACGACTTTGATGTTTTCTCGATGCAGAAATTCGGCCAGTGGAAACCAGTAGTGTCCGGTTGGCTCAATGCCCAAGATGATATCCGTCTTGGCGTATTGCCGCTGAAGCTCCTTCATCCACGAAACGAGTTTCGTCAGGCCAGAATGGTCATTGCCGAACACACAGTCCTTACCAATCTCGATTCCGCGGAAATCGACAGCTCTGGCAACATGCGTTTTCTTGGCAATATCTGCACCGACAACAAGGGTTAATTCGGTAATTTGTTGAATACGTTGATTCTGCTTTTTCGATTGCTTATACTTCATTGTGGAGTACCTCCTGTACGGGTAATTGTTCTTTGGACGGAACGTTTCCCAGTTTACAGAAGGTGCTTTTTTTATTCAAACCCCAAATTCATTCATTACAGGAATGGCTCCTTTTTCCTTTTTGGCTTGGCTTCGTATAAGCGCCAGAAGCAAAATCATGATGGTTTTGCCCTTTAGCTGTCTAGCAATCCGCCAACGACTATATTACTATCAGATTACGCCAATATTGGTACTTTTGCACTAATTATCTTTTCGACAATTACGCCTTCATCTGTTCACAAGCTTGGGTCCATGGCAGACGTACCTTTTCTTGCTCCGTTAGTTTATAGTAATAAGGAAGCCATTGTACACCCCTCATGAAAAAGGATGCGAACCATGCAAAAAATCATTGTTGTAGGTGCCGGAATTTTGGGTGCTTCGACGGCGTATCAGCTATCAAAAAGAGGCGCAGAAGTAATCATTGTGGACCGAAAACATAAAGGCCAGGCCACCGATGCAGCCGCAGGGATCATTTGCCCGTGGCTGTCGCAAAGGCGCAATCAGGCGTGGTACAAACTGGCGAAGGAAGGCGCGCGCTTTTACCCCTCGCTGATCGCCGAGCTTGAGCAGAGCGGCGAGACGAGCACCGGGTATGCACGTGTCGGCGCTCTTAGCATTCACAAGGATACAGACAAGCTGCAGGCGCTGGAAAAGCGGGCTCTCACGCGCAAGGAAGATGCGCCGGAGCTGGGCGACGTCACCATGCTTTCCTCCGAAGAGACAAAAGCGCTTTTTCCTCCGCTCGACGAGGACTACGCCGCGGTGCATGTCACAGGAGCCGCTCGCGTGGATGGCCGCGCCCTGCGGGATGCTTTGCTGCGGGCTGCGCAAAAAAATGGAGCTGTGCTTCTATACGAGGAAGCTACCCTGGTACACAACGGAACGCGGGTAACCGGAGTGCGTGCAGGCTCTGAAACGATCACCGCCGATTCCGTCATCGTCTGTGCCGGAGCGTGGGCGAACGAAATTTTCCAGCCTCTGGGCGTCCAGTTTCAGGTTACTTTCCAAAAGGGGCAAATTGTCCATCTGGACTATCCAGACGCGAATACGGGCAACTGGCCTGTGGTGATTCCGCCCAACGATCAATATTTGCTCGCCTTCGATCAGCAAAAAATGGTCGTCGGAGCCACGCACGAAAACGACGTCGCAGGCTTCGACACGCGCGTAACGCCAGGCGGCTTGCATGAAGTGTTCACAAAAGCGCTGGACATCGCCCCCAGGCTTGCCGACAGCACGTTCGTGGAAGCGCGGGTAGGCTTTCGCCCGTTCACGCCGGGATTTCTTCCCGTCCTCGGCCCGCTCCCCGGCTGGGAAGGCATTTTCGTCGCCAATGGCCTCGGCGCGTCCGGCCTGACAATGGGGCCTTACGTCGGTTATCAGATGGCCAAGCTTGCCCTAGGACTGGACATGGATATTCAGTTGGAGCATTACGCTGTGTCAGGCGCGATTGTTGCTGAATGTGAATGAGTTTGGAAAAGCGAGGTCTTGTCCCTTTTTGGGGTGGGGCCTTGTTTTTGTTTTCGGTTTTTTTGTCGGTTGTGTTGTCGGTTTGTTTTCGTTGCGGTTGTCGTGTATAGAGCGAGTGAAAGTCGTTGTAGCTCGGCTTAGCAAGCGGATTTTGTATGGTAGAGAGGCAAAACTGAATGGATTGCGCTTTTAGGGCCGGGCTTGGCTTTTAGTCGATTGTTTCCGGTGTGATGGCTAGTGTCCAGGCTGGCGGTTGTATTCGTGTGAATGCGTAGCAAGCATGCCGGAGCTGAGATGAGTGCTGTCGAAGAAGGAGAACTGCGAGTTGCAGGAACAAACAGAGTGTGAAAAGAGCCGGGAGCCCTTTACCAATGCGGGTTTCCGGCTTGTTTTTCGTGTGCAGCTCCGCTGTCTGCTGGCGCTGTAGTAGCGTATAGCGTAGCTAGCGATTATTGCGGGTCATTTGGCAGCGGCAAACAGAAAACAAATTGCTCGCCGAGCGGCCCCATTCTTCTGCGCCCGGTATCTGCAAAGCCCGCTGCCACATACAGCCGCTGGGCAGGGATGTTTTTATGGTTCACTGCCAAAACAATTTCCGTACAGGCAGGAAACTCGGTACGGATAAATGTCGGCAAGAGAAGCATTCCTTGCTTTGCATAGCCTTTGCCTTGTTGTGCATGGTTAATGGAAAAGGAAGTGAGCAGCATCGCGTCGGGGTTCGCGGAATACTCCTTTACCCGCTCCGTCGAATGGAGCAAGAAGAAGCCTACGGGTTCCTTTTCGCTTACAATCACAATCGGGTATTGGCCTTCTGTTACCGCGAGAGTCTCGACAGGCAATGATGTAAACTGTCCCTGTTCTTCGGGGAGTTCAAACGAGCGCAGCGCTGGCAAGTGAGCGGGAGAATAGTGCGTCAATTTAACGTGGACGGGTTTGTTCATTGGGGGAGCACCTGCTTTTTATTTTTATAGTAGCATAGGAACGTACGTTTGTCATTACAGATAGATATAGCGTAGTTGTAGGAATGAGGGTGGGGTGTATGGGGGATGGTCTTACGGATAGTAACGGTTCGCTCCCTATATTTGGATCAGTCCGGGATATTTCCCAAAATACGACAATTGTAAAAGTGTGAATTAGGGCATTTTGCTTACTTTCCAGTTGTTTTAGCGCTCCATACTGCCTTCTTGAAAGTCAGCGCGTGGCTCTTTGTTTTTTCTTAAATAGATCCACGAGGACGATCAAAGCCAGAATCAAAACGGAGTGCACGAAAGGCTTCAGGATGCTGGGGTCGTCGTAAATAAAGTAAGCCACTATAAAGTTAAGGGCAAACGTGCCGAACATTTGGTCACCTCGTTTCGGGACTGGGGTTTTGGTTGGGCGGATTTTTTAATGTTGGGCTTTGCGGTTTGTTCAGTATGAGTTTAATTTTTTCGTAGGCTTATTTTGTGGGTTTAGGGTGTTCTAGGCAGTTGCCATTTTGTCGCAAGAACTTGGTTCGTTGTGGCAGTTCACTCGTGTTCGGGTTCGTAATGTACAGAAACGAAAAAAGCAGAACAGTCTGTGTTAGAGCGGTTTCAGTCCCTTTGTTTCTCGGGGTCTTAATGTAACGTGACCTCATCGGTTTTTACCCTGAGTTTGCAGCGTGTTTCAGTCCCCTCGTTCCTCGGGTCCTCAATGTAACTCCGGTTCGTGATAACAATACGTATTTCTCTGATCCGTTTCAGTCCCCTCGTTCCTCGGGTCCTCAATGTAACCGACCTTGGTCGGCATGAACAAACTCAGTAATGCCAAGGCTTTGCTTGTAGTCAAAGTCCTCAACATTCCGCACTTTTTTCGAGGATTACCTTTCTGTCCAAAAACAGGCCCCATCCTCGAAAACACTTTCTCTCCATTTATTTTCCGGCTGAGTCCTATCATTAGTATTCACTTGCAGGGGTATAATCATGTGCTCTCACGACTATAATAAATCATTTGCCACATTTTTATAATACCTCTCCCTCGTTTCCTGCCGAAATCACGACAAAATATCTTTTGTCCACAAAAAGACGCACCTCACTTCTCATCTTCCCTTTCGGCAGACATCCCCATCGCCCAGCATGGCGCCGAAGGTTCTTCCTGTTTCCTCAGATTCTTTCTTGCTCACTCTCATCTGCGTATCTATTGCTCTTGGAGAAACAAGACCCCATCGGGACTTTTCCCCTCAAGCTCAGTGCCATACCACTCGCAGCCTGGTTAAAAAACTTCTCGTTACCGAGATGCCAGTTTCCCTTGACCAGCACTGTACAGTAAACTAAAGTGGAATTTGGATTTCTCAATATTTACCAGAAACAAAATTCGCCCACGCAAAACTTTTTCGATTAGGAGGTATTCTATGAGGCTGCAAGAACCGTTGCAACGTTCGTTGCGGTCAGAGATAGAAAAAATCCAAAAGCAATACGGCTACACCCTAAGCAAACTCAGTGCGCTGTCGGGAATCAATCACGGGCATCTCAGCGATATTTTACGGGGCAATCGCGCGATGACGATAAGACAGTTGGATGCCTTGGCTACCGCATTTGAACAGCCTCCCGGATGGCTGTATGAATTGTACCCCGACGAGTGCTTTGCCAAAGAAAGAGTCTCGCGGCCGAGGGTGATCCCGTATTTGATCCGGTGTGCTGAGATTGGGCGGCAGGATTGCATTCAACCGATCGTTTCTAAACTGCTGGATGAGCAAAAAATGTGGATATCCTCTTTTCAGTAGGAGAACGCCTCTTTGAAGCGGGGAAGCGCAAGGAATCCATTCCTTTTTACCAGCTCGTGATTGAAAATGAAAAGGATAGCCATTCAGAACGCTTTTCGCTCAGTCAGTACAGATTGTTTCGTGCAACGCTAGGAGCGAATGCCGAAGACAACTGGAAAGCCGTCATCCGATTTGAACCTTATCGAAATCGCCTGCCAGAAAATTATCAGTTGGACGGGTTGCTTCAGTTGGCGAATGTATCTTTTGTTTTGCAAAGGTGGAGCGATATGGAAAAGTATGCAGACGAGCTCCGCTTACTGGCCTCGAAGGTTTACGAGCATGAATGGCGCAAACGGAAAAACGCCAAGACGTGTGAGCCGCTCAAGACCGAGCGTCATCTGGTTGTGTATTACGGTCAAGGCTTTCTGCTGAAAGGAGCTGCCTTGCAGATGCAAGGGCTGTATGGTGAAGCGAAAAAGTATGTGCAGGGCTATGCTGACCTTGACTGGTTTGAACTCCTTGATGATACAGGGCGAATGGAGGTAGAGAAGTTCAAGACGTGGGCAAAAGCCAATATGTACACGTATGATTTACTGATGGGGGATACCCAAGTCTTGCCCGAGTATTTGGATTTTTTAGACAAACACCCTGCGGAAATACCAGCCGGACTTTTGACGATCATGGAAGCTGCCAGCAAATTCGACCTTTCTATCGATCATGTTTTAGAGCGGTATTCTGCGGAAATCGAACGCTTTTATGAACATCAGGATCAGATTAATAAGGGAAGACATTATAACTTCCGGTATTTTAAAATCGCATATGAATTGAAGCGCGGCCGCATGAACAAAGCACTCGACGAAATTTTATGCTGCATGGACCTTGCCGACTTGTGCTAGATTTTGGTTAATGTATCGGTCCTCTGCGACGTGTCCAAACCACTCCGCAAAGCAGTACTTGCTTTGCTTGGCAGTTCAAAAACGAAATAGCCTGAGATAAAAGCCAGCATTTGTGTAAACGTGCTGGCTTTTATATTTCCTTATTTTCTCTAAACCGAATTTTTTGGAGAGTGCTGTATAGTAGAATTGCCCTTCCCTTACACAAAAAGGAAGGTATCACCGAGAAATTTCCGATTAACCAGATCTTTTCCCGATTAAACTGGAACAAATCACTTTTAATCTCTCCATAAAGACAGGTGTATGATTCAAGTGAACAAAAAAAGGAAAAATGAAGAAGACTGTGAATGCTAATCAAAAAGTTGACCATTTTTGGAGCAAACGCTCATCTTCGAGTTGACCACCTACGATGCTTTTTTTCACACAAAGTAGCATTTTATTTCCTGCACCAAGGATCGTCAAGGATAAAGGGTAAACCCCTTGCTACGCAAGCCCTTGACGATCCTTGGCTCAGTAAAAACATTTGCAATTAGGTGTGAAAATGATGACGTGTGCTCAAACTGTCAGGTGGGTAACTTTATGATGAGCAAAGTGGTCAACATTTTGGTGAGCGTTCACAGAAGACCTATTGAATATCATCGAAGAATTACGAAGACAACTTGTTAAACTCGTTCAGGAAAAAGGATTGGACCATATAGAGGTTGTAATTCTGAGCCAGCGTCTGGATGAATATATTGTCCAGTTTCAAAGCAGTATGAATCCAAAATGATAGCGGTTACACGATTTCTCGGGAATGTAAATTTTTTTGAGTAAATGGGTTTTTAACAGGCGGATGGCAACATGAGCGGCTTTACATGTAGAGGCGGGTAGGAACACACGCGGCGTCCGCCTTACGAGGCAATATGCCTTCAATCAATCACACGCGATCTCCAGCGGCCATAAAGTGCGCTTTGTCGTCTGAACGTCGATGCCCAAGCAGATGCTCTGGATATCGTTCTGCTGCTCTACGGCTCTTTGTAGTTGCCTTCTCATGTTACTCGCACTCAAGACGGAACTTATGCTCATATCGTGAACATTAAGTAAAACATGCAACTATATACGAATTTACTGCGACAAGAATTGTCGAAATTTGTAAACAAAAAATAATTTACAATTATGGTATTCATTCCTATATTCTATATGTGTTTAACAAGTTATTTCAGGAGTGAACATAATGGTAAAGAACATCTCTATTCGCGATTACACACCTAGTAGAAGCAATACGGATCAAACTGCAAAAGTTACTACTCCACCCAAAACATCCCCTCCTCCTAAAGAATTAGCCACTGCGACACCCAAACCAAAAAGTGACTCCGTTCAAATTAGTCTGGCTGCACAACAGGCTTACGAACAGTGTTCTTTTGCAAACCGCTCAACAACGTCTACAACATCCTATAGCCCGTCCATTTCATCCGCTTCTGGAAGTAAAGTAGCAGGAGTTACGGCGTACAGTGCAAGTTCTAATAGTATAGATGTTACAGTGAACGGCAGAAACATATCCGCTGGTAATTCTAACGTCGATGGATATAAAAAAGACGGAATGAACATGGTGGCAATCAAGGCTGTGCTAGAGGAGCTTGGCGGGCGAGTCTCTTATGAACAGGGGAATGGGTTTGCAAAAATCACCTTAAAAGGGGAAGGTGGTAGTTATGTTAAACTCAGAATTAGCAGTGGACAAACCACCTACGCTGGTACATATTCGAAGGACGGTGACAGTGAAAGGAGTATTACAATCGGTGCTGCTGAAATTAAAAATGGAACGACCTATGTTTCGGATGATGTAATTAGTCGATTGTATGCGGTCAAAGTCACTTCAAACCCAAAGGGAAACTCGGTAGTTATTAACAGCTCGATTAATCAAACAGAGGTAAACGGAAATCAGGTCAAAATTAACAGTTTAATGGTTCGGGACCATAATTTATATGCGACGCCACAAGAATTGCTTTGGGCGGCTGGCTATCAGACCAAATATGAAGGAACCACCTTGATTGGGACTAAAGGAGATACACGGGTAAAATACAACCTTCAAAGAGGCTCCTTAGAGATTAATGAAAATCATAAGGTGAAAAAATATGACGTCAAACTGGAAAACTTCGATCACAAAGATGTGGTGCGCGTTTCTTCTTTCCTAAACAAATTGCCTGATACGGATGTAGAATGGGATCAGAGGAAAGGAACGTTAGAAATTAATACATCTACATTCGATGATTGGGAAAATCGAACGGGAAGCTTTATCTTTGCCGCTTTGGGTGAAATGGCGGTTGAATTTGCCTTTTCCGATGTGAAAACCCTATTCGATCCCAAAGCCAGCAACACAGAGAAAACAGTAGCTGCCGCCTCTTTGCTTCCAACTGGTAAAGCTTTAAAAATCCCTGCTGTCGCAGCCCTTTTGACGAGATTTGGCGGTGATGGGGAACATGTACTTCGAATGGCCAATCTCGGTAGCAATGTCGGGGAAGCTTTGGCTGAATCCAAAAAAGCTGTCTTGTTTGAAGGGAATAGCAACTGGGGTTGGAAACATATTAAGGATTTACACGTAGGCGACCCAAATCGTCTCCCTAGAGGCAAAACCATCTTCCCTTCCGCCATGTCTGAGAGAGACATCATGAATTTGATTATGGATCAACTGAATAAGGTGAACAAACCTACCGCACAGGAATTTATGAGAAATAATGCTGGAACTTACGACTTGAATGATGTCTACGATATTACATTTTCACAAGAAAAGCACGGTATTAAATCATTGAGAATTGTCGTCAATCATAATTTAGGAACGATAACGACTGCATATCCATTGAGTGGATCGAAAGTGCGAGAAGGAAGATTGTAAAGGAGGCTGCTTTAACTTGAAGATGCATTTTCAAATCGAGAAGCAGGAACGGCTTGAACAAGGGAAATTTTTTGAGTTTTTTAAAGGAAAAGTAGATATTACGTGCACATGGAATGGAAACGAGTTTGTGTTTTCCTTCTTTCGGGCAGTTGATGCCTTGGATGAGTTTTTTAGTCTGCTTTATCTCATGGAATCAAGGGGTGTCAAGATCAAGATGGAGAATCCAGATTCGGTTGGCACCTACTATTTTGAATTGAAAGATGAGCAATTCGTCCTTGATTACTTTATTTTTGAGGATTTGGTGGCCCATTATGAAGCACCGGTTCCTTATCATACTTTCAAAAAAGAATTGGTAGCCTCACTCCATGCCTATTTGGAAGAGTTAAAGAAGATAAACCCTGACATCACAAATCATCCAATCTATCAGGGGCTTACCCGTTGCCAAATAAACCGCGAGTGGTTTGACCACTATTGTGAAATGATCGCTGACGCTTATCGCCGAGCGAATCGGGAAGTGCCTGCCCGAGATGAGTTATTCCGTCATCATATTGTAAAAAAGTAAATACAGAATTATGCGAGTCTCTGCACCAAAACCTTGGTTTCCAAAAAATTCCTTCTCGACTGATAAACATACTATAAATTCATAACCACCCGTCCATGATATGCTCCCTCATAGTAGACAGAGTACATGCTTGCTTTTTCTGTCTACTATGAGGGGTTTTCTTATAGAAAAGGTCTGGGGAACTCTTGACGCTGCGTTCGAGAAAAAAGCAGTGGATGTATCATTGAGCCTTTTGCAAAATTAGGTTTTCGTTAAAAAATGAAGGTAATGATACGTAAAATTGGCCCGATCATCAAGAATGCGGTTGTTTCAGTCCCTCTTTTCTCGGGTCCTCAATGTAACTATGAGCTGCTATCGACAATGACGTATCAACAGCAACCGTTTCAGTCCCCTCGTTCCTCGGGTCCTCAATGTAACCGACCTTGGTCGGCGTGAACAAACCCAGTCATGCCAAGGCTTTGCTTGTAGTCAAAGCCTTCAACATTCCTCTCTTTTTTCGAGGATTATCTTTTTGTCCAAAAACAGGCTTCATCCTCGAAAACACTTTTTCTCCACTTGCTTTCCGGCTGTATCCTACCATTAGTATTCACTTTCAAGAGTATAATCATGTGCTCTCACGACTATAATAAATCATTTGCCTCATTTTTGTAAGATTGCTCCCTCGTTTCCTAACGAAATGAACCACTGTCAATAGATTGGACACATAAAATCGAGAGAATTACACCACACATCGGTACATATGTTCGTATTGATTGGGCGTGAAGTACCCAATGGATGAATGGATGCGTTTTCCATTATAAAAGCAAGTGATATACTCAAATATCGCTCTTTTCGCTTGTTCTCTCGTTTTGAATTTTTCCAGATAAACGAGTTCTTTCTTCAGTACGCTGTGGAAAGACTCGATGCAGGCGTTATCGTAACAGTTTCCTTTGCGGCTCATGCTTCCGATCATCTGGTATTTCTCCAGACGCTTCTGGTACTCAGTCGAGGCATACTGGCTGCCGCGATCAGAGTGGTGTAAAAGCCCCGGAGCTGGTCGCTGGCGGTTGTAGGCTTGATCTAGCGCGGCGATCACGAGTTCTTTTGTCATCCGCTCCCCCATGTGAAAGCCTACGATCTTACGCGTATACAAGTCCATCACACTGGCTAAATACAACCAGCCTTCGTCTGTCGGGATATAAGTGATATCCGTCATCCAGGCCTTCCCCGGCGCGTTTGCGGTGAACGTTTGGTTTAGCACGTTTTCGGCCACAGGCAAATGGTGCTTCGAATTCGTTGTCGCCTTGTATTTCTTCACCGTACGGGATTTCAGCCCGAGCCTTTTCATCGTACGAGCGACGGTTTTCTCGGAAACCTGAACCCCCTTCCTTTTTCAGTGCTTCCAAGACCTTCTTACTGCCGTACAAACGTCTCGAATCCAGGAAGACCCGCCGGATTTGTTGCTCCAGCTTTTCTCGACGCTTCGCCCGATCGTTCTTCTTACGCCGGGTCCAATCGTAATAACCGCTTCGAGAAACTTGAAACACCTCGCACATCTTCGCGACTCGGAGCTTGGAGCGGTGATCGTGGATGAAAGGGTAGATCAGCGCCGGTCTTTTGCGAAGTAGTGCATCGCCTTTTTTAAGATTTCGTTCTCCTCTTCCAGATCACGAATTCGCTTTTGAAGGTCGCGTAGGGCTTTGTCTTCCGGCTTCAGTTGTCCACTGCCTGGAAAGGCTTGATTGCCGTCTTGCTTGAATTCAGGTAAGCGTCAAATCCAGCACACCTACGAATCAGAAATGTCCCGTGAGATAATCTTCCTCAGAACGATACGAGGAGCCATTCCTGTAATGAAGAAATTTGAGCTTTGAAAGAAAAAAGCGCCTCCTGTATGCTGGGTCTTGGAATGGTCACATTCACACTGCCCTAATGAAAAGGAGGACGCTCTACATGAAGTATAAGCTGAAACAGAAACAGAATCAACGGATTACACGAATTACCGAAAAAACACTGGTTGTTGGCGCGGACATCGCCAAAAAGATTCATGTAGCTCGAGCCGTGGATTTCCGAGGCATTGAGCTTGGGAAAGAATGTGTGTTCCACAACGATCAGGAGGGGCTAACGAAACTGGCTGCGTGGATGAAGGAGCTTGGCCGGATACATGAGAAAACCGACATCGTATTTGGCATCGAGCCTACCGGACACTACTGGTTCCCGTTAGCGGCATTTTTGAAGGAGCAAGACATCAGGGGCGTCGTCGTGAATCCGCACCATGTGAACAAGAGCAAAGAACTTGAGGACAACTCGCAGACCAAGAGCGACTACAAGGATGCGAAGGTCATTGCCGACCTGATTCGGAGCGGGAAATATTCAGAGCCCAATTTGCCGACCAAGGAATATGCAGAGCTACGCATTCTGATGAATTTTCGGGAGAAGGTCATGGTGAGCTTGAATCAAGTGAAAGCTCGGATTACAAACTGGTTTGACCGCTACTTTCCGGAGTATCCACAAGTGTTTAAGGACTGGGAAGGCAAGGCATCACTGATGACCATGCGCCAGTTTCCCACTCCAGAGGAGATTGTCTCGATAGGCGCCAGAGGCGTTCTCACACATTGGAAGACGGAAATCAAGCGTGGGGTGGGCATCAAGAGAGCGGAGCAGCTCTATGCTGCCGCTACGGTCTCTATCGGGCTTACCGAGGGGCTGACAGCTGCCCGAATCGAGCTTGCCGCCTTGCTGCAGCAGTACGATCTGTACTGCAAGCAAGAAGAAAGCATTATGACGGAAGTCCTGCAGATTCTGGAGAAGATCCCCGGAACGAAGCAAATGCTGAGCATCCCAGGGATTGGCATTCTGACCGTCGCCGGCTTCTTGGCGGAGGTTGGCGATCTGAACAACTACGACCATGGACAGCAGATCATCCGTCTGGCTGGGCTGAATCTGACGGAGAACAGCTCTGGAAAACGTAAGGGAAAGACCGGAATCAGCAAGCGGGGGCGCTCTCGCCTAAGAGGCATCTTGTTCCGCTGCATGCTGCCGATGGTAGCCAAAAACAAAGAGTTTAAAGCGCTCCACGAGTATTATACAACGCGTAGTCAAAATCCGCTCAAGAAGAAGCAATCGATTATCGCCTTATGTGGAAAACTGGTTCGCGTCCTCTATGCACTGGGGACAAAGCAGAAAGAGTATAACGCAAACGAAGTATTGGGGCCGATTCGACAAGCCCAGCTACAACAAAGTGCTGCATAAAGCTTATCAACAAACCTGTCATCTCGCTTATTCACATGTGTACAACCATGACAACGGAAGCACCGGAGAAGCCGAAGAATTATAATCCATAAGGGCAACGACCCAGTCGAGGAGCTAGAATCGGCCTCCACCCCTTGAGAGGTAGAACGAAGGAATGTAAGGGCATAGACCCAGCGTGACATGGGAGGGTAAACCCCGAGGGCGGATGTGGAGATCCACTGTGCGATCATACCTTTTTATCCACAGTCTGGAAACTGGTGATTGCAGGCTCTATTCCCGCCACAGCCCTTACAGAAATATTTGTATCTCCTTCAATCTTCCGACAAGAGCTTTAAGATGTCAAAGTTAAAAAACAGAGAATGAGCGAGAAAACAGGAGAAAACATTACTTTATAGTGGGAGGTTTTTTTATGACGCAAGCGGAGCTTCGAGAGGTATGGAGCACCCGAATCAATGACTACCGGGCTAGTGGAGAGCGCGTCGCGACCTGGTGCGAACGTCATCAGGTTACGCCGCGCCAGCTTTGGTATTGGATGCGGAAATTGAAAGGGGAAGATGAGCCAAAACAAGCAACCAACAAACCGCAGTGGGTTCCCCTTCAAGTGAAAGAATCGACATCCGACACAGCATCGCCCTTGCTTGTGAAAGTTGGTTCGGCAAGCATTGAGATCAGATCCGGCTTTGATCCATCCCTGCTTGCGGATGTGGTCAAGGTGTTGAAAACCTTATGTTAAGCGAGATTCAGGCAGATCGGGTGTACCTCGCTTGCGGCAGCACGGATATGCGCAAGTCCATTGACGGACTCGCTGTCCTGGTCAAGGAGGGATTTCATCTCGATCCGTTTTCATCTGCGCTGTTTGTCTTTTGCAACAGACAGCGAGACAAACTGAAAATCCTTTATTGGGAGCATAACGGATTCTGGCTCTACTACCGTCGGTTGGAGCGTGGCAAGTTCCGCTGGCCGACAGATGCGAGCGCTGCGCCGATGAAAATGACCCGACGTGAGCTGCGCTGGCTGCTCGATGGGTTGTCACTTGAACAACACCAAGAACATCCGGAGGTGACGGCCCGCACAGTCATTTGAGCCTATTTTCCAAACAAGGGCACAGGATATTCCTGCTCAGTTGTCGAATCAAACAAGTATGAAAAAAACAAGTGAAACGCCCCACATTACAATGGAACATCTGCAGGACCGTTGCCTCGAACTGGAGCAGCAAAACGCCGAGCTCATGGCCAAACTCAAATGGTACGAGGAGCAGTTCCGACTGGCCCAGCAAAAACGTTTCGGTGCCTCCAGCGAGAAGACGCATCCGGATCAACTGGAGCTGAACCTGTTCAACGAAGCCGAGATGCTGGCGACTCCTGCCGCTCAGGAACCGGATGTAGAAACGGTTACGTACAGCCGTAAAAAGTCTGCTGGCCGCAAATCCAAGCTGGACCAGTTCCCCGTGGAAACGGTCCTCTATGAACTGCCGAAAACGGAGCAAGTTTGCGCATGCTGCGGAGGTCCTCTCCACGAGATGAGTACCGAGACCCGTAACGAAATCACGGTCATCCCGGCAGAAGTGAAAGTCGTGCGTCATGTTCGCCAGGTGTATGCTTGCCGCCGCTGTGAACGAGAGGAAATTCGCACACCCATCGTCACGGCTCCGATGCCAGAGCCTGTCTACCCCGGAAGCCTCTCTTCTCCTTCGAGTATGGCGTATGTCATGACGCAGAAGTACGTGGACAGCCAACCGTTGTACAGACAGGAGCAACAGTTTGCCCGCATGGGTCTGACGATCTCGCGGCAGACGCTGGCGAATTGGATGATCTACGGGGCAGAGCAGTGGCTCTCCCTGCTGACAGACCGCATGCGGGAGCATCTGCTGAACCAGGATATTCTGCACGCCGACGAAACGACGCTGCAGGTATTGCGCGAGCCTGGCCGATCCGCAGAGACGCAGTCCTATTTGTGGTTGTACCGGACAGGCCGCATGGGTCCGCCCATCGTGCTCTACGATTACCGGACAACGCGCGGCGGTGAGCATCCCCGGAACTTTCTGACGGGGTTTGGCGGCTATCTTCACGTGGACGGCTATGCCGGTTACCACAAGGTGAAGGATGTCACCCTCGTTGGATGCTGGGCACATGCGCGTCGCAAGTTTGACGAGGCGTTGAAGGCGCTGCCCGCCTCCCAAGACAAAAACGAAACAGCAGCTCAGCAAGGGCTTCAGTTCTGCAACCAGCTCTTTGCCATTGAACGGGAACTGAAGGACGTGACACCAGAGGAACGCTATACCGTCCGAATGGAGCGAAGCAAGCCCATTTTGGACGCTTATTTGGCATGGTTGCGTCAGCAACGCCCCCGAACGCTTCCCAAAAGTCTGCTGGGGCAGGCGATTGCCTACAGCCTGAATCAGTGGGACAAGCTGACGGCGTTTTTGCAGGATGGGCGGCTCGAGATTGACAACAACCGCAGCGAGCGGTCGATGAAGCCGTTTGTGATCGGACGAAAGAATTGGCTGTTCGCCAATACGCCTCGCGGTGCAAAGGCGAGCGCAATCATCTACAGTGTCATCGAAACAGCAAAGGAGAATGGACTGAACCCGTTCAAGTACTTGACGTACCTATTCGAACAACTCCCACAGCTTCCCGATCTGAAAAATCCAGAAACCCTGGATAGTTTGCTGCCTTGGTCGCCGTGGTTACCGCTAACTTGCAACGTGTTCAACTCTTGACCCCAGCATAGACCAGCCCTCATCTTGGCAACAAGGTGGGGGCTATTTGACGCTTACTCAATCCACGCATCCGCGTAGGATGCGACTCCGTCTGGACCTTTGTTTCCCGTCGCCCCGCAATTTCAATCCACGCATCCGCGTAGGATGCGACGCCAACTTCAAGATGATCCCCCCACAGATCGATAAATTTCAATCCACGCATCCGCGTAGGATGCGACTACATCGAGCACATAAAACGATTGATGCAGCAGATGATTTCAATCCACGCATCCGCGTAGGATGCGACTGGAGGTTCCACACGACGACGGGGCGTTTTACCTATTTCAATCCACGCATCCGCGTAGGATGCGACTTTTACTATCACCAGTACACACAAAAACCTCAAAAATTTCAATCCACGCATCCGCGTAGGATGCGACGTAATTGCGGTATCCCGTGAACGTCGAACGATCAGATTTCAATCCACGCATCCGCGTAGGATGCGACTTTGCGTACTTGGAGCAATTTCAATCCACGCATCCGCGTAGGATGCGACGGCGTTATTGCACCAGTTTACCAGGCGCAATTTATTTCAATCCACGCATCCGCGTAGGATGCGACGTGGGTGCGGAACTTATCGCGATCACGGTTATGTATTTCAATCCACGCATCCGCGTAGGATGCGACCCATCACCAATAAACAAAGAAACAGTCCGAAAAACAATTTCAATCCACGCATCCGCGTAGGATGCGACGCTAGTTCACCATTCACTTCTTCATATCGCCTACAATTTCAATCCACGCATCCGCGTAGGATGCGACTACCGTTCACGATCTCGCCGGTGTAAAACTGGTAATTTCAATCCACGCATCCGCGTAGGATGCGACACACGTTTAACAGCCCACAGGCTCTGACGCCGAGTATTTCAATCCACGCATCCGCGTAGGATGCGACTTTTTACACGGCGGACGAGTTCGCCGAGTATTTTAATTTCAATCCACGCATCCGCGTAGGATGCGACTCGCTCGTGCTTGCCAGCTCGAAGAAACGACGGTTATTTCAATCCACGCATCCGCGTAGGATGCGACTTTTTGCGCCATCCGCCAAGCTGGCAACCATATTGATTTCAATCCACGCATCCGCGTAGGATGCGACCACAAGATGAGCGAGCGATGCCCTACAGTTTCGATATTTCAATCCACGCATCCGCGTAGGATGCGACGGAAAAGTTGAACAGTTGTTTGATTGTCCCCGGAATTTCAATCCACGCATCCGCGTAGGATGCGACCGAATAATCGACGCGAATTTTAACTTGCTGGGGATTTCAATCCACGCATCCGCGTAGGATGCGACGCCCAACCATCGCTCTCCCTCGGCAATGGCTATGATTTCAATCCACGCATCCGCGTAGGATGCGACTCAATCTGCTCCATGATCTCCAGCGTCTCTTCCGGATTTCAATCCACGCATCCGCGTAGGATGCGACTCTTGCCGCCATCTCCAATAAACAAAGACACAGTGCATTTCAATCCACGCATCCGCGTAGGATGCGACTATAAAGGGGGATGAGGTTACATGGCAAAGAGGATTTCAATCCACGCATCCGCGTAGGATGCGACGCTTGTCGTGCTCTCTGTGTCGTTGCCGTATCCGCATTTCAATCCACGCATCCGCGTAGGATGCGACTAATCAAAGGGAGGCTCTAACCATGGAGTTTTTCAATTTCAATCCACGCATCCGCGTAGGATGCGACTGCGAAGGATCGCCTTTACCCGGTAAACACCGATCATTTCAATCCACGCATCCGCGTAGGATGCGACGGTAAACGGCGCCAACTCCTCCGCCAGCTCCCGATTTCAATCCACGCATCCGCGTAGGATGCGACGATGGAGCAGGGCGCGATCAAGCGGATGGTCGGCATTTCAATCCACGCATCCGCGTAGGATGCGACACGGCGACGTCATTACGGTTGTGCGCGGATTTGACGATTTCAATCCACGCATCCGCGTAGGATGCGACGAGGCCCTTCGACCGCTGCCCGACCATTATCAGGAGATTTCAATCCACGCATCCGCGTAGGATGCGACAGCGACGAGATCAAGCAGCATGCTTACGAGACATGATTTCAATCCACGCATCCGCGTAGGATGCGACAGCAACAAATAAGCCTTTAAAAAACATAATTATAATTTCAATCCACGCATCCGCGTAGGATGCGACATCATGTCCTTACCTCCACTCTCGTACCAGTCGTTATTTCAATCCACGCATCCGCGTAGGATGCGACGCGCGGATCGAGCGCGAGCTGCCGCCCTCATGCATTTCAATCCACGCATCCGCGTAGGATGCGACCATCTAACTCATCACCTTTTTCCTCCTCACCCAAATATTTCAATCCACGCATCCGCGTAGGATGCGACTGGTTTTCCCGGCCATCCCCAGGTTCTCTCCGGTATTTCAATCCACGCATCCGCGTAGGATGCGACGCCGATACGATGCAGATGGAGCGCCGATTGTCTCTATTTCAATCCACGCATCCGCGTAGGATGCGACTAAAATCACAATTCGGATGGTTGCTGCAGCCGTAATTTCAATCCACGCATCCGCGTAGGATGCGACTCATGATTAGTGCGTCGTCCTCTTTTGAAAAGGTATTTCAATCCACGCATCCGCGTAGGATGCGACTAGTTGGTACTCCATCGTAGCCGTAAACTCCGGTATTTCAATCCACGCATCCGCGTAGGATGCGACGTCACATCTACGGAGTAGGTATTGAGTGGGAATCTATTTCAATCCACGCATCCGCGTAGGATGCGACAATGTGCAGAAGTACCCTTCGACGGGCTGGTCAATTTCAATCCACGCATCCGCGTAGGATGCGACTCGCCTCAAAGCAGGCTACAAGTCCGAGTCTATATTTCAATCCACGCATCCGCGTAGGATGCGACCGCCAAGCGCGGGCTTTTTATTTTTATAAAGGGGAATTTCAATCCACGCATCCGCGTAGGATGCGACGTAAAAAACTTATTCCAAAGTTTTTGCAATGGCATTTCAATCCACGCATCCGCGTAGGATGCGACGCTATTTTTGTCTTTGGGAGAACTACCACATCGGATTTCAATCCACGCATCCGCGTAGGATGCGACTAGTTGGGGTAATTGTGCTGCTGGCGGCGGCGGGGAGATTTCAATCCACGCATCCGCGTAGGATGCGACGTTGCGGCAGCCACAGGCTGCCGCCGGGGGTCGGGATTTCAATCCACGCATCCGCGTAGGATGCGACTACACGTCCAACCTCTTGTTCTTACGGGCGGACGGGATTTCAATCCACGCATCCGCGTAGGATGCGACGCGCAGCAACCAAACATCTCGTCCAGCCGCCGCGTATTTCAATCCACGCATCCGCGTAGGATGCGACCAAAAAGTCCGCCAAGCGCGGGCTTTTTATTTTTATTTCAATCCACGCATCCGCGTAGGATGCGACAAATGGTTATAGGGGGATCGCATCACGTGCCTAATATTTCAATCCACGCATCCGCGTAGGATGCGACCCTTTTGCAGTTTTACTTACTAAGTCACGTTGTAGGATTTCAATCCACGCATCCGCGTAGGATGCGACGGCGCCGTAGGGGCGGTGCGAAACGGGCTATCCGGATTTCAATCCACGCATCCGCGTAGGATGCGACAAAGCCAATTCGACAAAATTAGACAATGCCTGTCATTTCAATCCACGCATCCGCGTAGGATGCGACCCCCTCAAGACTCCCGCCACAAACGGTTAAGTATAATTTCAATCCACGCATCCGCGTAGGATGCGACCAGCTTTTGCAAGGGCGACGCCGCCTGGTCAGGCGATTTCAATCCACGCATCCGCGTAGGATGCGACTCCCCGCCGCCAGCACAATTACCCCAGCTAACATTATTTCAATCCACGCATCCGCGTAGGATGCGACTTATAAAGTCAACAAAACAAAGGAGTGAGCGAAATATTTCAATCCACGCATCCGCGTAGGATGCGACTGAGAGTCTTTTTTTTACGATAGTAGAGACAGTGGAATTTCAATCCACGCATCCGCGTAGGATGCGACTGCAAAAATCCGTCGTAACATAATCGAGTCTAAGATTTCAATCCACGCATCCGCGTAGGATGCGACGTACCTGCGTCAGACCCTTTGAGTCCGTTATTCGCATTTCAATCCACGCATCCGCGTAGGATGCGACGCAATTCGGTCGAGGATTTCGTATCCCTCGAAAGTATTTCAATCCACGCATCCGCGTAGGATGCGACCACTTGTTCCCGTGCTTCTCTGCCGGTATGTCGAGATTTCAATCCACGCATCCGCGTAGGATGCGACGACCTGCCCGGTGTGCCCGCTAATGACTCGCGTCATTTCAATCCACGCATCCGCGTAGGATGCGACCGACACGCCCTGCACCAACTGGACAATCGGGTCATTTCAATCCACGCATCCGCGTAGGATGCGACACCGTCCTTTACGTTTAAACGTTAATCGTCAAGAATTTCAATCCACGCATCCGCGTAGGATGCGACCGCTGGAACTTCCGTACGCCCTCGGCACCTTCGTTATTTCAATCCACGCATCCGCGTAGGATGCGACGACTGCACAAAGGGGAGCGCGTGTTGACTGCGCAAATTTCAATCCACGCATCCGCGTAGGATGCGACGCTCGAACTCGAAGCGGATGACGTGTTGGTCGCGATTTCAATCCACGCATCCGCGTAGGATGCGACTCGCGATTACGCACCGCGACGGACAACGATTGAATTTCAATCCACGCATCCGCGTAGGATGCGACGAAGGAAACACGCTGCCGGTTGAGGGGTCTGCATCTATTTCAATCCACGCATCCGCGTAGGATGCGACTGGCGGGACAGTGAACGTGCAGCTAATCAACGATATTTCAATCCACGCATCCGCGTAGGATGCGACCCAAGTCGAGCAGCGCGCGAAGCAACTGCTGGCGATTTCAATCCACGCATCCGCGTAGGATGCGACGTGGTCACGGAGGTGTTTTTGTTTTGACGCAAAGACATTTCAATCCACGCATCCGCGTAGGATGCGACGTGTCAACGAAGAATTGATCGAGGACATCCCGTATAATTTCAATCCACGCATCCGCGTAGGATGCGACCCTTATAAGGTTAAAATCAACACGAACACACCCATTTCAATCCACGCATCCGCGTAGGATGCGACGTTGACCAGTATGTCAAACGCTATCTTGGCGTATTTCAATCCACGCATCCGCGTAGGATGCGACACACGTCCAACCTCTTGTTTTTACGGGCGGACGGGATTTCAATCCACGCATCCGCGTAGGATGCGACAGCGAATTTTCACCCCAAATATGCTTTCATTTTCATATTTGTAATCAAAATACGCTCAAATTCATTCATACGTTAAGATAATTTAGAGAAAGCAGACAAAAAACGGCATTTTAACCCGTTTTTCGGGTGCGAATCCCCCAGGGAATTCGTGTGCGCTTCACATTCGCACTAGAAAATCAATGGCCCCTCTAAATCAATTGATTCTTTCACACCCAAATGCTCTACCTTATTCTTGTAATGATTGCCTAATTGATAAATACGGAGGCTATCCTGATCCAGATCGATGATCGAGAGCAATTCCAGCTTCAATGAAGTAAGCTGTGTGGAATCGACAATGCATTCAAACACGGAATTTTGGACACGTTGACCGTAATTTTGGCATATTTTCGAGACGCGGCGAAGTCTTTTTTGCCCTGCACTGCTAACTGTGCTCACATCATACGTGATCAATACCAGCACACCATTCACCTACTTCCACAAAAAAGGAGGATACTCATCCAAATCATTACGTAAAAAACGGGCTAACAATAAAGCTTGTACGTGCGGAACTAGGCCCCAGGAAATTTTCTCCCCAAGAAATGGATGAGTAATTTTCTCCTGTTTTTTATTTTGCCATGCCATTAGGAACTTCTTTCTCGCTTCATCTCCCATAATGACGGCACCATTCTCTTTTTGGAAAAAATCTTCCTTGCTCACAATCTTTTTGTTAATTAACGACAGCACAAATCTATCTGCAAAAACTCCTCGCAGCTCCTCCATCACATCTAGGGCCAGGGAAGCGCGCCCCGGCCGATCTCGATGCAAAAAACCAACATAGGCGTCTAATCCAACACCTTCCAGTGCCGCTGCCATATCAATCGCCAATAGAGAATATGCGAATGACAGCATCGCATTCACGTTATCCAGCGGCGGTCTTCGTGAGCGTGCACGAAAGTAAAAACTTTCCTTTTGTTGTAAAATCATGGAGTCAAATAGCCTATTGTAGCAAATAGCTGCCTGACCTTCTAGCCCCCTTAGCCTCTCCAGATTTTCGCAATCCCTCACGTCCAAAAGTAAAGAAGATAGCTGCTTGGATGCATCCTTAAATCGGTCTACATCGATCCGCAAAGGATAGTCTCTGGTCATTCTTTCAATCATCCATTTATGGTTGTAAATCTTGCCTACTATAAAATTACGAGCAATTCTTGCGGAAAGAGCCTCATCCTCTGACACCACATACTGTTTTTTTCTCAGGACGACATTCCCCTTGCTTTCCCCAATCACTCTGGCAAGAAATCGCCCGTTCATGGTGAAGAATGTCAATGAAATGTTTCGCTCAGCGCAATATCCCATCAAAGCTGGACTGGCGCCGGTGTAGCCAAATGAGATGATCGATTCCAAATTGTGTAATGGCAGCCTCCCCAACTTCTCCTGATCCTTGAGGAGAACAATATTATCGCCATCAAGCGATAAATACACATCGGGCTGTGTAATAAACAACGTATTTAGCAGTTTCTTCATTCGTTGATTTTCCCTTCAACGTAACTTTTTACGGTTCGTTTGTTCATGAGCTCCGGCAAACAAATATTTTGAAGGGAACAACTTCGACAGAAGGACCCCGTCTTCACTCTAGGAGTATGTCTGCGATGATAGTAGTCTTGCATTTCAGCCACAATCAGCTTCACCTTATCTTTCAAATCAGCCGTTAGCGGGACCTCGACTCGATGCTTGATCTCATGGTAAAAAATATAGCCGAGGTCTATGTCGCACAACAGCATTTCCTCCAAACAAATGGCTTGGGCAACTAATTGTACGACATCCTCTTCTCCGCTTTTCGGCTTTCCGCGTTTATATTCAATGGGATACGCAGTGTATTTGCCGGAAGCCCCATTGATTTCAACGCCGTTATCGCTTTTCACAAACTCTACCACATCACAAACGCCTGTGATCTTGAGGCTTTCCGATTTTACAGGCATGGCTCGAACGATCAGTTTGTCTCCTCGCTTTTCTCTGGCAAACGGTTGATCTGCCTTCCGATGAAGATGTACGCCCTCTATCGTTCTGACATTCTCCTCCCACTGCTGTTCAATGTGAATCAATGCCCACTGCCGTTTGCAAAACTGAAAATGCTGAATGCCGGACAAAAGTAAATAATGATCGTCTTCACTAAATTCCATCCAAAATCTCTACTTTCAACCCATCCAATGGTTGCACCGAGAACATGTAGTCGTCAAATTTCTTGGGTTCTTCTACAAGTCTTTCAATCAATAACGATCGATGTACCTTTGCAGAGGAATAGTGGCCCAACTTGGATGGATGCTCCCACCAATACACCCTGTGAACTTCCATACTTCCTTCCGGACGGGCAGAAGACGCATCGTTCTCAAACAAGGTCACTAACGCCCTCTTGATTTTCTCGGCGTCTTCGTTCGTAAATCCCGTTTTTTCGGCGAGCTGCGTATTGATACTACCGTAAAAGACATACACCCCTGAGTCGACTCGATGCTTCATTCCCATCGTATCTGAGCCGCGAGAGGCTCCAGGCTCCGAGTTCACGCTTTTGGTAATCTGGACGCTGGAGATGTCAATCGGATCTAAACTGGTCGCCGTATGAATGGAAACAGGCCCTCTTACGCCGACAGATACACCCGCTCCTTTTTCCGCTTTGAATGCAAATACTTGACCAAAGCTTCGAACATCGATCCATTCCTGGCAAGCAATTCTGGCAAACTCATCGCTGGATACGTTTTTGGACTTTAATACCTTCTCCAGCTCGGCATTCGCATCTGCCCGCTCTCGAAGGCTTCCATAAGAATCTGATTTGCGATCATTGGACTGTACAAATATGGATTCGCCCATATCTTGCAGACGATTTCGAATCTTCCGTTTCAATGCGACATCAGAAATTTCTCCATGGCCATCATAGTTTTGCCGTGGCCGATTGCCATTCAGCGGGTCCCCGTTCGGATTGGCTTTCGTCACCGATAAAACGACGGCAAAATCGATTTTATGATCGAGCGTTGTCATATGATTCTCTCCTTTTTAATGAGTTGCTTCCGTTTCCTCTGTATCGGTCGTGCTTTTTTTCGTATACAGGTCGTGCCTTTGACTGTAGAATCCGAGCAAAAATTTGCCGGACAATGGTTTGTTATTGAATTGTTCAATGGGAATACGCGATCCTATTTCGTCAATCAGACGGTTGAAATAGAACGCTTGTCTGCCCAGCCTTGCCTGATAAGGCTGCAAGCACGCCTGAATCGTCCGCCAGGTTCGCTCGGGATGCCTTGCAAACTCATTCATATAGCGAACCGCATTGCTGGCGCGGTCGTCAGCCCCCAACGCTCGTCGTTCCAAAACATCAGCCACGGCCAACAGACGACCAAACAAATAATCCCGGTCATTGATGCTTTCATCCAACGCCACTCTTAATCCCTCCTGTTCTTCCTGTTTGTTAACCAGGGCACACGCGATGCTCAACGTCTTCTCCCACTCCCATTTTTCCATGGAAACGGGATTGGCTGCACGCCGGCAGGAGCTCATTATGATATCCAATGGAATGTTTCGGCCATCCAGCACACAAGGCAACATTCGCTCCTTGACACCTTTGACCACTTCCTTGCTTGCCCGTGGTCCGTATGCGGCAAATGCAATATCCTTCCAGTCAGGTGCTCCAATAAACTGCACAAAGTCTCCGTTGTCATTTTTGCGGTATTTATGCAACCATGTGCAAGTCGAATGCCAGTTCACCAGCTTGTCCAAATACTGCTCTTTATCCATATTACGGTAATACAACACCGCCATGCGCCCCGTTGTTGCCGAATCGAGAACCAAAATATTTACATTTTCTTTTCTGTCGGGCAAACCTGCCAATTTGTTGCGATATCCTTCTAATGCTTTCGCTACCTCTACAGCCAATTCTTTATTGGTATATGCAATTTTGTCTTTGATAGAGTCCGAAGAAGTAGAATCAATCGAAAATAAATCCTCAGTAATATCGGGAATATCCAGTTCACGATTGCTCCAGATAAGAAACACTCTTTGATCGATCATTTTCCCTTGGCGATTGATTAGCCACTTCAGAGCATTATGCGCTTTCTGGGATACCTCGTAGCTGATGCTTGCCGCCTCATTGCTTTGCGTAAACCGCCCTCTGAATGTAAAGCCGCTGTTATCATTCGCCGAGATCAGCTTGGCTTTGTCTGCTGCATTCCTGATTTTGTTGGCATGCTTGTCTGTTGCAGGCAGCTTCTTACCCGTTACATAGCAGAAATCTTCGCCACCTAGCTTGCTGCTGTAAAATTGAATGAAAGAATCGTATACCTGCTGATCGTTCCACACCTTCGTCAGTACCTTCGTGGGCGAGTAGACGTTAAATCTGACAAATGCGCTTGTTTGCTCGCCAGCCACTACCGAAAAAATCGGTGGCTTCGCTCCGTATCGCGCTTCGGCATTTTTATCCCATTTGCTAAGCAGTCGCTGATCTTCGTCTACATATAAAATTCCATGCTCGACTAAATCTTGAATCAACCGCCCTTTGCGTAGGTAGTGGTAGATGCTTTTCACTTTGTCGACAGCGTATGGAGAGCTTGCCCACTCTTCCAATTGCTTGATATAGTGCGGAAAAGCCTCTTCCTTTTTGATTTCTCCACCATAGGCTCTGTAATCTCCCGCTACGTAGCTTAATTTGTCATGCAAGGGATAAGGAGCGATCTTTGTACCTGATCGACTGGCAGAATCTTCTGTACACGGGATCACTGTACTCGCATCGCTTTTCTCAACGACTGTCGCTGAATGAAAGTGTCCGTCTTCCGTTATGTCCACTTCGATATGGGCGTTTTGTGTCGTATGCGAAACGGGCAGCAGCATGTACTCCTGGTCGTTATACTTTCTCTCGACCTTGCCGACAACATTCAGATTCGCTTCGTATGTCTCGTACAAATTCAAAAGCCAGCTCATCGATTATCCACCTCTTCCAGTTCGGCAAACAGATCATCCACGGAGAGTAGGTTAGCAGAGTCGAAATGCTTTGGCTTCATGCTGGCAACCGTCCGGATTTGCGTACACTCCTCTGGTCGAGAAAAGCGGATAAACCCGTTCTTCATGACAGGATTCCATAGGCGAACTTCCATCTGATTCCGTCCGGTTTCGTCCGGATAATTGATGCCATGCACCATCGTTCCCAGATGAATCTCTCCGTAGTTGTCATAGAATCCTTCTCCCTCGCCAAACACGCATGGCTCGACATATGCCTGACATTCCCGCGTGCCAAGGAAGATGTCCCTTCGCCCTCCAGCCCGAAGCGAGCGTTTCAAAATATTGTGATGCTTATGCTCGTTGCGATCATACTCCAGTTCCGGGCGGTTCAGATTGAACTCGAAATGGGCCCGCACCTGGTAGCGCACATCTCGCAAATACGTATAGTTGGCAAGCGTGTTCCCTCCGCCGTATTCAATCGGACGAACGCCTTTGGACTCCATGCGAATCGGGTTCATAATCCGCACTTCATCTACAATCATCACCAAAGTAGGCTTCCAGTAAATGGACTCGACTACGCCCTTTAGGGCCTGGTAGGTAGGCACTTGGTAGGACAGCTTTTCTCCGCCAAGTTTTGTTAACGGGTCTGTAAATAGCGCATAAGGCCCAAATACTTCAAATTCTATAGCGTTTCGCATAGCATCACCTCCTTTCTTGTCCTGACTTGATAGTCCAATAATACCAATTTATTACTACACAGTCAATAGTATAATAAATTATATGAACGTTTAATATCCCATTTTCTTTATGTTATAATATGTTGTCGCCCAAAGGCGTGGATTGAAATATATATTTTATGATACGAGAACCTATCTCTACAGGCAGATAGGTTCTACTCCCATTCAAAACATACTCATTTCAAACCGGCTGTCATTCTCAACATCCAAGCCATACTCCCCGCTGTAGGCTGATTCTTTCAACGCCAGTATTTTTCCATCCAGCAAGCTTACTAGCCCATCATTCTTGACCAGTTGCTCTCGTTCATACGAAAACAGGCTGATCGTATACTGTTGTGCCCTTCGCAGCAGCCTGGACAGGTTCTCAATAGTTTCATCGCCATTTAGTCGTGCAATCATCTCTTTTCCTTCCTCTCCGTACGGAACAAGAACGGTTGTTGTCTGGTCATCGATCACCTGAAAGAAATCGGCTGCCGTCCTGTAGCTGTTCACGATAAATAGCGGCAAACTCTCCCTTTTGGATTGTGTGTACGCGAGGTTATAGGAGCTGTTGTTCCTGTTTGCCATCAACAACTCTGTCATGTGCTTCTCCAGCCCGCGAATAAAATAATCTAAACGGGAAGCAAACTCCGTATAAAACTCTTGAAAATACTTGTCCATCGCCTGAACGGACAAGAGATTGCCGCCATGCAGGCTGGGATCTGCTTTGAGGTCGAGAAGCATTCGTTTCGCCAGGTTTTTGCCTGCCTTGATTTCCTGCAAATGATTCAAATTCTCCTCTGCATGATCGATGACATACACTTGCTGTATTTCCTTCTCCCCGTGGCGATTGCATCTGCCGGCAGCCTGCGCGATCGAATCCAGTCCGGCCAACGAGCGAATCACACAATCAAAACTGACATCCACACCCGCTTCAATTAACTGCGTACTAATGCATATCACTTTTTCCTCACGCTGCAAATGATCCCGCACTTGCCCAAGGATGTGGTTTCGATGCGCCGCACACATCGACGTACTCAGGTGGTAGAGCGGAATATCGAGCGTCTCCACTCGCCGATACAATCTCTTAACAACCGTTTTTGTGTTTAAGACAACCAGAATACTTTGGACTTCTTCCGTTTTCTCGGTAATAAAATCAGCCAGCTTGTTCGTGTCAAAAGTTTCATCCGTAGCTTTATCGACAATTTCCACCCGTTTGAAAGCTTCAATGACGTGATCCACGTTTTGAATCATTTCAGAGTCAGCACTGATTTCCAACCGGCGCTCTACAAAATCAAGGGCCGGCTGGGTAGCCGTGCAAAGAATAAGGCTGGAATGACCATGCGATTTCAAAAAGTTCAGCGCATGATTAAACAACGATACACATGAAACCGGAATTTTCTGTACCTCGTCAAAAATAATGACCGACTCGCATAAGTTGTGAAGCCTTCGTATATTTCTGCTTCCCCTGGCATAGAACACATTCAGAAACTGAACCATCGTTGTAAAAATAATGGGTGAATCCCAGTTATCCTTGGCCAGCTTCAATTTTTGCCGTGCATTAATCATGCCATCCTGGGCCTCATCGTCATCGCTCATGTCGTCTATGACGTTGGAATGGTGCTCCAGAATATGTTCGTCGTCCATAAGGATTTTACGGACTTCCTCTGCGTTCTGTTCGATAATCGTTGTAAACGGTACTACATAAATAATGTGCTTTTTGTTTTCTCGAATGGCATGCTTGAGCGCATACCGCAAACTCGCCAAAGTCTTTCCGCCACCAGTCGGAATGGACAGCGTATAGATACCAGACGGCTTCTCCGCAAACTTGTCGCACTGGTCTGACAATTCCTTTCTCAGTTCGTTGATCCGTGTTTTTGCCTCTTCCTTCTCTTGGTAAGAATGAAGCTTTTTCATCAGCCTCTCATAGTATGTATGAAACAGGTCTTGGCGACGTGGACTGGATTCCTCGTGCTTGTTTTCCTCAAACAACCTGGTGTTCGTACGATCTGCATCAATTAATGCACTAAACACAAACTTGGTCAGAAACATCAATTTGCTTTCGCTATTCTCTACAGAAGGCTTGCCAAGATAAGCTTCCAGTTCATCGATTGCACGTAACACATATTGATGAAATGCTTGCTCGCTGATTACTTCGTCAAAAAAACGCTGGATCGACTTGTCGTATTCCTTCAACGGTTTATCCCGGACACGATGCAAGTAGGGAGATTCCAAATCCTTATTTAAAAAGTCATGGAGGTAGGAGTGGTGCGAAATGATCGCATTTCCGACAACCTCAGCTAAAATCCAGCTTCCCCTGGAAGGATTCCCGGTATGAAATTTCTGGTATAATAGTCTGCCCCCCGCAGTCGAATGATCGACACTCCCTCTTTTCGGCGGTTCTCCTGGATTTTCCACAGCTTTTATGATGTAGTCTTTAAACTCCTCGGTGTACTTTCCCATGTCATGGAGCATACCCGCCAGACCTGCGATATGCTTGACGCCTATCTTCTCGCCGATCGATTCCGCCAATGCTTTTACTCCCAGCAAATGCTCCGCGACACTTTGTATCTGTTTGTCGCTTTCACGAATATGCGCGATGAATTTCATGATTACCGCCTCCTCTTCATCATTCAGCGATTATCCATACCGAAACGCATCCTGTACCTAGTTTTTTGTAGAACGATGTCAAAATTAATCATATAACACTTTTGGTAAATAGTGTATAACGCTTGATCTATGCATTTCAGGACCAAGGCCGCTTATCTGTCTAGTCGACGGGATGTATTTTTATAGCAAAACTTCATTCAAAAGATAGCTGCAGCCATTTGAGGCCGGCAAAGAAAAGGCAGACCGCGACGACAGCGCTCTATAGGTGTAGTACACACGTCTTTCGTGTAGCCAGAGTAACCTACGAAGTTACGTACAGAGGCTGTCCTCGTTCATGATAACTTATACTGGATAAGAATCTTATCAATACTTATTAATACAAAAAAGACGCCGCCCTAAAAAATAAGGACAACGCCTTGAGCAAAGCTTCTTCTATTTCACACCCCCGCCAGCATGCCCAGCGTCCGTTTCACCGACCGGGCCGAGCGATCCAAAGCCGCTTTTTCTGTGGCAGAAAGCGGCAACTCGATCACGCATTCGACGCCATTGCCGCCGAGAATGGTCGGCACGCCCAAATACATGTCCCGATAGCCGTATTCGCCTTCCAGGTAGGCGATGGATGGCAGGATGCGTTTTTTGTCCTTGAGGATCGCTTCTGCCATTTGCACGACGGAAGCCGCAGGGGCGTAGTAGGCGCTTCCGGTTCCAAGCAGTTCGACGATTTCGCCTCCGCCTTTTCGCGTGCGCTCGACGATGGCCTCCAGCCGGTCGGCAGGGATGATTTTGTCCAGCGGAATGCCGCCTGCCGAGGAATACTGGATCAGCGGAACCATCTCATCCCCGTGTCCCCCGAGGACAAATGCGGAAATGTCTTCAACCGATACGTTCAGCTCCTGGGCCACAAACGTCTGGAAGCGCGCCGTATCCAAAACTCCCGACTGGCCGAGCACGCGATTTTTCGGAAAACCGGTCGTCTGATAGCAGACGTACGTCATGGCATCCACCGGGTTGCTCAACACAATGACGTAACTATCCGCTGCATAACGGGCGATTTTTTCGGATACGTCGCGGATGATCCCCGCGTTTGTCGCGACCAAATCGTCTCTTGTCATGCCGGGCTTTCTGGCAATTCCGGCTGTGATGATGACCAGATCGCAGCCGCGTATCTCTTCATAATCAGAGGTGCCTGTTATACGGACATTGAGCGCCTGCACCGGACTTGCTTGCAGCATATCAAGCGCTTTTCCTTTTGTCGCCTTTTCCATGGAGGGGATATCCACCAATACGATATCGCCAAGCTCCTTTTGCGCCAGCATCAGAGCAGTCGTCGCGCCGGTAAAGCCTGCCCCGATGACCGCTATTTTTCTGCGTGTAAAAGCCATGCCGTTTCCTCCCGCTTACCGCTCTGGCCGGAAATGGTTTATGCCCCCGACTCCGGCGGCGGCTCTTCCTGCTCCTTTACCGCTTGCTGGTTGCCCGTTGCCTTTTTTCCTGCGGCTTTCTCCCTGGCTTCCCCTTTGGCCGGATTGCCCGACGGTTTCGCGCTTGTCTTGCTTTCTTCCGTTTGCAAAAGTTTTTTTATTCCGTCATCCGGGTGCGGAATCACATGGGAGGCGATCAGTTCCCCTACTCGCGCTGCTGCCTCCCGCCCGGATTCGACGGCTGCCTGCACAGCGCCGACATCGCCTTCCACATAGATCGTGACCAGCGCCGCATCTGCTTTCTCCTGTTTCACCAAACGGACATCTGCGGCTTTCAGCATGGCATCCGCCGCTTCGACCGAACCGATCAGTCCCCGTGTCTCAATCATTCCCAATGCCTTGGCCAAGCTTTTCACCTCATTTTTCGTCAGTTCCATCGATCACACAGATGCTCTTTCCTTTTTCGCGTGCGGCATCACGGGCCAACGGCGTGACAATCGTCGTTTTGCGAATCCAGATTTTTTCTTCCTTGATCTGCTCGATATCTCTTTGCGTCAACAGTTTTCCCCGAAAAGTGATCCGCTCGCGGGAGGCGCTCGCGGCGAGAGCAGCCAATGGAGCGATTCGCACCCCAAAGCCCTCCAGCGTCTTTTTATAGCTGCCAAGGTGATGGGCATACGCTGGATTCGCGGCCTTGTCCGCGGAAACATCCAGCATCCATTCCAACTCAGCGGACGGGATGAGCGTGATGCGCAAGCCTCGTAAAAGGAGTGTCGACAACATTTGGCTCTCCGGCGTATCGGCAATGCCCAATGCGCCTTTGACAAGCAAATCTTGTGTTGCATCCAGGAAGACCGCATCGCGCACATTTTCCGGAATCGGGGTCGGCGTCAACGGCAGTTTGATGAGATTCCAGTGCTTTTCCAGTTGGTCCAGCCTGCCGTCAGCGGAAGCATTCAGCACGAGAAGATCTGGTCTATTGGCAGACTCCGGCTCCCATTTGCGCAAAATCTCTCTGACGATCGCTTCGATTGTGGCATAGTTTATCATGCTAGACCCGCGTACTTTATCAATTTTCCCGTTGCTCCGGTTGCGATGAAACCGGCGTTTGCCTCATCGGTATCCAGATGCATCTCCAGCCGATAGTCAGGCGAAACGCGGATCAGCACATTTTCAAAAGAAAGCGCGCGTCCACTCTCCACTGTTATGCGCACGTATTCCCCGTCACTCACATGAAAAGCAGCCGCATCCGCCGGGCTCATGTGCACATGGGCTTGTGCGATAATCAGTCCCTCCTGCAAATAAATACTTCCTTTTGGGCCGATGATCGTAACCGGAGAAGACCCTTTAATATCGCCTGACTTCCGCAGGGGAGGCTGCAAGCCCAATTTGATGGAATCGGTTTTGCTGACTTCCACCTGCGTCAAGTTTCTTGCCGGACCAAGCACCCGCACGTTTTCGATGCCTCCCCTTGGCCCGGCAATCATGACGGTTTCCTGAGCGGCAAATTGCCCTGGCTGGGAGAGCGCTTTTATCGGGGTTAATTCATACCCGCTTCCAAACAGCGCTTCCAGATCGCGTCTGCTCAAATGACAATGCCGCGCAGAAACGGCAAGCGGAATCCCTTTTTCCGCTGGCGGCTGTTTCGAAAACTGGCTGACCACTTCTTCCACGATGGATTGGATCACGTTTTCATTCATTTTGTCATCCCTCACTTGAAAAACCGCGGATTAAAGCTGCGGTTTTATTTGCGGCAAAATGCTTTCGATTTCCGCATGCGGGCGCGGGATGACGTGTACGGAAAGCAGCTCCCCTACGCGCTGGGCGGCGGCTGCTCCGGCATCTGTCGCCGCCTTGACCGCTCCCACGTCACCGCGAACCAACACCGTGACAATGCCGCCTCCGACGTGAACTTTGCCCACCAGATGCACATTTGCCGCCTTGACCATCGCATCCGCCGCCTCGACCGAAGCGACCAGTCCCCTAGTTTCAATCATTCCTAAAGCAGTCAGCTCCATTGCCATCTGCTATTCCTCCCTGCCATTTTTGCATGTCCTGACGCCGCACTTGCCATCAGGACATCCGCCAATTTTTCACTTGTGTCTCCGCCAGCTTCCTTGTGCCGCTATCCGGACGGGGAACGACAGCACACGCGATCAACGCTCCCGTTTGTTTCGCCACCTGTGCGCCAGATTCGACTGCGATGCGGACGGCGCTGCTGTCTCCTTCGATGAAAACCGTCACCAGCGCCATATCGACTGTTTCCTGATTGACCAGCCGAACATCCGCCGCCTTCAGCATGGCATCCACGACTGCAACCGAGGTCGCCAGCCCCCGCGTTTCAATCATCCCCAATGATTTGGTCACGTGCATTACCCACTTCCTGTATCGACCGAATCAATAATGCCGATAATCAACGCATCAATCGGCAGTCGCTTCCCTTCCAGGATAGAAGCGGCAGAACTTCCCGTCGTCACCATGACGTGATCGCCGACCCCTGCCCCGATTCGATCAACGGCAACAAAAGCTGGCTGACCTGGCCGATCCGTTTCTGTTAATCCTGGTTGCACGATCAGAAGCTTCAATCCTGTCAACCCGTCTTCTTTACGCGTCGCCCAAACGCTCCCAATCACTTTGCCAACCAGCATTCACATGCCCTCCCGGATGTTTTTGCGAACGCGCGATTTCCTATGGCAAAATGATTTCCAGTTCATTGTGGGGGCGCGGAATGACATGGGCGGAAAGCAGCTCGCCTACGCGTTGGGCGGCTGCGCTGCCTGCTTCTGTCGCCGCCTTGACAGCACCGACGTCGCCCGTGACCAAAACCGTGACAATGCCGCCACCGACATGGACTTTTCCTACCAGAGTAACGCTCGCTGCCTTTACCATCGCATCTGCCGCTTCCAGGGAAGCTACCAATCCTCTCGTTTCGATCATTCCGAGCGCGCCATTAATCGCTCCAGCCATGTGCTACTCCCCCTGTTCATTGTTTGGTCAAGATTTGGCCGACCATGTTTTCTACGATTTTGGAAACGTCAGCAGGATTCCAGGAATGAGCCGTCTTTTCGACTTCCTTGAGCACCTGGCGCACCAGCTTTTCCACATCGTTACTGTCGGCTTGCTCCGTGCGTCCCCTATGCGCTTGCTGTGGCACGGGGATGGCAACCTCTCTGATTCCGTGCGCAATTCGTTTGATGTTGTACAAATGATGAGCCGTAATGTTGTCGGAGGAAATATTTCCGCCGTACGATCCGCATCCCAAGGTCAGCGACGGGCGCAAACCAGTCGTCGCCCCTGCCGCCCCGATGGAAGCGAGCGTGTTCACCAAAATACGGGACACGGGCATATCCAGCCCAAACCGGTAACTGGCCTCTTCATCGCTTGTGTGGATCGAACAACTGTGGCCCCGCCCGCCCAGATTCAACAGTTGGATGCAAATCTGCTTCGCTTCTTCCTCGCTGTTTGCCGTATAGAGAGGCAAGATCGGGGCGAGCTTCTCAATCGAAAAGGGAACATCCTTTCCGACCCGATCTTCCTCTGCGACCAGCAGCCGGGTTCCCGCCGGCACGTGAATACCGGCCATTTCCGCGATCGCGTCCGCGGAGCGCCCTACAATCGCCGGATTCAGCTTCCCCTTTGTCGGCGAAATGACGCTCTCCACCCTCGCTTTTTCTGCCGGGTTCAACATATACCCGCCGTTGTGCAAAAGCTCCCGGATCGTCATTTCCTTGATGTTCCGATGAACGACCATGGCTTGTTCCGACGAGCAGAGCGTGCCGTTATCGAATGTTTTGGAATCGACAATCAGCTTGACTGCCTGCTTCACATTCGCCGTCTTCTCCAGGTAGACGGGGCCGTTTCCCGGTCCTACCCCGTATGCCGGCTTACCGGAGCTATAGGCGGCCTTGACCAACGCCCCTCCCCCTGTTGCCAAAATCAGACTGACATCCCGATGCTTCATCAGTTGGAGCGTCGTTTCAATCGATGGCTGGGGAATCCAGCCGATCAGCCCTTCCGGGGCGCCGGCCTCGACAGCCGCGTCATGACAAATTTTCAACGCGGCAATCGTACACGTTACCGCTGAAGGATGGGGACTCGCCACGATTGCGTTTTGCGCTTTTAAGGCAATCAACGTTTTAAAAATCGCGGTCGAGGTAGGATTGGTCGTCGGGCAAATCGCGGCAATGACGCCAAACGGATAGGCGATTTCCACGATTTTGTCTTTGCTGTTTTTGCGGATGATTCCCACCGTCTTCTCATCCTTGATCGATTCGTACACGCCCATGGAGCCTAACTCGTTTTTGAGCTTTTTATGCTCGACAACGCCTATTCCCGTTTCTTCCACCGCGAGCCGGGCCAAAGACGCGGCTTCTTTGTAGGCGGCCTCCGCAATGCTTTTCACAATGCGATCAACCTGTTCCTGGGAAAACGCGCGAAACCTGGCGTGCGCTTCCTTTGCCCGGCTCACCGCTTCCCGCATCTCTTGTATCGACGCCAAATCACGATCAAATGCGCGAATAGGAAACCCTCCCTTCTTTCCACCTGCGAATCCGTCTACTGATTGTATCTGTAAAAAGTGACCTGTCCTCCCGCTTTTGTCCCTTGCATGGATGCTGTAATCTCGTTCCAGCGTTTGAGCTCTTCCCGCGAAAGCGGACGAGGCGCAGCGTCGGCAGCAGGGTTTGCCGCTTTTGTTCCCTGTATGGAAGCCGAGATGTCCTGCCAGCGTCTGAGCTCTTCCGGCGTAAGTGGCTGCGTAGTCGGGCGCTCTTCCAGCTTGGCAAGAACGAGCCTGGTGATCTTTTCTACCAAAACCGAATCCATCTTCTCACCTCCTCGTCCTCATCATGTCCAGCAATTCGCTATAGCTGGTAACAATCAAATCCGCCTCTGCCAAATGAGCGGTTTCGTTTCTGCTGTTCGCAGCAATTCCGATCGTCGCCTTTAAGCCTGCGCTCTTGCCCAGTTGCATGTCGGCATTCGTATCGCCTACGATTACCGTCTGGCCAAGCGCGATGCCATGACGATCTCTCGCCAGATACGCCATGTCCGGATACGGCTTTCCGTTCTGAACCTGATCGCTGCCGATCACAAAATCGAAGTATTCTGCCAGGCCCACTCGTTCTAGCTGCACCCGTGCTTTTTCCGTATCATCCGCCGTCACGACACCAAGCATCCGCTCTGCTTTCTTCAACTCTGTCAAAAGCTCGCGTACGCCGTGGACGGGTCGGATCGCCGCCGAGCTGTTCTGCTTTTCGTCCGCATACTGGATGCTGTCCCGGGCGAAAAGCACGGCCGAATCCCAAGCCACTCCCTTTTCATACAGGAAGAACGCGATCACCGCCTGCATTTCCCCCAGGCTCGCAATCGCTAACGGACTTTTCGGGTCGACCTCATCCTCTCCCCAAATCCCTACGGCATCTCCAAATTCCGCCAGACTGAACGGGCAATTGGGCATGACCTCGGCGAGATGTCGGTGAATATCGTAAGCCCAAGGAATCCAAATCGACGGCAGGTCGATCAAGGTTCCGTCTTTATCGAACAAAAACGTCTGGATATCTTCCCCGAAAACGGGCATCGGTGCTCCCCTCCCTTCCTTGATTGAAACGAGTTCGATCTCTTTATTCATTTTTGCAGCTCCACATTCGCCGGATGTTGTCTGCTCTCCTGACTGAACTGTTCTTCCGGCGCGTTGACGTTAATATGATTTTTCGCCCAGGCAAAATAGTAAATGATCGCTACGCCAAACACCGAGATACTGACCCAGAAGAACGTCAAATTCGCAAAGAAGCTGGCAAACAAGGCAATGACAGCCAATACAAGCGAGACGATCGGAATGAATGGATACAACGGGGTTTTGTACGGACGAACGAGATCCGGCTCTTTTTTGCGCAGGATGATGACAGACAAGTTCATGGAAATGTAAGACACAAGCGCTCCGAAGGTAGAAATCAGAATCAGATCATTCGGGTTGAACAAGACGACCAGCAGCAAACCGATGATCCCTGGCAAAATGATCGCTGCATACGGAGTCCTGCGTGTAGGATGCAGGTGGGAGAGAAAAGCCGGAAGATATCCTGCTCTGGATAAGGCGAAAATTTGACGGGAATAAGCGAGAATGACACCGGAAAAGCTTGCGATCAATCCAACCAAACCAATCGAGGCTAAAATTTGCGCTAACCAATACGTATTGCCAAAGGTCGCGGCAACAGCAGTCGGCAACGGATCACTCGCGGTGCTCAACTGGTCGATTCCGCTCAAGCCGATCGCAACCGTAGTCGTCAAAACCGACAAAATCAGCAAAGTCACGATTCCTGACAAAATTCCTTTTGGCATATCCCTTTTGGCATCGCGGCATTCTTCAGACAGCATCGGCAACATTTCGATGGCGAGAAACAGCCACATCGCATACGGCAAAGCCGCCCAGATTCCCTCGATCCCGCCCGGAATCAGCGGCGTTCCTTCGGCGCCGAACAAGTTTTCCATAGAAATCTGCGGCAGGCCGACAAAATACATCAGGACAATCAAGCCCAGCGCAATAAAGACGAGGATCGTTTCCAGACTCGCATATTCCTTTACTCCGATAATGTGGACGATCATAAAAAATAAGTACATGAAGGCGGCTGCCAAAATCGGATTGATCGTCGGAAACAGGAAGTTGATATAAGCCCCAAT
This sequence comes from Brevibacillus agri, assembly GCF_004117055.1. Taxonomy (NCBI): domain Bacteria; kingdom Bacillati; phylum Bacillota; class Bacilli; order Caryophanales; family Paenibacillaceae; genus Brevibacillus; species Brevibacillus agri. The sequence goes on from NZ_CP026363.1 coordinate 5,120,913, forward strand.
CCCGATCGCCACTACGGGCGCGGCAATAAAATACTCCAAAATCACACCGATGCCTGTCAAAAAGCCGGCGAATGGCCCCATGGCCCGCCTGGCAAACGAGTAAGGCCCGCCTGCATACGGCAAAGCCGTGGACAGCTCGGAGATGCCAAAGCACATGAACAAATACATCACAGCCATCACGCCAATCGCGATCAGCATTCCGATGTACCCCGAAGCCGCCAAACCGAAATTCCAGCCGAAATAGTTTCCGGAAATGACGATGCCGACCCCGATTACCCACAGATGAAAAGCGGACAACGTCTTTTTCAGTTCCAATTGATTGCTCATACCGTCATCTCCCTCACATTCTTGTTCAAGAAGTTGTTGCAAGGTTAATGTGACTCGAAAATCAAAAGAATCTTTTTGAATATTCCAAATATTGTCTCGCCAAAGCGTCCGTCTGCTCCGTGTATTCACCCCCCAGCTCCCTCGTCGTTTCATTTTCCCGACTGCCGATCCAGGCGATCAGTTGCAGTCTGCGCATCATGATAAACGTAGGGATTTCCAGCTCTTCTTCTTTCGACAGCGCTCGAACTTTGCGATATCCTTTGAGCCAGGCTTGAATCAGGTCAGGCACGTACGGTTTATGCTCGATAAAAGTCAAGGACGATGCCAAATCAAAAAGATACCACCCGAACCCGCTGTCGTCAAAATCAATCACTTTCACTTGTTCGTCCAGGACAAGCAGGTTCGTGTTGCGCAAATCGGCATGAATCAGGCCGAAACGGTTTGCGTCTTTTCCAAAACGGTCCAGCCGGGGCTTGATGATATCCGCTACTTGTTGAAACAGGTGCAGTCTTTCTGGCGTAATCGCTACCCCATCCTGCCATCTGCCCCAGATCGGCCGTTCTCCCAGAATTGTTTCGTAATCCCACGTAGGACGCTTGATCTCGCGAAATGCAGCCCAGTTGTCGATCGCATGCTGATGAAAATGCGCTGAAATTTCACCGATCAGCTCAAATTGTTTGACCAGCTCTGTCTCGTTATGCGCGTCCGGCGCCTCGCCTTCCAGAAAGGTAAACAGCACGCAGCAATATTCCTGGGAGTCGCTGTCCAGTTGCACCGTCTGAATGTATTCGCCGTTTTTTCCTGCGATCGGCAGAGATACCTCGACGGAAGTATCCTGATAGATCGAGCTGATCCAGTGAACCTCCCCCTCGATCTCTGCTTTCGTGTGGTAGCCGGGGCGACATACGCGCAATACGTATTTTTCGGCAGTGGGGACGTTTTTTACCAAATAGGTAGCGTTCTCTGAGTAATTCAACAGATCGACCGTCGCTTGCGACAAGTTCGGATAGGAATGAATAGCATGTTTGGCAACCTGATGAAAAACTTCCACATGCTCTTTCCACAGCTCTGCACTTGAATGGCTCATCTTCCTGCACTGCCCCTTCCTAAAATGGGATGATAACGGACAAACCAAACCTTTTACACCAAAGCACGCGCAGCTTGTCTGATGCTCAACTCGCAACGGGACAATAATTCATCGCAATAGTTCTGGTCGCACAGCAGCCCTGGCTTGAATTGCAGCACTTTCGTGTCGAGCATC